>JBNKZD010000016.1:0-47848 GCA_050301235.1 Chitinispirillaceae bacterium | reverse complement strand
GGTTGATATTGAGTTCGCACAGATGGCTCAGGAGTGCGGAGCTGCTGCTGTGACTCTTCATCCACGATCACAATCGATGATGTTTACCGGGCATTCGTTCTGGGAACGGATTGCAGAAGTCAAAAGGTCAGTAACGATTCCGGTAATTGGTAATGGGGATATCTGTACTGCCGATGATGGCCTGAAGATGATTACTGAGACCGGCTGTGATTGTATAATGATTGGACGAGGAGTTTACGGAAACCCATGGCTGTTTCGACAGATAAAAAATGCGATTGCAGGAAAACCTGTTACCGAAGTGACACTTCAGGAACGATTAACTGTCGCACTGGATCATCTTCAGAAATACAGAGATCATTATGGAGACAGTGTTGCCGGCAGAGATATGAAAAAACATGCGGCCTGGTATTGTAAAGGTGTTGCAAATGCGGCTGTGTTGCGAAATGAGATTTTCAGATGTAGCGGTGCGGAAGAGTTACGTGGGATACTGATGCGGGCGCTGGAGTCTGTGGTGGTTTAATGTGGTTTAACCACCAGTGTGGCACTGAGTGTGGCACTTGCCTTTATGCCGTGCTGATACCATGGGGTAAAGAGATCTCAGTAAAAGAGATATTCGCAATTGTCGCGTTCGCCTGACCCCCTCGGTCCCCCTCTCCATTAGTGAATGGAGAGGGGGATGAATGTGAAAATCTTTTACCCCCTTTCTCCACGAGTGGAGAGAGGGTCGGAGAGAGAGGCGGGGAGAGAAACGCGAATTGTAGAGCTTAACAAAATTATCTATCAATGGAGAAAAAAATGTTCACTTCACCATCAGAATGTATTCAGGACTACCTGTCATCAGAGTATTTCTATTTTCTAAGCCCATCTCTTAAGGAGCATGCTGAGTCCCTGCTTCATTTCTGGTGTGATCAGATTGGTGGAGAACCTGACTACAATAGGATTGAAAATGCCTTGAAACAAACAGCTCTACTGAATATTGATCTGGAAATAAAAAAAGCTGTTCCCGAACTGGTGAAAGAGTTTTATACTTTTCTTAGCAGTTCTGGGAAAATGCCCGGAGCACTGGAGTGGGTAAAAATTGTAACGTCCCATGAAGGTGAGTTTGGTAATAAATTCAGGGATAATGGGTCGGTACGCGGAACAACTCATGTAAAAAAGTATACCGATACCGGGCGTAATGATCCGTGTCCATGTGGAAGCGGCAAAAAATTTAAAAAATGCTGTATGGGGTTGATCGAATGATGAAATGTAAGACATTAATCACATGTGTACTGACAATACTTTTCTGCATTATCTTTATACATTGTGAGAAAAGTGATGTAGTTTGCCCGGATATGGATAGTTCGACTTTTGGTGTGTCACAAAAGGGGTATCTTGACCTCAAATTCACTTTGTCACAACAATCGATGTACTCGCCATCATTTGCCGTGTGGATTGAAGAGCCGCTGCGGGATACTTCGGTGACACTGTATGCTACTTGCAAAGCAGCACATTCGTATTGGGGTGGTGAAAAGACGCAGCATCTTGAAGCACTTCCTGTATGGGACAGAGTACGCCTTCGTGAAGCGTTAAGTGATAGTTCCATTGATGGGATAACATCAGCCACACCTCATGGAACTTCATTTGAAATGTTTGTTGAAGTACCCCGCTATTTCAGGGAAAAAACAGTTACTCTTTTTATTGAAGCAAATGCATCATTTGATAATAACGAATGGTATTCAGGTACGGGTAAAGATAATTCTAAAGTTAATGGCCAACCATCAGTTGTATGGAAATGTTCCTTTGCTGCGTATGATACCATGAAAGCAACAAAATCGTTTGCGATGGCAGGGTGTGGCAGTCAGAATGGCAGCGATAATGTAATGCATGCTGTTACCGACAGTGTTACCACTGCAAAAAATATAATTCAAAATGCCACTGTAAAATATGTATGGTAATTGTGTAGAGACGTGCGGCAGCACGTTTCTATTACACAATTACAGTATTATTCTACACACAGATAATCCCGAATTTTCGTAAATGCATCCTCGTTGAACGATTTATGAATAGTCAACGATTCCACATCGTAGAGTTTTTCTAACTGGTGGACAATCTGTTCGAGTTGTTCTCCGTCATTTACCAGAAGGAAAATCACACTTTTCTCACCATCACCGGTTCGACCGCAAAGAATGCCCTCAAGGTTGAAGCCACGGCGTGAAAACAAACCGGTAATGTGAGACATTACTCCAGGGTGGTTAGCGACATTCAGTTCTATAGTCAGTAGATCACTAGTCATAGTTTACTCTCCAATCGATTCACTGTTTGCTGCACCAGGTGGAACCATCGGCAGAACATTGTGGTCAGGTGAAATGATAATGTTAACAAATGCGGGACCGGATTCAGAGAGTATCCGATTCAGTGTTGTTTCAACATCGCCTGCACTGTTAATTGTTGCGCTTTTTATTCCAAAACCAGCTGCAATCGTAGTGAAATCCGGGCTTGAAATAAATTTCGATGCAATATAATTCTTTTTATAAAAAAGTTCCTGTTGTTGACGAACCAGGCCCAGATGACCATTGTTAAAAAGTAGTATTTTGACATTCAGCTGATGATCGGCAACTGTTGCGAGTTCCTGGATATTCATCAGAATCGATCCATCACCGGAAAAGCAGATAACCTGGCGATCCGGATGGGCAAGTGCTGCTCCAATAGCATTTGGTAATCCAAACCCCATCGTGCCAAGCCCACCTGATGTCAAGAGTGTACGCGGTTCCCGGAACGGATACGATTGTGCAACCCACATCTGGTGCTGGCCAACATCGGTGGTAATGATGGCATCACGTGAAGCAATTGATCCTGTCAGACGGATGATAGAAGCCGGATGCATCCCATCCAATGTTCTGTTATGCGATTTACTGTAAAAAGATCTTTGGGTTTGTACCGTTTGGATCCAGTCTGAATGTGGGTAAGGAGTCACAAGGTCAGAGAGTATTGCGAGCACATCGGAAATATTGCCTTTAATTGAGAGTGTGCTTTTTTTGATTTTATTAAACTCTGACCTGTCAATATCAATATGCAGAATCGCAGCATCAGGCGCAAACGCACTTACTTTCCCGGTCGCCCGATCATCAAAGCGTACTCCAAGAGCTATAAGAAGATCACATGAGTCAACAAGTTCATTGGTCGCACGGTCACCATGCATTCCAAGCATTCCCATATACAGAGGGTCATCATCAGACAGTGCACCAAGGCCGTTCAGTGTTGAAACAGCAGGGATGTTCTTTTCCTGCATAAATGCACGAAGTTGCCCTGATGATTCACTTGCGATAACCCCGCCGCCAATATAGAACAGAGGGCGCTGTGCAGCATTGATCATTTCTGCAGCTTTCCTTATGGATTCTCTGTCAATAGAATCAAATGACCTGGCGTGACCCGGTTCCGGCCAGTCTGTAATATTAACCTGCTGATTCTGAACATCCTTGGGAATATCAACAACAACCGGTCCCGGACGGCCAGAACCGGCAATCCGGAAAGCTTCAGGGATGACTGTAAGCAGCTCTGAAGCCGAACGTACAAGAAAGTTATGTTTTGTAATAGGCAGTGTCATGCCATACGTGTCGATCTCCTGAAATGCATCAGTACCAATAAGTGAAGAAGCTACCTGGCCTGTAATTGCAACAACAGGAACCGAGTCCAGTTTTGCATCTGCAATAGTGGTTAACAGGTTGACAACACCAGGCCCTGAAGTCGCAAAGCAGACTGCTGGTTTTCCGGTCGAGCGGGCAATTCCCTGAGCGATAAATCCGGCACCCTGTTCATGTCGGGTCAGAATGTGTTGAATCGGACTCCGGGCAAGCGCATCATATAACGGAAGATTTGCGCCTCCGGGGATACCTGCAATTGTGGTAATACCCTGTCGTTCCAGCAGCTTAATTGCAATTTCAGCTCCAGAGTATTTCATATGAGCGGTTCTCCTTTCAAATGAGCAAAAAAAAACCCCTGCCGGTTTTCACCGGCAGGGGTCGTTTAAATCTTTTTATTTTAAAAACCCTAAACCGGTGTTATGTCAGACAACACGACCACGACCACCACGACGACTGTCAGGGTTTTTAGTAACAGAGTACTAAGAGTAGTTGTGAGGTTGTTCTGCATAATTTCCATCGATTTAGAATTTATAACGTTCTATAATTTAAATTACGAAAAATTTTAAAGCAAAGCAACCATTTTTTTATGACAGTGGCACTTTTTTTTCTGATTGGCTGAAAGCATATTCCTTATTGAGGTAAAAAAATGAAAACAAAAACATATGCACCATTTGCAGTAATGGTAGTTACATTCTTTTTAAGCTGTCAAACTTTAAGCAGCATTATTATTTCTGATGATGATGAAATTAAAATAGGTAATAAGTTCAAACAACAGATAGTTGCTGATACGGTACAGTATCCTTTGTATAGTGCACGTCCGGATGCCGATGTGCATGTTGTTAAATATATTGACTCTATAGGGCAATTACTTGCGGGAATACAGGGTGACCGGAAATCGCTTGAGTTTACATTTACTGTTATTGACGATACTCTTGTCAATGCGTTTGCCATACCGGGCGGGCATGTTTTTGTCTATACCGGACTTCTTAAAAAAGCTGAAAACGGCGCCGAGGTTGCCGGAGTTCTTGCTCATGAGATTGGTCATATCACCAAGTATCATGGCAAAAAAATGCTGGCATCACAGGGTGTCGTAAATTTTGTAAATACGATTCTGTTCGGTGACAGTGCAACAGTTACATCAACCGTGACAACCTTGCTTGAAAATATGGCATTTCTAAAATACAGTCGCTCGAATGAGTATCAGGCTGACAGTTGCTCCGTTGCTTATACAACAAGGGCTGGAATAAATCCACGGGGGATGTACTCATTTCTGCAAAAACTTGGGGAAAATGCGACAGCATTTGAGAAATATTCCGAACCATTCAGTACGCACCCTGATATCCAGAAACGACTGGATAATGTTCAGCAGGTGATTGATAAGACCTCGAATGTGCCAGTTGTCGGAGAAAAGATGTATGCGATTGAGTATGCAGATATAAGAGCCTCAGCTGGCAAATAGGACCTTTAAATTTGGGCACATGGTAATGTGCCCCTGCTAACTGTCAGAAAAATTAAAGAAACTCGCGATTCTACCCTTCGGCGACACCAGGTAATTTCAATCTTCCTCTCTCCTCACCCTCCAGTGACCGCCTCTATCAGGGCCGATTCGTTCAATATGTCCTTTGATTTTTAATTTTGCAATATTTTCATGCTCTGATATACCTATAGCGTACGCTAACTCCGGGATGGTAATCTGGGGATTTTTGTTCATAAATCCAATAATTTTTAACTGATTTTCAGGGACCCTTTCTTTTTGTGTAGTATAATTTAATTCTGCATAAAAGCCATTAGCGATTTCTTTATATTCAAATTTCATTGTAGGGTAGTCAGCAATAGCTTTTCTTATCCGGATAAAACCACTTCCATACTTTTCGATGTCGTTTGTAAGGTAAAGCGCTTCAGCGATGAGTTTATTGCGAGTACTGGCTTGATATGAGTCGGTTTTAAGATCTTCGACAGTCAAATTACCAAAAAGGCCGCTTGGATTAAAAAAACTGATAGATGTATCAAAAATTTTAATTTGTATATCAATTAGACTTTGATAGTTTCTGTGAACCAATGAGTTCAACAACAACTCCCTTATTCCATCCATAGGGTATTCGGGTATTTCTGTGCGCTGAGTAGTTTCACCTGTAATTTCAAATGCGAATTTTATATGACTGGTAATGAAAAGCATTGATTCATCAATTATATCATACAGATTCCCACATATCAATTTATCATCAATGATTGTGGATGGAGTTTTAAAACGGCCGATGTGCACGTTATATCGGAGATTTTCTTTTGAAAATAGAATCATTGCAGCATTTGTGGGTATTCCATTCTTTAAAAAGCTTAATTTTTCCAGAGCTTCGACATCATTTTTTAGAAGGGAAAATCGGCCTGTACTATTTACCTTTTCGATAAAATTTCCGATTTTAGAAAAATCCAGACTTTGAACTGTCGCACCCAGATATGGATATGCATCCCAGGAGACGTTAATACTTTTAAGATGCAACTCTGCTATCTCATTTGCAGACATCTGGTGATTAGCGTTTTTGATTCGTTTATAATAACGACCCTGAAAAGAAACCGGTTTTACAGGATATTCCTGGACAGAAAATATTACTACCGTTTTATCCCCGATTTTGATATCCTCAACATCAGGTATAATTGAAGGTTCAGTTTTCTGCTTAATTTCGTTAATCCAAACCTGAAGTGATTCCCTGTTTAATGTAACGTTATTAATCTGACCCTTCTGACCCAGGTGGTTTCTCCACCGCAGGGCAGAAAACACCGAAACAAAGTGTAGTCCGGCGGAGGAACGACACACAATGCTATTGCATAAAGGTTGACAGCTGCTTCTGAGTGTGGCTTCGAGAGCCTCAGCCACCGTTGGCTGAGGCTCTCGAAGCCAACAAATATCGCGAAGAAAGCTTAAGGCAATGACATTGGGAACGACCCAAAGGGGAACGCCCAATGAATTTCCTCTTAATAAAAAAAGAACCATTAAAAAGTATCGCGTGTATCCAACCTGAATACGATATAAAAACTAACTACCTGCCATTTTACTGATATATATTAAATTTATACTATAGTTATCTAAAAAATCGCTACATTACATTAGTGTATATTTAGAAGTTCCTTTCGATAGAATATCAGGCCATTTTCCAAAATGATTTAATAATGGCTTGAACCTTGTACAAAGGGAACATATTTTCTCGTAGTTAGGTATAGCACTGGGTTACCATACTTATTGAGGAGGATCTATGAAAATCCAAACGCTGGTTGTTGGATGTTTGTTGGCGCTGGGAGCCATTGTGCAGAGTCAGGCACAATCGGTAGAAGAGTTGATGATGACTGGTCAGGCAATGATTCAGAATGGTGCTTATAACGAAGCGGTTACTGCGTTTCGAAAAGTGGTGACCAGGGAGCCGGATAATTTTGAAGCTCAGTTCAATCTGGGGTTCTCCTATCTTGGTTGGGGACGGTATTCTAATGCTGTCACCGAGCTTAAGAAGGCTCTGTCACTCAATTCCAGAAATGCTGAAGTATGGTCAAATCTTGCGATTGCGTATGAAAATACAGGCAGAAGCAGTGATGCCGCCGGGGCGCTTCAAAAAGCTGTTGATTTAGATCCGCATAACATCGTAGCACGCCTTAATCTGGGTGCGATGTATGCAAACGCTAATCAATTTTCTAAAGCAGCAGCGATTTTCAAACAGGTGATTGCACTTGATGGGGTAAACCAGGAAGCATTGATGAATCTTTCGAAGTGTTATATCGGTCTTGGTCAGATCGCTGAAGCCAAGCAGTATCTCAAGCAGGCTGCTATGGGGAATCCATCAAATGGTGAAGCACACTGGGAACTCGGTAATATTCTGTGGAAAAAAGAGAAAAATCTTGATGAAGCAATTAAAGAATATCAGCTTGCAGTAAAAGCGCAGCCAACAAATGTATCTCTTTATGAAAATCTCGCACTTGCGCTAGTTGAGAAAAAACAGAATGTCGAAGCCGTTGAAGTTCTTAAATCATCCAAAAAATACACAGATGATATCCTTCAGAAGGATAAAATCCAGGCACAGATCGATCGCATTGAAGGGAAAGTCAGTGGACCAGCGGGAAGTTCCGGCGGAAATACCAAGCTGACTATGAAAGATCAGTCCAGTGATCTCAAAAAAGAGCTTCGCGGGGATCCCAAAGAGAATGTTCAGACTATCGACACAAAGCCGGTTGATGTGATGAGTGATTTTAATGATCTTAACAGTGATGAGGAAACCCCGATTCTTGATTTGAAGAGTGAAGCGAAAAAACGAGCCAACAAGTAACTTATTTATCAACAATATGATTTGTATCGCTCCTGTCTGGCTACTTGCCATGCAGGAGCGTTTTTTTTGATTTCGGGAATACATTTGTGTAATGTTATACATAGTGCATCGGTTGTTGGTAACAGGCAAAACCATTTCTAACCGTAGATAATAAATATTTTCCCCGATTGTTTTATATCTGTGATGGCACCAGAATAGCTACTGCATAAGCTCCTTTTTTCTTAA
This sequence comes from Chitinispirillaceae bacterium, assembly GCA_050301235.1. Taxonomy (GTDB): domain Bacteria; phylum Fibrobacterota; class Chitinivibrionia; order Chitinivibrionales; family Chitinispirillaceae; genus JAFGIN01. Next base: position 39,693 of record JBNKZD010000016.1, on the reverse strand, counting down.
TCACAGCAGAGGAGTTTATTATGATTACAGTATGTGGCGCATCAGGTAAAACCGGTGAAAAGATATCCCGGTTACTGATTAAAAAAAATGTTGCAGTCCGTTGTATCGGTCGGAATGAGTCACATCTTCTGGAGTTGAAAAAACTGGGTGCAGAGTTATTTGTTGGTAACCAGGAGGATGAAGGGTTTCTGACCAGTGCGTTTACCGGGGCTGATGCTGTGTACTTTCTTGTCCCTCCGGTCTTCAATACCAGCGATTTTAGAGCTTATTATAACGAGATGGGGAAGGTAGCATTTAATGCAATAACGAAAAGCGGTGTCAAAAAGGTAGTTGTTCTGTCGAGTCTTGGTGCCGAGCTGGATCATGACAATGGGCCGGTCAAAGGGCTCCACGATGTTGAAGCGATCCTCAAGGGGCTTACATCGGTTGATATTGCTTTCCTGCGACCAAGTTACTTTATGGAAAATACCCTTGGAACTATTCCAATGATCAAAGCACAGAAAATCAATGGTGGTCCGGTACCTGCCGATGTTCCCTTCTGCATGATAGCATCAGGCGATATCGCTCTCAAAGCTGCAGAACTGCTTTATGAATTGAAGTTTGAGGGGCATACGGTTAATGAGATTTTTGGTGATTACCTTTCCTACAAGCAGGCTACAGCAATCATAGGAAAAGCCATAGGTATTCCAGACCTGCCGTATATTCATTTCCCTCCTGAAGAAGCTGTTAACGGGTTGGTGCAATCCATGGGGTTAAGCAGAAATATGGCAGAGTCGTTTGTCGAGCTTGGTGTTGGTCTTGGTAAGGGGCTGTTACGACCTCTGAATATCGACCCGCAAAAACCGAATGTCCCGACAAAATTTGAGGAGTTTGTCAAAAACGTGTTTGTTCCGGTATACAATCAGAGTGTTTAACTACCGGTGTGCTCAATTTTGGGATGAACATCTACCAGCGGTGAATCAGGGTGGCTGTTTTGGTGCGATTGGTAGCTTAATGTTCAATGAAATATGTGTACTGGCTGAAGTTATTTTATAGAGAATGATACGTAGATACAATCCTTACAGAGTATATCTGACAAACAGGTTTGGTGGCCCGGTACTGAAAATCCCGGTTAACGGTGGCTTTTCCTGTCCAAACCGTGATGGGACAAAAAGTATTGATGGGTGTACGTTCTGTGATAACCGCTCATTCAGTCCGGTTGCGTTATGTGAAGGTGATGTTGCTCGACAGGTCACTGATGTTATAGCGCGGGCTGGTAAGCGGTTTGCTTTTTTCATTCCGTATTTACAACCATTTTCCAACACGTATGGTTCAGTGGAACAATTACGCAGTGTTTATGAACCATTACTTGAGATTCCTGGAGTCTGCGGGCTTGCAATTGGAACACGACCTGACTGCCTTTCAAATGAAATTTATGAGTATCTCCATGATATTTCAAAACGCACCTATCTCAGCGTTGAACTTGGTTTACAGAGTGGTGATGACACCGTTCTTTCAAATTGTAATCGCAGCCACTCAGTCGAGGAGTTTGTCGTTGCAATTGAAATACTGGCTGGATTGGGAATTGAGACGGTCGCTCATTGCATGATAGGACTTCCGGGAGAAACTGAAGAAAAGATGATTGCGACTGCAAACCTCTGTGCACGGTTACCCCTTCACGGCGTGAAGATTCATCAATTGATGGTTATAAGGGGTACAGCACTTGAAAGAATGTATAATGACGGTCAAGTGTCTGTATTTTCTCTTCAGGAATATACTCAGCACCTCTGCAGCTTTTTATCGCTTATAAATCCAGGGCAATATATTCATCGTCTGATGGCTGATTCTACCCCTGAAAATGGTTTAATAGCTCCACTATGGAGTGCACAAAAAAACCAATCACTTAATTTTATCGCAAAATATATGGAACAGAACGATGTTATGCAGGGGAGTAACTGGGTAAAAACCAAAGATTAGTCTGGACTGGAATTTTGTGATGATTTAATTTCTGGGTGGTTTTTTTGTATGCTATAGTTAATTTCAGGCAACCATTACAAGACATTAATCAGGAGATTCTAAAAAAATAATGGATACAATAAAAGTTTCTGTTAATAATGGAAAGAAAATTATTGAGGCAGAACATGGTAAGAGCCTTAATGATATATTGATTTCGCAGAATATTTATCTGCCTTCCGCTTGCGGCAGCAGTGGGAAATGTGGTATGTGCAGGTGCGTGGTGCAAGATGCATCCGGTCCTCTTACAAATCATGAGCAGCGTTTGTTAACTGACAGTGATGTCGGAAGAGGTGTCAGACTTGCCTGTCAATTTGTTCCTGACGCTGAATGCAGTATCGAGATCCCATCAGAGTACCTTGGAGCAAAAGAGTATGTGTCTGAGTTGGTTTCGAAAAAGTTTCTTACCCGTGACATTGTCGAATTGACATTTAAATTGATCTCTCCGGAAACGATCGCATTCAAAGCGGGGCAGTACGTAACCCTGAAAATGCCTGCGCATGGTGATGTTCCTGCTGCGATGCGTCCTTTTTCGATTGCATCTTCTGGCTCGGATTGTACGATTCAGATGAATATCAGATTGAATCCCCAGGGGATAGTGACCCCATGGGTTTTTAATGTGCTTACGGAATGGGTGCAGGTGCATCTCAATGGACCGCGGGGTAATTTCTTTTTACGTAATACAGAAAAACCGATACTTTTTATTGCTGGCGGAAGCGGAATGGCTCCTGTTCGCTCGATTCTTTACGCCATGAAACAGTACACTATCAAACGAAAAGCCGTTTATTTCTTTGGAGCACTGACACAAAGTGACCTGTTTTATCTTGATGAGATGCATATATTTGAAAAGGAACTTTACGATTTCAGATTCGTTCCAGCCTTGTCAAATGAACCGGTGGAAAGTCCATGGAAAGGAGCTCGCGGGCTTGTAACAGAAGCTATCGACAGATATTATTCAGCTAATTTAAGTGGGTATGAAGTATATCTGTGTGGACGTCCAGCAATGATTGAAGCTTGTGTTCCGATTCTTGAACGGAAAGGTGTACATAAATCGGAGATGTTTTTTGATCTTTTCAATAGTCCGAAGGTTCAGGGTAAATAGTTTCGTTTGTTAATCTGCTCTTCTTTTTAACCACGAAACTCACGAAATACGCTAAAGGGAATGAAAAATTCTTATACCTCTATTCTGTAAGGGCACGTTGCAACGTGCCCCAACTGTGCAATCTGCATAGATCTCTATCCTAATAATCAAACGACAAGTTCGTTCCAAATACATTATGAGAAATATAGAAATCAAATACAATCGGGTCTATATGAACTCCTCCTCCACCTGTAAAGAAATTGAGATTCTTTATCTGAGAGAAGCCTTTCATGAGAATCCCGGGAGAACGGGAATAACCAAAACGCAGTGAAAACCGGTTGATAATAAGCGCTTCAATACCTCCGTGAAATACAAAGGTGTTTTTAATTTTCTTATCAAAGAGCCCGAGGATTTCAAGATCCAGCGGTAGAATGAGTGTAAATGACTCTGGTTTTATATCTGCATGCCAGGTAATGCCGGTGGAAAGGGTTCGGTATTTCCGATGAAGCCATTGTCCTTTTTTTTGTTCTTTATAAATGTATTGAAGGGAATCAACAATAATAGAATCGTTCAGTGTGTCGCTGGATCGCTGTACGAACGGTTTTGCTGTTCTCCAGGAAAAACCTGTGACATTTCTTAATGTCAACCCAAAATCGACATTCTGCAAAACCTGAGCCTGAAAAAATCCGATGTCCAGAATGAGATTGGTCTGTTTAAGTTCTCCCAGAATCTTGTCGGTTGTTGTATTGGTAATAGTATCATTGTTTCTCCGATGAAGTGTATCGAGGTAGCGGGTAACAGAAAAAAGCGGATCGAGTTCACGGTTGTTAAATTTGATCGATTGCAGATGTATGTTAACTCCAAAGTCAACTGCCCCCTGATCCTGACCACCGGGAGAAACCAAACCGGAAAGATTGAACGTAAATTCATTATGCGAAAGTTTGGAATCCCCTGACAAATGACGATAAAACAGCGCAGCGGAACCATCATCTGCCGAGTAACTTATCGCAAAGGGCAACATTAACATGTTGTAAAGTGAATCACGTCCGAAACCGGCGCAGATCGATCCGTGTGTTTCCCTCACCTCTTTGCGATAGACGTTCACAAGGGCGGGGTTAAGAATGCCGGCACTAAGTCCTGATGGCAGTGCAATACCTGCATCACCCAATCCTTTTTGTGCAGCACAGAAAAAACTTCTCTGGGGAGTGAAAATCAAATCGAGCTCTTTTGCAGATATGAGACTTGAGAAAAAAATTACTGAAAACAGCAGCACAACCTTCAGCATATAACCTCCCCTGGTAACTGTAATTCCTTGGTAATACTCAATATACCATTATGGAACAGTTTGCGGTATTTTTCTCGTTGCACTTTTATAGAAAATAGTGTATTTTGAGACTGAGTCTCAATTATTTTGAGAAACAGGACTTATCGATTATGACAACTTTCAAGTTCAAAGAGTACCTCAAGGAAAAAGGTTTTTCATTTACTCCGCAACGGGGAACGATACTTGAATTCATTAGTTCTCAGAAGACCCATTTTCATGCAGAGGATCTGATTCAGTCGCTCAAAGAACGAGGGATGGCAGTGAGCAGAGCAACTGTTTTTCGCACCCTTGGACATCTACAGGATGCCGGCTTGATTCGTCAGGTTGTAAGTGACCATTCATCGGGAAAATATGAATTCCTTGGGGACTGTCATCATCATGAGCATATGACATGTGCAAAGTGCGGTGAAGTTTTTGAGTTCCACGATAAGCTTCTGGAGCAGCGAATCGAGTCGGTTGTCAGGAAAAGCGGCTTTGCCATGTCCAGGCACAGTGTGCAGATATGGGGAGTCTGCCGGAGGTGCAATGAACAAGTCAAAGCATGAACGGATACTTAACGAGTGTCTGGATTTTTTAAAAGCAAATGGTGTTGATACTGATGAGATGATGCGCAGTGTGATCGGTTTTTTCTTCTCACTCGATCACCATGTTTCACTTGATGATATTCGTCATTACGTAAAAAGTAACGGTCTCAAGATTAATGATATCATTATTCGTGATGTAATAGGCCTTCTGGTAGAATACGGATTTGCAATTGAGAAAGTTTTTGCCGATAGTGTTGTCCGGTATGAACATCTTCACCTTGGGGAGCATCATGATCATCTCTTCTGTCTGAAGTGTGGTACGATTATCGAATTTTTCTCACCAGTGATAGAAACAGCACAAATAGAAGAAGCACGTAAGCATGGTTTTCATCCCTTTACACACAAAATGCAGATACATGGATTGTGTGACAGGTGTTTCGGAAAAAACAATGTTCGCACCATCCCTCTGGCTATGATAGAAGTTGGAGGACGGTTCAAGGTTACAGGGATTGGTGAGGATGATGCTTCAAGTGGAATGAAAGGACATCTTATGGATATGGGGATCGCTCCGGGGTGTGAAGGAGAAGTGATCGCCAATCATGGTGGAAGGATTGTCATTGTGTGTAATGGTGTCCGGACTGCGATGGGGCGGGGAATGAGTCAGAAAGTGAGAGTTACGATTGTTGATTGACAATGGTAATTATACAACGTTAAAATACCTAAATCGCATCAATCGGTCATTGAGCGGAGTCGAAATGACAAACGTGATTTGCGTAAAATGCGCCGTCTCGACTCCGCTCGACGACCGGAAAAGTAATTTTAACGTTATAGAAGTAAGTTTTTGATAGTTAATTGCTTGGATAAATTCAATAGAATTGAAAGTTAAGTGTTATGAATCTTGGAATGTGCAGGCAGGGTGACAGAGTAAAAGTATTGAGGGTTAACGGGGCTGGCGTGATTCGTAAAAGACTTCTGGAGATGGGATTTCTAAAAGGAGCACATATCTCTATTATAAAACATGCTCCTCTTCGTGACCCTATGGAAGTGGTCATTGGTGATGCACATATCAGTTTGCGTATCAGTGAAGCATCGCTGATTGAAGTCGGTAATGAGGAGAATGTCATCGAGAGGGAGTCTGCCTGATGTCACCGATGCAGTCTGATAAACAGAGTGACACAGCTGAAAAACAAGATGTCAAAAATGTTTCCAATATTACGAAGCATGTTGTTTCTGTGGCACTTATGGGTAACCCCAACAGTGGCAAAACCTCTCTTTTTAATACATTAACCGGTTCTCACCAGCATGTGGGGAACTGGGCTGGAGTAACCGTTGATATCAAGGAAGGTGAGACCGAACACAAAGGGGTCGGGTTAGCAATCACTGATCTACCAGGTACCTATTCACTTACAGCTTATTCCATGGAAGAGCGTGTTGCAAGGGATTTTCTGATAACAAACCACCCTGATGTTGTTGTCAATGTACTTGATGCAACCAATCTCGAACGTAATCTTTACTTGACAATGCAGATGCTGGAGCTTGGGGTTCGACCAATTCTTGCATTAAATATGTGGGATGAGGTCGGAGAAAAAGGCATAAAGATCGACAAAAAAATTTTATCAGAGCTGCTGGAACTCCCTGTTGTCGAGACAGTCGGAAAAACGGGTGAAAATACTGGTAAATTGCTGGATCTGATTCTGGAAAATTCATCTGTAAATAAAGCCGTTCGCCGGAGGAAAATAGTTGATTATCCTCCCGAACTGCAGAAGGTGATCGAAAAGTTCAGTTCTCATCCGGTGGCCATTGCATGCGGTTACGACGGTGAGTGGACGGTTCTGAAATTGCTTGAAAATGATAAGCAAATAATTTCTGAGGTAAAAAGATTCACAGATGGAGAACAGCTGGTTGCTGCAATTACCAGTGAAGCTGCAAAAATTCAGCAACTCCTTGGTGAAGATACCGAAAGTCTTATCGCTGAAGCCCGTTACGGGTTTATTGCCGGATTACTCAAAGAGATTTTGATAAAAACAGTCAGAAATCGTATCGAAATATCTGATCAAATTGATAAAATACTGACTCATCCGGTGTGGGCATTTCCTGTATTTTTTCTTTTTATGTGGCTGCTTTTTCAGGCGACCTTTGTTCTGGGGCAGTATCCTCAGGCACTACTGGAACATGGGGTTGAATTACTAGCCCGAATATTTCAATACCTGCTGCCACCATCATTGTTACGGGATTGTATTGTCGAAGGGGTTATAGGTGGCGTTGGTGGTGTGGTTGTGTTTCTGCCAAATATTCTCATACTGTTCTTTGGAATTGCAATCATGGAAGATACTGGTTACATGGCCCGTGCCGCATTTATTACCGATAAAATCATGCATCGTGTGGGTCTTCATGGAAAAAGTTTTATTCCAATGATCATGGGAATGGGGTGCAATGTTCCTGCGATTATGGCAGCACGGACACTTGAATCGGAGACTGACAGAAGAAAGACTATTCTTCTTTCGCCACTTATAAGCTGTTCAGCCCGTTTACCGGTGTATGTCCTGTTTGCCGGATCATTATTCCCCAGGCATGCCGGGAATGTGATCTTTCTTTTTCAGTTTGTGCTTGGTACGATATCCTTTTTTGTCATGGCCTGGATATTTAAAAAAACAATTTTCAGAGGAGAAAGTCACCCCTTTGTTATGGAGCTTCCGCCATACAGGCTGCCAACACTCAAAAGTGTTGTTATTCATATGTGGCAGAGGGCTGCACACTTTTTGCAGAAAATGGGTGGAGTTGTGCTGCTTTTTTCCGTTCTTTTATGGTTTTTAAGTGAGTTTCCGAAAGACCATGCGATTGAACTTAAATTCCAGAATGAGTTATCAGCGGTAGAGATGGGCAATTTCAGCGTCTTTGAAAAGGAACGGTTCAGAGAGGAAATTGCTGCAAAATTAAAAACCGAGCAGATGAGCCAAAGTTATATTGGAAAAATCGGGCAGTTTTTAGAACCGGCTTTCAAGCCACTGGGATTTGATTGGCGAGCGGTAATTGCAATAGTGACAGGGTTTGTTGCAAAAGAGGTTGTGGTCAGTTCCCTTGGGGTATTATATGGTGCAGAGAATGGTGGAATTGTCAATAAAGAACTGCTTAACAGTAAAATTGCGGATAACTTTACACCTCTCAGTGCAATCTCATTTATGCTCTTTGTGCTTCTTTACACACCCTGTATTGTAGCACTAATTACACAAGTAAGGGAATTGAACAGTTGGAGGTGGACACTGTTTTCAATTACCTATCAGCCGCTGTTTGCATGGATAGTAGCGTTGATTATTTTTCAGACGGGGAGATTGGTGGGGTTGCAATAATTTTAGACGAAGAAATGAAATTTTTAAGGCGTTCCCCTATCGGGTCGTTTCTCCTCTGGACTCCACAAAAGTGATACGGTTGTTCAGAATGTATAGCGTAAACATAAAGAATTTTGAGGATACAGAGAATAACCGTGTGGCATGGTTCCCTGGGACCATACTTTCAAGGGAACAATGGAATTCCTCTCTTCTTCCCCCTCTCCATTACTATGGAGAGGAGGCCAGGCGGTGCACTGAGCCTGGTCGAAGTGAGGTGAGGCGATGAGAATAATGCGAATATCAGCTAAAAATCAGTTTGTAAAATGTAGTATAACATTTATAAGTTTTCGGAGAGAACCAGAATATGCAGATTGAAAGCAACGCTGTAGTTGATAGGGATTCATTTTTAAAAAAAACGTGGTTTCACTATAGTTTACTGGTTGTAATCGGTGCATTGTTTTTCTTCCCGGCCCTGGGGAATGTGCATCTGTTTGACTGGGATGAGATCAACTTTGCTGAGGCTTCACGGGAGATGATCGAAACCGGTAACTATATGCGCGTGACAATCAATTACGAGCCTTTCTGGGAAAAACCACCGCTCTTTTTCTGGTTTCAGATCCTTTCTATGAAAACATTTGGTGTCAATGAATTTTCTGCACGGCTGGTGAATGCACTTTTTGGGATTATCACCATGCTGATTGTATTCACAATAGGAAAAAAGTTATATGATTACAGGTTTGGATTGCTTTGGGCATTGAACTTTCCGGCATCGTTTCTCCCACATGTTTTTTATAAATCCGGAATTATCGATCCGGTGTTTAATCTGTTTATCTTTCTTGGACTCACGTTTATCGCAACTGGGATACTTTCCGATAAAGGGAAAAAACGTCTTCTGATATTTGCACTTGCGGGTGCGTTAACAGGGCTTGCTGTACTTGCAAAGGGGCCTGTTGCGTTTCTGGTTATATCACTCACTATGGGGATATACTGGGCTTTACAACGATTCAGATTGTTTTTTACTACAGGTGATGTCGTCACATTTGTCATTACGATGCTCTTTGTGACATTCGTATTCTATGGTATCGAAACACTGTTGCATGGTCCCTGGTTTCTTCAGGAGTTTATCCGCTATCAGATCAGATTATTCAGTACCGGTGATGCCGGGCATGGGAGACCGTTCTACTTTCACTTTGTTGTTACTCTGTTTGGGTGTTTTCCTGCATCCTTTTTTGCAATTCGATCATTTGTAAGTCGTGATGAACCACAAAGCCGTCAGCAGGTTTTTAACCGTCTGGTAATTATACTGTTCTGGGTGGTAATGATTCTGTTCTCTATAGTCAAAACAAAAACAGTATTGTATGCATCACTGACATGGTTTCCTGTAATGTACCTCTCTGCTCTTCATATGTACGGTGTATTGATAAAGAAATTTCAGTGGAACAAGATCCTGCAAATCTCACTTGTCGTATTTTCCTCTTTAATCGCGTTAGCAATTACAGCGTTTCCATTTGTTCTGATGAATAAAGAAAAGATAATGCCATTAATAAAGGATAAGTTCGCGGTTGCCTGCTTAAAAAATCCTGTTGTCTGGACTGGGTGGGAGTCGCTGGTTGGCATTCTGTTCATGGTGGTGCTTGTTATTTCCCTTGTATTCATTGGAAAAAAGAAGTTTTTACCCGGATTTATTACTCTCATGGCTGCAACTGTATTTTGTGTTCAGGCATTTCTGATCGTTTTCACTCCGGGAATCGAACAATACTCTCAGGGGGGACCGATTGCTTTTTACAAAGAACATTCTACAGAGGATGTTTATGTGCGTTCATTATTCAAAAGCTACGCAGATCTTTTTTATGGTAAAAAGAGAGCTGGATTGCATCCGAAAAGTTATGATCGCCAGTGGCTGCTCCACGGGCCAATCGATAAACCAGTCTATTTTGTGGGAAGAATAAACCAGGATAGAGAATACAGTAAACCTGAGTACGGTCTTACAAAGCTTAAAGCAGAGTATGGGTTTGTCTATTATCGACGAGATCCGAAGAAGAATGACTGAGGGACTGAGGGCATATAGAAATAACGAACTCATACACCGCAGTACAAGCAATCGCCTCTCTCCCCAGCCCTCTCTCCACTCGTGGAGAAAGGGAGCTAGAAACTGCGATTAATACTTCTTCCCCCTCTCCATTTTTCTAATGGAGAGGGGGACCGAGGCGTTGCACTGAGCGAAGTGGTCCCTGAGCTTGTCGATGGGTCGAATGTGGGGTGAGGCGATATGCGAATTACAGCGCATCCTCACAAAACTAATTGAATACCAAAGTCTTCTATTTTAATTCAAATCGCTTATGTTTCCTGATCCCTCTCTCATGCAACGCGTATTCCACTGAAACACCGAGCACTCCAAGACCATATTTAACACTGCGCATAAAATTAATTGATGAAGCTTCCTTGAAATAGCGGGTAGGGCAGGTAACTTCTGCGATATCGTATCCGGCATTGAAAATCTGAGCGATCATCTCATTGTCAAAAACAAAGTCATCTGAATTGGCGTGGTAATTAATCTTAGTGAGAACATCGCGTGAAAAAGCACGATACCCGGTATGGTATTCAGAGAGTTTCTGACCCATAAGAATATTTTGAAAAAGTGTCAAAGCTCTGTTAGCAATATATTTATAGGGAGGCATACCACCTTTGAGTGCTCCTTTGCCAAGTATTCTGGATCCAAAAACAACCTTGTAAAGATCCTGACTGATAATGCTAGCCATTGCGGTAATCAGTTTCGGTGTATACTGATAATCGGGATGGAGCATAATGACAATATCTGCTCCAAGAGAAAGGGCTGTGTCATAACAGGTTTTCTGGTTACCACCATAACCCCGGTTTTTTTCATGACAGATGATATGCTTGATACCGATTTCCCGGGCACATCTGACAGTATCATCCTTTGATGCATCATCGACAAGAATGATCTCGTCGACCAGAGGGCGTGGAATCTCATGACATGTTTTTTCAAGTGTCAGAGCTGCGTTATAAGCGGGAAGAACGATGAAAACTTTTTTATCATGTATCATGTTTCACTCCACATGTCAATAAATACTTTCTGATCCCGAATAATTGATAAAAAATCAGGACTGTTGCAACAGCAAGCAATGCACCTCCCAGTGTATCAGAAAAGAAGTGCACTCCCATATAGATTCGTGAGTAGGCGACAAGTAATGCAATCAGGTAGGAGGTCCAGTACCAGCCACCGTATAAAACAACAAGAAATGTTGCAGCTGCAAATGCTGTGTTGGTGTGCCCTGATGGAAATGATCTGCGTTTTAAACGTGGGCCTAGAACATGTACTGTGTGAACTGGACGATTTGAGTGGTTTGCAGATGCGTTTTGTGATTCAGGAACAAAATACGATAGCGGTCGGGGACGGTGGACGATATTCTTTATTCCCTGAGTTACAATGCCACTTACACTGAGGCTTACTGCACCGAAAAGCAGCATGCGTGAACGTTGCTTTTGTGGAATGGTACGGTAAATAATCAGCAAAAGTATTGGTGCTACGACAAACGCTGTTCCAAAGTTAGTGAAAATCTGGAAGAATATATCAAAAAAAGGTGTATGCGCACTGTTAATTGCAATAAAAAGAGAGTCATCAAATGCTATAAGTGTATCAAAAATTGATGTCATCAGGAGCTTTTTTTCCTGAATTTAACAATTTTTTTATTTACATCGGTACTACGTGGAATCTGTTTTTCTTTTACTGGTTTTTCGGGTGCGGTATCATTGATATCTCCTGAATTCTGATCGGATGCACCTAAAACAAGTTTCAGAATCCTGATTTCACGCGTTCTTTCAGGGTTCTGGAACCTTCCCTTCACGATATGAGGTGGTTGAAGTCGCAAAACCTGCTGTGAAGGAGGAAATGAGTTGAAGCTGGCAAAATGCATGAAAATCCATTTCCCAATTGGTTTCGCCTGATCATCCGGCAGATACCCTAAACACACTCCATATCCGCTGAACGTCCATCCCTCTTCCTCTTTCAGAACGGTATTCTGGGAAATATCGCGGGTTAGTAAACAAAAAGTGTCATCTTTCATGGGAAAATCGATAGCATCATCTTCATCGATATATCGAGAAGCTAAAGTAATGATCTCGTCGCGGGTCATACTCATACGTTTCCCTCGATGGTTAAAGAGTATCTATTATTGTAATGATAAGAAAATAATGTATCGGAAGATGCTTTAGCTATCAGATAATATAATAGCTGTTAACAAGATGGCGGGGACTGCATTAAAGAAGTGAGGTTATAGCCCACTCATGCGCAGTTGGTCTCGCCTTGCTGTGACCAATTCGACCATATCCAGTGATGCTGAGCTTAGCAGATACTCAAATCGTTTATCTGCAGCGGAGATATTCACGGAGAATATGACTCTGGTATGGGGAAAATCCCACCTGGCATACGATGATGTTGCGATCATCTGGAAAAAGTCGTATGGGTGATATCGGAAATTCCACTTCTCCTGTTTCACCAGAGCATCAAGGCGAAAAAAAGTGAACCTTGGATCGAGTCCTTTGAAAATGGGTTCCTTCTTACCGTATTTCTTTGCCAGAAGGTCATAGATATCGAAAACGAAGGTTAGAGTTTTACTTCTAATAAAAGAGTAATATTCGCTGACACTTCGGTAGACATTATAATTGAAATCATAGCTGGTCAACTCCTTAAAGTCAAATATGACAGTCGATTGAAACAGTTTGTTTTCCCAGAAATAATAGCGAACGGATGCACTGTAGCCGGCGATGGTAACATTGGTGTTGAATACGGTAATTTTGAGGTCCGAAGGAAATTCAGAACCAACATTATCGGTGTTCCAGCCCTGTCCTTTAGTCAAAATTCGTACACTGTCAGCTGATGTGCCCCAGGGAATATCATAGAATGCCGGGGGAGAATCGATTGCATACAGTGTACTGACAACTGCACTGACAAAAAGTAATGATAGAATCTTCATTGTACCGCTCCGGTGATGATGCCTTTGGTTATTTCGATACGTTCGCCTGTTGTACCACTGATTACACCTGTCTGTACGTAAATTCGATCAATTGACACGCGGCTTCTGGGGGCTGCAGTCAACGCGACCCGGTGCATTTGTATTGAAGCTATCCGGTATTGTGTGTCTCGTGGTGCAATAGAATAGGAACTATTATATTCATAATATCGGGCAAGATGAAAGTACATGTGTTTTATTCCAAGAAGGTCACTGGTATCGGGAAAGAGAAACAGACGCATGAAATCCCCATGACGAACGTTATTGTCCTCAGAGAAATCATCAGAATAAAAATACATGCGAATGGTGTCATTCTTAAGGGTACAGCAGTTTGGCCAGAAAAAATTACCTTTCATCGATACCTCACATCCGTTAATATATCCGCTGAACGATACTGGCGGGTCGTACGGAACGTTGGGAAGAAGTGGGCTCGAACAGAAAAACAATGACCCCGGTACTGTCAGAATAACGGTTATTAATTTCATTGTTGTTCGAGGAATCGATTTCATTTCTTTTTCCGACCACTTATTTTTTCTGTTTGAATTCCGGTACTACCCAATAATTGTGACTTCTGAAACTGCTGATTTCCATATTTAACTTCAATTAAATGAATTTCAAATATGATAGGATTTATTTTAAAACTCTAAGACTATGTTATTATATCGGTTAGGCCGAAGCGGATGTTGATATGAAAAAGCTGCATATTTTTCAGACTCCCAATTTTTTGATCTATACCACCATTTTTATGGTGACTCAGATCACCGGCATATTTTTAAGTCTGATGATTTGCTACGTTCTATCGGACTTCGTCTGGGGATTTGTACATGCTGCTTTGATTAATTCCCTTATCCTTGGGAGTGCACTTATCAGTATCTGCATCGTATCTCAGCGACAGCTTTTCAAATTACCCATCATTTTCATTGTACTTATTGCTCTGGCTGTATTACTTGGAGTAGGGATCATAAGTTTTTTTATTGTATTGTTTCTGGAACCAGCACTTCTGATCTATTACAGCCGTGGAAGTATCGCTTTTCTGGTCATCAATTTTCTTTTTATCACAGCCCTCTACACAATCAGTTCCGGATTGATCTTTTATCGGGAAATTCTGCTTGAGAAGGAAAAAGCTATCGGAAGAGAGCAGTTTTTAAAAAAACAGATGGAAATGAAACTGCTTGCATCAAAAGTTAACCCTCACTTTCTTTTCAATACCCTTAATATGATCCTGACACTTCTTAAACAACCTCTAAAAGCAGAAGCTGCGCTGCTTAATTTGTCGGATCTTCTCCGTTTTAATCTTGAGCAATCAGAGAAGGTGACTATTTCTGTAAAGGATGAGATTGATAGTGTTAGAAAATATCTTGAGATTCAGTCATTGCGTTTTGGAGAAAAATTATCATTTTCCATTTCGGGCAGTGATGAATTTCAGATACCACCTCTGATCATTCAACCTCTTGTAGAGAACAGCATTAAACACAATATTAAAAATGTGCAGCAACTGCTCATTGAAGTAACGTATTTTCAGAATGAAACGCATAAAATCATCAAGGTGGTTGATAGTGAACGTAAACTTGCAGTTTCAATGCTGGATAAAGGACATGGGTTAACCATAACGAAAAAACGGATTGAAGACCACCATGGTAGTCTGTTATTCAAAGATGGAGGGGCTGAAATAGCTTTTTTACTATGATTACATCAATAATAGCCGATGATGAATCTCACGCACGGGAGAGGTTACGGGGGCTGCTTGAAGAATTTGACTGCTTTGAAATTGTCGATGAAGCTACTGATGGCAATGAAGCTGTCAATATGATAATCACGCATAAACCTCAGGTCGCATTCCTTGATATCAATATGCCTGGCATTTCGGTCTTTCAGTCAATACCATCACTGCAGGAGCCTCCCCTTGTCGTTTTTCAGACAGCTTACTCACAGCATGCGGCGAATGCATTCGAAATAGATGCTGTTGACTATCTGTTAAAACCAGTCAGAATTGAACGGCTAGAAAAAACGGTTGCAAAAATAAAGGAACGCCTTTCACTCAAGGTGCCACCAGGACCGGCAGCGGCTGGTATGGCTCTGAAACTGACAGACCACATCTCTGTAAAAATAAGTGGAAAAACACGGGTTATTGCGATAAAGGATATTGTCAGAATATCATTTGAGAACGGGTATTGTTTCCTTTACACAGCAAGTGAAAAAATTATATCTGACAAATATCTTAACTATTACGAAGAGAAACTACAGGGAAACAAATTCTACAGGACAAGCAGGAATGATATCATCAATCTGGACCAGATCTCGATGATTCATAAACTGTCCCTGAGTGATTATAATGTAGAACTGAAAAATGGAGCAAAAATCGATCTTTCAAGAAGAAAAGCGCAACAACTTAAAAAGATTATTGAATAATAAAACCGTTGAATTATAAGGATGAATTTGTTGAAAAGGTACCATTCATGCAGAATTGTTTGCCGTTCAACCGGCCTAACAAACCACTGATTGAACTGCAGCTCGTAGTCTGGTAGAGATTGCAGTATCTTTATTACAGGACGTCCTTTTAGTCGTTGCAGAGTCAGGCCAGGGTGGTATGATCCTGCATGTGAACTCTGTAGAATGGTAATTTTAAAAAATGGTTAAAAGCTGGAGTTGAATATGAAAAACAGGGTATGTATGATGGCGGTCTGGCTGGTGCTTCTGGCGATGGTACCATCAGCGATGGTAGTCAATAATAATGCTGGTGAAAAGGATGGGGTTACATCGGTATCGGGTAAATTTGATGATGATTATCTTTATCTTGGCTATGAGCTGCATTTCTCTGGCGATGCTGAGGACGTGATCTTCCTGGGTAAAAGGATGACCTTTGATGGTGTCGCTAGACTTGGGCTTATTTCTTTATGTAAAGATCTTGTCTTTACCGGCAGTGTGGGAAATGGCATTATCGGTGCAGGAATGAATATGCATATAGAAGGGATGGTAAAGGGAAACAACTATTTTCTCTGTAAATCATTACATGTAAGCGAAAAATCGGTAATTGATGGCAACTTGTTTGTGGGCTGCGCAAAAATGTACCTCGATGGGGTTGTCAATGGTGATCTGTATGCTGGTGCCGGTGAAGTCGTCATCAATAATCAAATCAATGGCAATGTAAAGATCTATGCCGGAAGAATTACCATTGGTGAAAAGGGTAAAATAAACGGTAACCTTACCTATGCATCAAAAGAGAAGTTAAAGCCTGAGGATCTTCAGAAAATAACCGGAACGGTTCAGGTTGATGAAACCCACAAGTTTGAAACACCTGAAATAGCTCGTAAAAACTGGCTTGCATTTAAAGCGTTTTTCAGCATCATGATGTTTGTCTGCTTTACGATCATTGGAAGTCTGCTGTTGTTCCTTCCGGTGTTTGTAAAGCTCGATGCAAATCTTCACTCAGAACGTTCATTCTGGTACACCGGTTTGCGGGGGCTGATCCCTGTTCTGATGTACCCTGCTGTGGTAGTGATTAATTTTATTTTAATCGTAACTATTCCATTTGCATTTGTTTTGATACTTGCGGCAATTCCGACCTTCTTTTTTACACAGATAATCGGGTTGACCCTGCTCGGAAAATACTTGTCGTTTAAATTCAAATGGAATATCAAAAAACGCCATGTTCAGTTTTTAATTGGTGCAGTTGCGGGAGTGATTATTTCGGTTATCCCGGTTGTTAACTTTCTGTCAATGTTGTTTATATCTGGACTTGGATGGGGAATATTTATTAACTTTTTGTTTAGCAGGAAGCATGTTGAGCCGTTGTTAATGGATAGTAATGATAATGAGAATTCAATCAAAAGTTAAATGTTATCAATTTGGGCGTTTCCCTATCGGGTCGGGCCTCCGCCAGGCTCCACTTCGTTGCGGTCTTTACATCCCTGCGGTGGAGGAACCACCTAGGTCTGTAAAGACTGCCATCCTGCACTCCGTTACGGATGGCACCTTCTGTCCTCCCTAACGCAGTTTAGAGTGTTGCACAGTTGCTAAAGAGGTACGGGGGTTGTAAATTTGAGCATACTGTGTGGAAACACCTTTAGAATTTTCATCCTTTTTCCTTCAATTGGCACCTCGTCTCTTTCGCCCCTTTGTCCCACAGCCATTCCTCTTGACACTCTTCTCCAGTTTACTTATTTTATCTGTAACAACCTGATTCTTAATATGCAGGATTCCGATGGAAAACCCCTTTTTTCACTCTGCGCCTGATTTTTTCCCGGATTGCAGCAAGGAAAAGTGTGGTATATTGATGACAGCAATGTTTTTTTCGGGCTTTGTGACATAAGGATTGGAATAGGGTATAAAAATAAACATATGATAAAATTATCACTAATAATCATTTTCAGCTATTTCATAATAACGTTCGCACAATGCCCCTGCGACAGTTTTGTAAGCGATGTCAAAAAGCTTCAAACCATATCACAAAATGCAGAATTAACAATCGAAATTAGTAGAATCCGTGATTGTATTGCATGCAGAGAAAAACTGGGTTTAAATTACCACTTTTGTGGTCTGGGTATAAATGGGAATATAGAACGCATTAAAAAGCTTGAAATGCAATCTACTGTTTATTGCTGACTCTAGTCAAACTCAAACCGATAAAAATTTACTTTTCTATAAATTAAATGAGTACAAAGAGGATTGTCAGGAAAGTAAATGCGTTGATATCGATAAACATACCGATGGCAAAGTGTTAATTGGATCTGGTATAGGATTTTTGACTGGGTCTGCAGTCGCGATAGGGTTTTCTCTCTCAGAATGTCGTTCCCGATGAAGCCATTAATCCCTATTTTGGAGGAAAAATTACCAAATTCAATTTCGATATTTTCAATAATATTAAAATCGATTTTAATAGTCTTTACAATTTGAGATAATACCTCTTGAGTGTCAGTTCCGATTCCGAAAAGTCTTTTTATTTTTGTTTGCTTTGAGTAGTTCAATTCGATGAGGTCAATGTCTATTGCGGTTGAACAGAATTCCCATGAAAGGAACATTTTCAATTAAAAACTCATCTGGAGTGCTTGGGAGTGCATAGAGCACATTTTTCCCTAGTTTTTTAGAGTGATCGTAAAGCTTCATGATCTCTTTCAAATTATCTGTAACTGCTATAACGATGCCACTGATAACTCTTGAGGTTGATCCATTAATATCTTTTTCGACTATATCGTCAATAAGAATAAATTTATCAGGATACTTTCGTTTGATATCAACCCATTGCATGAAAAACCTCGTTTGATAAGTCATAGGAAATGATACAACGATTCAAAAATAAAATCAATCTTGTAAAACTCCACACCGATTCCCTTATCAGGCAATCTTCTTATCTTTTTTAAGCGAATACACCGGCGGCTCTTTCTTAAGGAGCACATTACGATTGATCATAACCTCACGAATATCATCTCTTGAAGGTACTTCAAACATGATCGGAATCAACGCAGACTCAATCACACTTCGAAGTCCACGGGCACCGGTTTTCTTGCTATACGCAATTTTTACCACTTCACGGAGCGCATCACGGGTAATTGTCAATCGAATCCCTTCCATCTGGAAAAGCTTCTGGTACTGACGGGTTACCGCATTTTTAGGCTCTGTAAGTATTGTAAGCAGAGCGTCTTCATTGAGCTCGTCAAGGCCAAGAACGGTTGGAAGACGACCCACAATTTCGGGGATCAGCCCAAAACGGATGAGATCATCAGGTTCTACTTTACGGAGAATATCGCCGGTAGAGTACTGGTGTTTACGTTTGATCTCGGCGTTGAATCCCATGCGGCTTTCGCCGATACGCGCTTCGATAATCTTATCGATCCCTTCAAATGCACCACCACAGATAAAAAGAATATCGCGAGTGTTAATCTGAATGAGATTCTGTTCCGGATGTTTACGTCCGCCTTTTGGAGGAATATTCGAAATTGTGCCTTCAAGGATTTTCAGCATTGCCTGCTGTACACCCTCACCGGAAACATCACGGGTAATCGATGGATTAGCTGATTTACGGGTGATTTTATCGAACTCATCAACATAGATGATCCCTTTTTCTGCTTTGGCAAGGTCGAAGTTCGCTGCTTGAAGTAACCGTACAAGCATGTTCTCGACATCTTCACCAACATAGCCAGCTTCAGTGAAAATGGTAGCATCAACAATTGTAAAGGGAACTTTCAGCAGTTTGGCCAGTGTCTGGGCAATCAGGGTTTTACCCGTACCTGTAGGCCCAAGCATCAATATATTTGACTTGTCAATTTCAACGCCGTCGTTATCATGCTGCCCGCGTGAAAGAATCCGTTTGAAATGGTTGTATGCTGCAACACATACTCCCATTTTAACTTCATCTTGTCCAATAACATACTGATCGATAAAATCTTTCATTTCTCGCGGAGTTGGCAGTGTTTCGATACTGAGATCCCCGGGGACGGTACTACGCTCCTCACGAAGGATCTCATTGCACATCTCGACACATTCATTACAAATGTGCACCGATGGACCGGTAATAAGTTTACCGACCTCATCGGGCCCTTTTCCGCAAAATGAACACTTAATTCCCGGGTAGCGGGTTCTGGCTGTCATTCTATTCCCTTGCAGTCAAAATTTCGTCGATAAGGCCATAAGCTTTTGCTTCTTCGGCCGACATGTAAAAGTTTCTGTCTGTATCGCGTGCGATTACATCGAGATTCTGACCTGAATGTTTCTGGATGATTTCGTTAAGTGATTGTTTGACACGTACGATCTCTTTTGCGTGAATCGCAATGTCGGCAGCCTGACCACCGGCACCGCCAAGCGGCTGATGTAACATTACGCGGGAGTGAGGTAAAGCAAACCGTTTACCTTTTGTCCCAGCTGCAAGAAGGATCGCTCCCATGCTCGCAGCCTGACCGATACAGATCGTCGAAACATCGGGTTTGATATACTGAATTGTATCGTAAATGGCAAGACCCGATGAAACAACACCACCTGGGGAGTTGATATAAATTGTGATATCTTTTTCAGGATCCTCATATTCGAGGAATATCAGCTGTGACATAACAAGGTCAGCGGTTACATCTTCAATTTCACCACCAAGAAATATGATACGCTCTTTTAAAAGTCTTGAGTATATGTCGTAAGAGCGCTCTCCGCGTCCAGTCTGCTCTATCACCATTGGTACAAGCGGCATATGTTCCCCTTTCTCATATAAGCTCTATTGTAGTGTGCCTATCAACAAATATTCAATATGAATATTCTGTTTAAAGGTAAAAAAAAGCGATATATATCAGAAATACCGCATTGGACGGTACTCCTGATCTTAAAAATACTACTCTTTATTATCGGGTGTGTATTCACCAATTAAAAAATCCAGAGTTTTTCTCTCTTTTATCTCATCACGAAACCGGTTTGTGGTTCCATTCTGACGGAAAATCTGTTTCATTGATTCAAACGGTGAGTTGTAATACTCAGCAAGTTTTTGAATTTCTGCATCAACTTCGGCTTGTGTGGCCTTGATATTTTCTTTTTTTGCGATGAAATCGATTATTCTGCGACGTTTGATAGCTCCGATTGCGATCTGATGGTATTTTTCGGAAAATTCCTTACGATCGGGTTCCGGAGAATCTTTGGGAGCCTGTTGAATTGCATCCTGGTACACATAATCGATAAACTGCTCGATACGTGCAGGAGGTACATCAAATGGATTGTTGTCGATAAGTGTACCCAAAGCCTCTTCATGAGCCTTATCTTTTGCCATTTTGACAGCTTCATTTTCGAGACTTGTTTTCAGATTCGCTCTGAAAGCAGCTTCATCACTGAAATTACCGACTTTTTTGAGGAACTCTTCATTGATTTCCGGAAGAATTTTCTCCTGTACTGCGACGATTTTAACCTGGAATTCAACAGGTTTTCCAGCAACTTCTGTTTCAGGATAATCTTTGGGGAATTTGACCGAAATATCAACAATTTCACCTGCTGAATGTCCGGTAAGACCTTTATCGAAATCCTTGAACTGTTTCTCTGCACCAAGTTCTACAGGATACTGAGGGTTTCTGATATCATTTTTTCTTTCGCCATCAACAATTACACTGAGATATTCGATCTTTACGTAGTCACCTTTTTTTGATGGACGGTCAATATCTTTGTACTCAGCCATTCTATCCCGAATATTTTTAACTGCGTCTTCGACATCGGAATCATCAATCTTTTTGGACGACATCTTTATTTTAAGAGAATTGTACCCCTTGATATCAATTTCCGGATCGACTTCAGTTTCGATAGATATTGTGAGTGGTGCATCATCTGGATTTTTAAGATCATTAACTTTTGCAGGTGCAACAGGATTGATACTATTCTTTTCGCAGGCATCCTTGAACGATTTCTGAACGAGATCATCAATAATTTCAGCTTTAATTGATTCACCAAAACGCTGTCTGATAAGTGATGCGGGAACTTTGCCCGGACGGAATCCCGGAAGTTTCATATCCTTGCGGTATTTGTTCAGCTTTTCATCAAATGCAGCAGTAACTTCTTCAGTGGGAATTTCGATGTCGATAACCCTTTTCCATGATTCAGGTTCAGATACGATCGCTTTCAATGGATCTTTCTCCTCATTTATAGTTAAACAGGCATGTTAAACAAAAAGAAATACGAAGAGGGGGACTCGAACCCCCACAGGTCGCCCTACTAGATCCTAAGTCTAGCGCGTCTACCAGTTCCGCCATCCTCGCATAAAATGTATATTTCTTGAAATATAGATCGATATGCCGGTAAACTTGATAAAATAAGTTATTCCCGCTTAAAAAACAATTTAAAACACAATCCAGTACCATATTCGAAATGAATCATGAAACATTTCAGGGATCCGATAAAAAGTAAGTCCCAGGTAACTGATTGAAAAGGAAAAACATGCAGGAACCACTGCTCTCCCGCAATGACTCCAGAGTCCACACTAAAGTTGCAAAAGAACGCGCCTGTCCGGAATGTCGCAGAGATATCCTCCACTGCCTCTGCGGAAAAGTGACCGCGTTCGCAAACCGTATCCGGGTAATCATCCTCCAGCACCCTCAGGAACAGTTTAAAATCAGTAACAGTGCAGCGCTCGCTCACCTGATGTTACGCAACTCCACTCTGCTGACCGGCCTCTCCTGGAAAAGTTTCAAAGCCGTTGCCGGTGAATCTGAACAACCCTCCCAGTGGGGCATTCTTCACCTCAAAGGTGGCAGCAGCAGTGCTAAACCGGTTGAGATATTCGAGCGTAATGGTAAAAGCATGGAAAATTCATTCCAGCTGCGTGGTATCATAGCCATTGATGGTTCCTGGAAACAGGCCAAAGCACTCTGGTGGCGTAACAGCTGGATGTTGAAATTGCATCGCATAGCTTTAAATCCGGATTTTCAATCGGTACGAAACCAGTCAAAAGAGGAAGGGCTTTCCACAATAGAAGCAATTGCATTTACATTAAAAAACATGGGTGAAAAGCCTGTTATCGCAGATTCTCTTGTGTATCAGTATCGGAAGTCGATTGAAAGCACGAGTATTACAACAAATATTTGTACAGATTCGGGGGAATCGCAAATTTTATCAGAAGTCTGATATCTTTTTCTTCATTTTTCAATTCGTTATTCGTTATTGTTCTCCTTTTTCTAATTTTTCAAATTGTTATCCTGTCACAATGTCCAAAAGTTCCTTCGTCATTTCTTTTTTCCTCTCGCAGTTCGTCCGTCTCATTGCCTGCACTCTGTAGTTTTAACGAAAGAGTGTTTCATTGTCATTTTTTTATATGGACCTGACGGCTCAGGCAGAACATTCACGCTGCAATTGGCACCTCCAGAAGGATTTAAACTTGCGATGGGATAGGCACGTTTTGAGCCGTTTTAGAGAGTTCTGAACATAGAGTTTTAAAACAAGTAGTATCGGAGTGATTAATATTAAAAAAAACCGATTTTGATGAACTCATTAAAAGCATAAAAGAGGCTAAGGAAATAAAAAACTGGAAAAAGGAACCGAGTCGAATGTTTACCTATAACAAACCAGATATTAAAGAGATCCTCAAAAGATTGCATGTTACACAAGGTGAATTTGCACTGATTATTTGTGTTAGTAAAATCGCACTACAGAATTGGGAGCAGGGAAGACGAGAACCGGAAGGGCCTGCAAAAGCATTACTTCAAATTGCCGATAAAAATCCAAAAGCTGTTTTGGATGCATTGCATACTTAATATAGTTCTCATCTAGCACATCGCTGCGACTTCTCCCATCCTGCAGCAAACTTGTCAGCCCAGACTTTTTGTTCGGGCTCAAGATGATTGCAGAGATTATTATTTGAAATATTAAGTGTGCTATATTCTTTCCCTGCGCGTTTGAAACTGAACTGCTGAAGAGAGTCAATTCCTGTTGGTAAGGTCGTGAGTAAGTTATTACTCATGTTAAGTATTTTTAAATTGCGCAGGTTAGTGAACTCTGCCGGCAGTTCAGAGATTTTGTTACTTGATACATTGAGGTTAGTCAATTGTTTCAATTTACCGATAACCGGGGGAAGCGCATGAAGATCATTGCCGGCTGCAGAAAGCCACTGCAGCTGGAGCAGATCACCGACAGCTTCCGGAAGGCCCGATAATGAATTGTTATCTGCAAACACCCACCGCAAACTGTCCATCATTCCAAGCTGCACGGGTATTTTTAATATGTGGTTACTGCTGATATAGAGATCAGTCATTTTCCTGCAGGCAAAGAGTTCTTCAGGCAATGCATTGATCCGGTTTGCTGTGCAGTCGAGTTTTCTCAAGTTTTGACATCTGCTGATTGATGGCGGCAGAGAATTAAGCATGTTGCGACTAATTGTGAATATTTCCAGATTAGAAAGAGAACCAAATGACTGTGGCAGTGAACGGATTCTGTTGTTGTCAACATGTAGATAGGTGAGCGTGGTACATGCACTTACATTGGTGATATCTGCAATTTTGTTATTTTTTATCGATAGCTGCTGCAACGTCATTGAGTGCAGCAGCGCATGAGGGACTGATGTAAAATTGTTGTTGTCAAAATTTGCAGAAAATATTTCCGGGAGGGTGTCTTTTGATGAGAGAAATGATGAAAGTTTATTGAAAGAACAGTTGAGTTCCCGAAGTTTTTTACAGGAGATGATTGCTTTAGGAAATTGCTGGATACTGTTTTTCTCTATTTTGAGCATGCGCAGTTCGGTAAGCGTTCCGATACAATCCGGAATTGATTTCAATGAAAGTGATGAGATATACAGGGCCACAATTCTCCCATCAGCGGAGTCACTGACATCGGAAACCGCAATCGAAGAGAGACCATTTTTATCCAGTATGGTTCTGACCGTAATTGAATCCTCAACATACGATGGAAACACCGGTAATGCGTACAGCAGGGTCAGGAGTAAAAAAAGTTTCATTGTTCTGAATATGTCCTTATCATTACATTTTGTATAAAATCTGCCGGGCAATTTTTTCCGCATTAGTGCGATCGGTCAGATAGCTGACAAGTTCAAGTCCGAATGCAAGAGCCGTACCGACACCTTTACTGGTAATTATATTGCCATCGGTAACAACCGGTTGATCGGTAATGACTGCGCCGGTGAGCTTTGGCTCAACTCCAGGATAACAGGTAGCTTTTTTGCCATTGAGAATACCGGCTTTTCCCAGCACTTTTGGTGCTGCACAGATCGCTGCGCACAGCAGACCCCCTTTGAATGCATCCTGTACCCTCTCGATTACAAGTGAGGAGTTCATCAGGTTTTCACTCCCAGGTCCACCACCCGGAAGAATGATTCCATCATAGCTTCCCGAATAGGAACCAAGAAGTTGTTCTGCTTTGATTGTGATACCATGTGCACCCGGAACATCAAGAGATGAGAGTCCCAGGAGTGTACATTTGATATCGGCTCTGAGAAGAATATCAATGAATGAAACCGCTTCGATCTCTTCAAAACCATCAGCAAGGATTGTGATAACATGTGCCATAGTCACTCCTTCATTTTTTGTTAACAATTCTGATAAAATTGCCATCAGGTATACCAGGAAAACAGGTGTACTTCATGTAATCCAGTTTGAGTTTTGACAATTCTTTGCCTTTAATGAAATCTGGTTTTAGTTGAGACTGGTTGAATTTCACCGAATGAATCTGATCTGCTTTATCGGTGTGTACAATAATTTTTTTCAATCCAGATGAACGAATGACCAGAGTATCGTTTGGAAATTGAACCATAATAGCAGCCTCTTCAGTTACTGCTGATTTCTCCCAATTCATGCAGAAGGGAGCCATATTCGGAAATCCGGGAGAGAAATAAAAGAAATTACCTTTTGATACCGGACGCTTCCAGGTTTTAATCAATGTTAAGAGTGTGTCATACTCTCTTGCGCGATAATCAAACCCGTGATCTTCATCCGGATACACTTTCCGGATCAACGATGCACCATTTTTTTCCAGATAGTCGAGGAATTCATTAATTGTTTGAAGTGGATACAGTCGGTCTTTTCCGGCATTGATATTGTAAATCGGTCTCTGTCGGATATTTTCCGGATATACTTTCATACCAGCTGAAGCAATAATGCCGCCATAACCGGATATTGCGAAAAATCCCGCAAAAGGAAATGGTGCGACATTGGCAATCGCGTAACATCCCGAAGAACCATCCGAAACACCCGCCAGAAAAATCCTGGAGGGATCGATCGGATAAAAGAGTGTCATTAGTCGAAGTACCTGAAAAATCCGTGATAAACCGACGGGGGTCCACCATTGTGAGGTTCGTGATGACGAGGGACTTGCAAGAAACATAGGCATGCTGTCTGCAAGCGGTTTTAACATTTCATAAGCAAGCTCACCCTTAGTGTTCAGCGGTGACCCGGTTCCCCCATGAAGATAAATGATAAGCGGATACCGTTTGCCAGGTTCAATCACTGATGGGGTATAAAAACCACAGGTGAACCCGGTTCCAACCGTATCGTAAAGGGTGACACTGTTATGACGATTTTGGACTGTACCTGTTCTTTGTGCGCTTCCCAGCATCCTGGCGACCTCTTCAACCCCGGATTGTTCTACCGATTCGCGGTACACATTCGATGGGCTGAGAAACCACTGTTCACATTGAGTCTGGTTCGCTGCTGGAACGGGTTTCGAACATTGCAGGGAAAAAAATATAACAGCAAGAGATCCAGGTATCAAAAATCTCTTAATACAAAAAAAAATGACTGATTTGAGATGATAATGTTGCATAGTTTAAACCAGATCTTTTATGCTGTTTTTTTCAGAGATGCATCTGATGGAGTAAAAATACTAAATACCATACCGTTTTTTAAACTCTTCAGTTGATTCGATTATAGGAATGGTTTTTTCGAATCCAACAATGGAAAATATATCGGAGATGTTTTTGTTAGGCTTTATAAGTACAAGTGTACCATTTCTTGCCGAGATGCGTTTTTTAAAGTTAATAAGGATGGTTAGAGCACTGGAATCAAGGTACATTGTTTCACTGAGATCAATAGCAACTCTGGATGCCTGTTTCATTTCAAGTTCATCCAACACAGAACGAACGTGGGTGAGATTTTTGACAACAAACCTGCCCTTAATCTCAACAACGAACCAGTTTGAATATTGGTACCAGTTTAATTCAATCACAGTTTTTTTCGCTGTCTGACTTTTATTTTTCTTTAATTATTTAAACATAAACAGTTGTGATTGAAAAATTCAAGTTAAATATTATCTGGTTTTATTTAAAGAATGTTAAAACAACCGATTTTTCATTACTGGGAGATGGTGGTTTTTGCAGATATAGAGTGTCTTTTCCGGATATTATGTGCAACTGCAATGGGTGGGATTGATGGTGAATGGTGCATGAATAGTTTCTTTTTATCAGGCATCTGTGGTCGTATATGTCATATTTAAGCGAATCGAGGATTTCGATTATCTGTGGTGATGATTGTAGAAAAACTATTGGTTTTGAAGAATTTTTTATAGTAGTGGTTTCACAGTTAAATACCCTTTTTACACTCGTCCAGGGATACCGGCGCATCCACGTATTGATTATCTGTTCCTGATTACTTCTCTTAAACGGAGGTAGTTTGTAATTGATAATCCAGACTACACCACTGGGCCATCGCAGTGAAGTCCATGATGAGGTTGAATCATTAAATTGCAAAACCCGGATTCTTGTATCAAAATATTGTACTGATAGTGTCAGTAACAAAACTATTCCAAATATTGACAGCCCAGTATAGAGAAATTTCAGTAGATGAATTTTTTTAACCGTTGCACTACCGATAAGAATAATAATGTATACAATAATTACCAAAGGCGGGGGAATCGGAAGTTTTATTTCACTGAAGTTAAAATGTTGTGAGAGTGCTGCGATAAAAAAGAGTGCATCAAAGTGAAGTGAAATGACACGTGAAATTTCCAGTGTCAGAAATGGTAGTAGCGGGTGCAGGAGTAACGAAAGGAAAAAGAGCCACATGGCCGATGTCATGATTGTCACTGCTGCAATGTTGGCAATCAAACCAAAAAGCGATATACTGCCAAAATGGTAGAGCAGAACAGGTGCTGTAAAAAGAAAACCACAAAGTGAAATACTTAATGATGAGTACAGATGATTGATTGCTGTACGAATGAACGGTGAACCGAATGATGGCTTGAAAGCTGCAAAACGCGGATAAAGGATAAGTATGCCAGCAGTTGCAGCGAATGATAATTGAAAGCCTGGCGAGAAGAGCGTTTGTGGTGAATACAACAGAATTATTGTACCGGCAATGCCAAGAGACTGGAGTGTATACTGTTTCTTTTCAAAAAGGAATGCGCCAATCATTACCGATGCCATTATCGTGGCACGAAGTAACGAGGGCTGCCATCCGATGAACATTTGATACAGCCAGAGTAGCAGGATCACAATAATGCGCTTAATATTGGAATTGATTGGAATGAAAAAAAGAAATGCAAATGCAGCAGCGGTGAGCATCGCTGCGTGAAGGCCCGAGATTGCAAGCAGATGGTAGATCCCCGATTTGCGAAACGTCTGTTTGATATCATCAGAAAGAAATCGGCTTTCACCTATAAAGGCAGCACGAAGGACCGATCGATAGTCCTCGTTGGTCAGGTTGCTGATAACATCAAGAGTAAAGTTCCTTGCGTATTTGTTGATCGCAGTACTGCCTGTTGCGTTCCGGCTGAGGATGATAAATCTGTCAAACTGCACACGCGCATATATATCATTGGAAAACAGGTAATCGAAGTCATTAAAAGTAAAAGGCGTGTTGCTGTTCTGTGGAGCTGAAATTTTTCCCTGCATAGAAATGACCGTTCCATAAAGTGGTGCCTGTGGCCCCTGGCAGATAACTGTTTTTTTGATTTTTATTCCTGTATCAGCATTGTAAACAGAATCGGTTTGCACCAGAAATGAAAAAGCATAGTTTCTGGAAGGAGCAGGATTAGAAATTACTCTACCAGTTATGATTACTGGAGAGGTGGCACTCACGGAGTTTATCTCTGATGTGACATTCTGGTATGAGTGTATTCGCGCCTGATAAGCAAGGCCGGCAATTATGAAAAAAAGGATACATCGCAGCCAATTATTTCTTAGGAGAATGCCCATTGGTAGTAGACAAAATATGATTGCCCAGATA
This sequence comes from Chitinispirillaceae bacterium, assembly GCA_050301235.1. Lineage (GTDB taxonomy): Bacteria > Fibrobacterota > Chitinivibrionia > Chitinivibrionales > Chitinispirillaceae > JAFGIN01. Next base: position 10,799 of record JBNKZD010000016.1, on the reverse strand, counting down.
ATGACAGTAGAACCGGGTATCAGGAAAAACTTTCCAAAAGATATTAGCGAAAACACCAGGACACCGGCAATACAACCGGCGAAACTGGTGAGCCCGGGAAAACGAACCCAGAGTGCCAGATCGGGAAAGGTGCTTTTTATGCGTAAGGTGATGTTGTGCATACAATAAAAAAGCGGATTCGAATGAACCCGCTTTTAATTAAGGTTAATGGATTACCATTGTAAACCCTTAGTTCTTTTCAAGCTGAATTGTTTCAGTGGTGATATCACAAACCTCTGATGGTCCAAAGTACTGTATCGGACCCGGATAGAGGTAATCATCATTCATCGCCCAGGTATCACGCATCTGTGCAAACATTTTAAATGGTTTACCATCAAGTTCGACAAGTGCTTTACGGATAACTGGTTTGCTTTTGCCATGGCGGCGTTCAAGGTTCATCATCATGGTAAGTGGTATTCCACCGGCGATCCACTGATCAGCCGATTTTGTGAGATTTCTTACCGATGAGATATATCCGCTTTTCCCGGCACCCATCAGTGCACTTGCAGTAAACCCGAGACTATAGCAATAGTCTGCATCAAAATTTGAGGGTGCAGCGCAGCGTCCTTCATACCCGAAGAAATGGTTCAATGCGCTGAATTTGCCATTATATTCGCCTTTCGCTTTCCATTCGCGCAATGTATCACCAACTAAATCGATAAGCAGTTTTTCTGTTTCGATTTTAGAAACCTGTACATTACCATGTGGATCGCGATCGGCCAGTAGCTGCATCTGTATTGCGCCTGGAAGGCTTGAGAATGCCTGTGATGTATCCATGCTGAGTTTCTTATTAACAAACTGGAGCTTGTCGTCATCACTGAGTGTATCAAAGTAGGCAGCTTCCGCAGCAAGAAGATCGTTAAGTTCTTCGATCAGTTTTTTCATTTCGGGAACAAATTCGATAAGCCCTTCAGGGACCAGAATGATACCGAACTCTTTTTTCTGTTCAGAACGTTTTTTGATTACAGTTGCAATGTCGTTAACAATCTGACGAAGTGTTGTTTTCTTCTCAGCAACTTCTTCAGAGACAATCGAGTAGTTCGGATGAGTTTTCAGAGCGCATTCAAGTGCGATATGAGAAGCGCTTCTACCCATCAATTTAATAAAATGCCAGTATTTTTTTGCAGAGTTAGCATCACGGATAATGTTACCGATCATTTCGCTGTACACTTTTGTGGCGGTATCGAAACCAAATGATGATTCGATCCATTCATTTTTGAGGTCACCATCGATTGTTTTGGGACAACCGATAACCTGTATACCACTTTGCTTTTTCAAACAGTATTCTGCAAGTACACATGCATTGGTGTTTGAGTCATCACCACCGATAACAACAAGTGCTGTAACGCCCAGTGCTTTGCAGTTGGCAATAACTTTATCAAACTGCTCCTCTTTTTCCAGCTTGGTTCTTCCGGAACCGATAATATCAAAACCACCGGTATTGCGGTATTCATCGATGAATACATCATCAAATTTAACATATTTATTGTCGATGAGTCCGCTTGGCCCACCAAGAAAACCATACAGTTCGCTGGCAGGATTAAGCTTTTTCAGACCATCATAAAGTCCCGCAATAACATTATGGCCACCAGGTGCCTGACCACCCGAAAGGATAACACCAGCTTTAATTGCAGGTTTCTTTTCACTTGAAGGACCTTCGAAGGTGATCACCGGAAGTCCATAGGTGTTTGGAAACAGTTCTTTGATCTCTTTTGTATCGGCAATAGATTCCGTTGGCGCTCCAAGTGTGGCATTCACAAGGCTTCCGTTAGCTGCGAGTGCTTTTGGAAGCTTAGGTTTATACGCTGCGCGTGCTTTCTGGAGTGGGGAGATTGGTTTGGCCATGCTACGATCCTTTTTGAAAATTATAAAAATAAGTATCAGAAATGTTGAAGATAAACAGGGTAAAATAAGCAATTGCGATGAAAAAAACAATCGAATAAAAAGTAATTGTAGTAAGTAGCGGGTTTGAACTTGAAGTCACAAGCATATTCTGTTGAAGAACATCGGGTGGCAATGTACAATAACAATTCAGTCTGAATGGAGTGTATCTACTATAGTAACAGGATCTCGCGCATTGATTACTGACTATTCAATTCTTGTTGTTGATGATGTTGTTGAAATCAGAGAACTGATCTGTGACTATCTTAAAGACCATTATTGTACGGTGCTGCACGCATCATGTGGTAATGAAGCCCTGGAGATACTGAGGAACTTTGAGGTTGCGATGATAATTTCAGATATCAATATGCCGGGTATGAAGGGATTTGATCTGCTCAAGGAAGTCAAGCATCTTTATCCACATATTAAACGAATTTTGATGACTGCATATAATGTTGAAGAGTATCTTGAACTTGCGATCCAATACGAAGTAAGCAATATTTTTGTAAAAACCACACCATTCCAGTTTAATGAGTTATCCATTCTGATTGAAAAACTTCGCAATAATAACATCTTCGGGATATCACACTATTTTAGTGCCGATGCCGAGGTGCAGCATATGAAAATATGCAGCTCACACGCGCTCCATGATGATGCGACCAGAATTGTAAATTTCTTCGGCCATGAAACTGAATCCAACAGGCTTCAGTTGGTAGTTGTGGAACTGCTCACCAATGCGTTATTTTACGGTGTCAGAGGCGAGGACCCGGATAAGAAAGAGTTGTGGGATCATGATTTTCTTCTTTCCGATGATGCAGCTGTAAATGTTACCGTTGCCAGGGATTCAGTTAAATATGGTATCTCTGTTGGTGATAATGGCGGCAAGTTGAAAAGGGAAGATGTGCTGTACTGGCTAAACAGGCAGATTTCCCGGGATAAAGACGGACTTCCTTTAGGGTTATATGATACTCATGGAAGAGGGCTCTTTATCGCTCGCAAATATATCGACCGGCTGATTGTTAATATTGATCAGGACCGGAAAACCGAAATAATAGTTATCAATTATTTTTCAAAAGATATCGCAGGTTATAAGCCACTTTACATTAACGAGATATGAAGTTTTCATCACAGGTCCCGCTAAATATTAAAAACGGGACAACTATCATCGATTATCTTTGTGCACGATTCACCTATCATTCCCGCCAGGAGTGGGAAGAACTCCTCAAGAGTGGAAAAATCAGCGTCGAGAATAGAACCGTGGATTGTAAATTCATCGTTATGCCTGGCAGTTCAATAGTGTATGATGCCGGGGAGTTCGATGAACCACCAGCCAATCTAGACTACCGGATACTATATGAAGATGATTGGTTCATAGGGATTGATAAGCCAGGTAATCTTCTGGTACATCGTGCCGGGCGATCATTCCGGAATAACCTTATGTATCAACTGCGGTATAATAACAAACCACCATATCCTGAAGCTCATCCGACACACAGGTTAGACCGGGATACTTCCGGGGTAGTTCTCGTGGCAAAGGATGCTCAAGCCTGCGCAGCGATGGGTGATTCTTTTGTGGAACAGAAAGTCAATAAGCAGTACTGTGCGGTCGTATATGGAGTTGCAGAAAAGGGCATAATGATCTGTGCTCCAATTGCTAAGGCCCGCGAGTCAGCAATCAGTTACAAATTTCAGGTTGATGAGTCAGGAAAAGAAGCGGTGACAGAGATTCTTGATGTTGTGCCTGTTGGTAAAAAATACTCTCTGTTAACTCTTAAGCCGCATACAGGTAGAACGCATCAGATCCGGATTCATTGTGCACATATTGGTCACGTAATTGTTGGTGATAAATTGTATGGTCAAAGTGAATCGGAGTATCTCAAGTGGCGTGATGAACCTTCACTCCCTGCTGCATCGATGCTTTTTTATCGGCATGCACTTCACTGTGCTGCGATGGAATTTGTTCACCCGTTTGACAAAAAAATGGTACGTATAGAAGCACCATTACCACAGGATATGAAGGAATTAATCAGCTCACTAAGTATTAAATGTTGATATATACAAATCTGTGTGGTGACTCGCTTCAGGCAGTTGAGAACATTTCTACCAACCTCCGCGAAGGACTGCGTAAAGAATCCATCAGATGTAAAAAGCTGTTCGTATAGGGTGTGTCTTACAGATTGGAAGCTTTTAAAAGTAATGAACCGGAGTGAGAGCATAAAAAAAACAAAGGAGCTTTGCAGCTCCTTTATTTTTCGTTATTTCTTTTTAGCAGGCTTCTTTTTGGCTGGTGCAGCAGCTTTTGCCGGTGCTCCTGCGATTGCGTCTTTAGCAGCTTTCGATACCCTAAATTTAACAACTTTCTTTGCAGGTATCTTGATTGCTTCACCCGTTGCAGGGTTCCGACCCATGCGTGCTTTACGGCTAACCAGAACCAGTTTTCCCAGTCCGGGGAGCGTAAAACCGTTCTTTGCTTCTTTGTAAGCCAACTGTGCCAGGTTATCCAGAATGGATTTTACCTGCTTTTTCGTAAGCTGTTCTGATTCGGACAGCTTCGCGACGATCTGAGTTTGCGTAAGGCTCTTTGCTGCCATGCGCACTCCTTTTGTTAAGGCATTTGTGGAAAAGAATGACTAATATGTCTCAATAATAAATCAATACAACTGTCTTGTCCAGAGATTTCAATAAAAAAATGAAAAAAAATGCAAAAAATATAGGTTTTTTTATATTTTTTATTGCAGTTAAGAAAAAAAACACAATTTTTTGCCTGAGAAACAGCTGAATAGCTTTAAATGGATACTAATAATAATGGCATGAAATGTTCAATTATATCGATAAAATAATGCTTAAAAAAAAACGAATTGAAAATATAGTATGATGCCCGATTTTGAAAATAATTCCGGTTAGTGACACATACGAAAATGGTGGAACAACTGGAGTTGTTAGTTTTTATTGAAGTTTTTGAAGTATTGTTGATTGTTGTGTTCCGGTTAAAATGTATATTTTAATAAATATATAACTAATGGAGTACACCTTGCATGGATGAACAGGAATTCTTATCGATTGATGAAGCAGCCCGTTTTCTGGAGCTTCCCATAAACACAGTGAAAATGTATGTTGAAAAGGATGAAATTCCCCATCAGATGAATAATGGGAAGATTCAATTCCAGCGGAATGAAATTCAAAGCTGGGCAGAAAAACAGCTTGAAAATAAAGCGTCTTCTCTACCAGATAATGTTTCGCTTGAAAAAATTTTGCATAAATCCAGAATTCGGTTTCTAGATGCAATCTCTCAAAAAAAAGAAGTTATAGACATTCTTGCTGATTGCTTTTTGCATATTCCTGGTGTTAAAGATAAGAAGGAACTTGTTGATGCTCTGCTCTACAGAGAACGTTTAATGAGCACTGGTATTGGTCTGGGAGTTGCAGTTCCACATGTCCGGTTACCTAATGTTAAATCGTTATCTCTGGCAGTTGGTATAAGTCGCAATGATATAATCGATTATGAAACTCTGGATAATCAACCGGTACGTATTATAATGATGGTTGTTGCCGGAAAAGGGCAACATCAGGATTATATCCGGCTCCTTGGGTATCTCAGTTCAAAATTAAAAAACAGTCACACAAGAAATAGATTAATAACCGCTGACTCAGTTGATCAGATATATCATCTGCTCACAGGAAAGGTTGCACACTGATGCAAATCGGCATTATATTGATTTTAGGAATTGGGGTGCTGGGAGGAATTCTCGGAGCTGCCATTTTTCAAAAACTGCACATACCACAGGTAATCGGCTATATTGTATTCGGTTTGATCATCGGTGAGAGCGGATTCCATCTGGTTAACAAAGCTGATATCGCTTCACTTTCATCATTCAGCTATTTTTCGCTTGGTATAATAGGGTTTCTGGTTGGAGGAGAGCTCCAGTTCGAAACGATGAAAAAGTATGCTCGTCAATTTTCCGCGATATTACTGGCAGAGGGTATCGCTGCGTTTCTGTTTGCAGGGGCTGGCTGTGGTATTATGATCTACCTGGTTTGTCACAACGTTGCTGCATCAATAGCTGCCGGGGTAATTTTTGGCGCGATCGCATCTGCAACCGATCCTGCATCAACTATTGATGTTTTGTGGGAGTACCGGACCAGGGGTATTTTGACAACCACTATTATCGCAATTGTTGCACTCGATGATGGGCTTGCGATGACACTGTATGGTCTGGGAACATCTGTTGCCAGAATACTTACCGGTGGTACATCGGAGATAGGTAAACAGATATTTACAACTGCGTTTGAGTTGCTGGGAGCGGTTTTTACCGGCTTCCTTGCAGGTTTACTTCTCACCTGGATTCTTGGCAAAAATGAGCAGAAAGACAAGACATTAGCGCTTTCAATTGGAATCATTCTGCTGGTAATCGGTGTGGCGGTTGCTGCCAACATGGATGTAATTCTGGCCGCGATGACACTGGGAACGACTATTGCAAACGTTTCTCCACGGCGAAGCAAAGATCTGATGGCTTTGATCCGGAGTACATCCATTCCTATATATGTGATATTTTTTGTATTTGTCGGTGCACAGCTCGGTATTGGATCGATGCCGCCCTGGTTATGGCTGATTGTTGTGCTGTATGTTGTCGGAAGAGTGGGCGGGAAGGTTCTGGGATCCTATCTGGGAGGAAAAATCAGTAATGCTGAACCTGCTGTTATGAAATATACCGGTCTTGGTCTCTTTCCGCAGGGGGGAGTTGCTGTTGGGTTGTCAATTATGGCAAGTCAGCATCTGGGCGCGATGCAGCTGGTTCCGGGGCTCTCACTTGGGGAGGCTGTTGTATTTACAGTAACAGCTACAACACTGGTGGCACAGATTGTCGGACCACCAATGGTAAAACTTGCCGCCAAAAAGGCAGGTGAAATTGGGAAAAATGTCACCGAAGAAGATATTATCAGCAAGTGGAAAGTCAAAGATGTGCTCATTGCCAATGTCCCTCTGATTAAAGAAAATGACTCTCTCAAAACAGTTCTTAATCTTTTCTCGACGAGTAATGCACAGGTATTTCCAGTTGTAAATGAGACCGGTAAAATAATAGGTACGATCAGTCTTGAAGGGATGAAAGAGGTAATCTCTGATTGGAGCAGCTGGGAGTGGCTTATCGCCATAGATGTTATGGAGTCGATAGCCGATCTTCTCCCCGCGTCATTGCCTCTCGAAACTGCGTTGAATAAGTTAACACTCCTCAATGTTGAACAGCTGGCGGTTGTCACCGAAGAGGCGAACCCGGTTCCGGCGGGTATTTTCGATCTCAGAGCTGCACGACGAATTATCGGTGAAGAACTTATAAAACGTCGCCAGTTATCCGGTCAGGGAGAGAATAGTATGTCCACTGAGGTTGTTCCAGCTGTCTGATACTTCTTTTGTCAATAGTAGTTGGATCGATCGCTGATGAGGAAGACGAAATAGAGAAGACACAATTTGATACCGAAATAAGTAAACCCCCGGTTCATTGGGATGGACCGGGGGTTTTTTTTATAATATGTCGTAAGGATCAGGCAAATGATGACTTGAGGAGCGCAAGGTCGATATTTGGATAGACCGCATATCGGTCAAGAAGCCCTTTGACCATCGATTTTGCATCTGATGCAGCTTTTTCATCGGTGATGTATTTTGCTTTACTTGGTTCGCCGGAAGCCGTAGTTGTCGGTTTTGTGTTGCTGACAACGGTGAAGAGGATATCAGCAATGGTATCCATCTCTTTTTCTTTCATGCCAAGCGTTGTGACTGCTGCTGTACCGATACGAAGACCGCTGGTGTACCATGGTCCATTGATATCGTAGGGTAATGAGTTGCGGTTCAGTGTTATTCCACAGTCACGCAAAGCACTTTCAGCCTGGCGTCCTGTGAGGCCAAACGGAGTTACATCGATCAGGAATAGATGGTTATCAGTACCTCCTGTTGCGACTTTCATCCCTTTGTTAATGCATGCCTGAGCAAGGTATGCAGAATTTTTCACTATAGTTTGTGCATAGGTTTTGAATTCCGGCGTGTTTGCTTCAGTGAGAGCAACAGCTTTTGCAGCCATGACATGTGCAAGTGGTCCGCCAATTACCAGTGGACAACCCTTATCAACACTTTCAGCAAACTCTTCGGTACAGAGAACCATACCACCACGTGGGCCACGAAGTGTTTTATGAGTGGTTGTCGTTACAACATGAGCATATGGAACCGGATTGTAATCGCCGGTAAAAACACCTCCAGCGACCAGACCGGCAAAGTGTGCCATATCAACCATAAATACAGCGCCAACTTTATCGGCAATAGCTCTCATCCGCGCGAAGTTGATTTTTCTTGGATAAGCACTGTATCCAGCTAGAAGAATAAACGGTTTTATCTCCTTTGCATACGCTTCCAATGCATCATAATCAAGAAGACCGGTATTTTTGTCAACTCCGTAGGAGTATGCATCGAACATCTGGGCAGATACATTGTGGCGATATCCGTGTGTTAAGTGGCCGCCTGAGTAGTAATCCATACCAAGCAGTTTCTGATTGCCCAGTTCCTTACGAAGTTTGTTCCAGTCTTCCTGGGAGAGCTTCGATGGATTGGTTTCACCCATTTTTTCAAGAGCAGGGACTTCAACACGGGTATTGAGAATCGCCCAGAATGCGATCAGGTTTGCATCTGCACCGCTGTGTGGTTGCACGTACGCATGCTGACTTCCGAAGAGTTTACAGGCTTGAGCTGCAGCATTGGATTCGATAGTATCGACATTACTGCAACCTGCATAAAAACGGTGGAACGGGAACCCTTCCGCGTATTTATCGGTGAGAAGGTTACCCATGGCGAACTGTGTTGAAAGTGAGCAATAGTTTTCACTGGCGATCAATTTAAGATTCGAGCGTTGATCCTCGAGTTCCTGAATGATCGAACGGGCTGTTTCAGGGGATACTTTGGCGACTTCGGTCAGGTTCGCAAGATAAGCAAGAAATGCGGTGTCGATTTTTTCGGGGGATCGGCTGTTAAGGTAGTTTAATACAGCTGAAGGCATAATGGTCTCCTTTGTTTAAAGTACGACCACTCTGCCCAGGCGCGCGACAGAGCGTTTTTACTCCCTGATGGTTAGTTCCATCTAGAAAAACGCCAGTTGTGGTATTAAAATAATTCGTGCGGAGATGGGTAGGTATTTTTCTATTATTTTCAACATTTTTAAAATGAGGAAATCTATAGACATTCAATGGTGTATCTGGTTTGATATTATTAATATGGACGCCCGGGGCGATTTGGTGTGGGTGAGTAAGGTTCGTGAAGCGTTCAGCCTTTGTGAACCCACACCCAGTGGCATTTGGTGTCATCGGAAGGGAGATATCACTATTTTCTTTTTTTCACTTCGATTCACACCCCCATTCGTCCCAAATGCTAATCACCGGTATCTTCTTTCCCGCAGACCGTCTTATTGCCTGCACTTCGTAGTTTAAACGAAGAGGTGTCCCGTTGTCATTTTCCTCTTGGTCACTAGCCCCTTAGTCACTATAAAATTTCCTATTTGTACCTGTAACAATTTACCTGTTACAAACGTTCATTCCTGAAATAACTTTTACATCATCAATCTATAACGAAAAAGAAAGGAATAACACTATGAGCGCTGGCTTTATTATTGTAATTATAGCTGTTTCAGTTACTGTCGGTTCCTCAATCGGCTTATATAAAGCGTCAGAAAAGAATATGAAAGAGGTGCATGGAATGATTATTCCATCGGTTGATATTACACAGTTGAAAGATTCTGTTTACAACGGTTCATTCTCATATGTTGGCATGCCACACAGGGTGGCGGTTACCGTGAAAGATCATAAAATTCAGCAGATTGAAATCACAAAAAAGTATAAGCGTCAATGGTTTAAAATGGCTGAAGGAGTCATTCCACGAGTTATTGAATCCCAAAACACAACTGTGGATGCCGTTTGTGGTGCAACGACTTCATCGAAGGCACTACTGATGGCCATTCATAATGCACTTGTACCTGAAGAAAAAAGAAGACTTAAATGAATAGTGAATAGTTCAAGAAGAAATCGTATACTCAGCAATCTTTCGCCAGGGAAGAATCGAAAAGCCGGATCGTTGCTGTTCAGTATCACCACCATAAATAACACTACCCGAGGCAAAAAAATCCTTAGCGGTCTCTTTAAACCATGTGATTCCCGAAAGAAAATCTGAAGCAATGGTTCGCCCGGATTTTATTTCAAGTGCATGTATCAAGCCTGAATTTTCATAGATGCAGTCCACTTCATGATTATTACTATCTCGCCAGTAAAAAACTTCGGGGTGTCGAGCACGGTTTAACTCATTTTTATGTAATTCAGCAATTACAAAATTTTCAAAAAGGCTACCTTTTCCATAGTAGTTTTCGATCTCAAGAGCACTTCGAATGCCTAAAAGATTACAAAGGAGTCCGGTATCGTAAAAGTATAGCTTTGGTGCTTTGGTCAAGCGTTTGTTGAAGTTCCTGTAATATGGTTGAACCAGAAATATCGTAAAAGTAGCTTCCAGAACAGATAACCAGTTACGGATAGTCTTTTGATCGACGCCAACATCATTTCCTAATGATGACAGGTTTAGTACCTGACCGACTCGTCCTGCACAAAGCCGCAGAAAAGTCTGGAATAGCCGTAAATCGCGTATGTTAATTATACTTCTGACATCACGTTCAATATACGATTCTACATATGATGGTAACCATTCCTGCGGAGTAAGCTGCTTGTCATAAAGACGTGGAAAAAAACCATGAATGATACATTCTTCGTAGGTATCAAATGTATAACCATGGTTTACAAGTTCTTCAAGGCTGAAGGGAAGCAGATGAAGAATTGCCGATCTGCCGGCAAGTGTCTGAGAT
>JBNKZD010000015.1:0-5947 GCA_050301235.1 Chitinispirillaceae bacterium | reverse complement strand
CCTCGTTTTTGATGGTTCTCTTTCCCAACGAAGTGGATAGAGGGGGGGGTGATCACTGAGAGCTCGTCTGTATCGAGCTAGTGATATGCGAAATTGGTCTAGTAATAGCAGTGGTTTTGCAACTACACCTTTGGTGAGGATTGGTAAAAATAAAAAAAAGAAAGTGTCATTATGAACATCACCTTCCTCGGCACAGGAACTTCCCACGGTGTTCCACCACTCGATTGCATGATCAACAACTATTAAACCTGTCCGCAGGATGTGTTCAGATTATCATTTTCCGATCCGAAGCATCGACGGACACGCTCATCGCTGTTTGTCGAAACAGATTTGAGTTCAATAATAATCGATATTTCTGAAGATTTCCGCATTCAGTCACTTCGTGAGCAGATTAAAAAAATCGACTATGCGCTCATCACACATGCTCATGCAGGCCATGTTGGCGGGATTCCGGATATACGTGCGTATACAATAGATAAGCCATTGCCGATATATGGTTCAAGACATACGGTAGAGCAGATAAGGTCAACATATAGCTATATTTTTGATTCCTCAACCTTTGTTGGTGGCGGGATTCCATCATTGGAAACCATTGTTGTAAACGATACGTTTTTTCTGGATTCTACCAGGATTACTCCAATTGTCATCGAGCATGGGAGAATTGAGGGATGTTTTGAACTGCCACAACTCTGGAATGTTCTGATCGGTAAAATATCATTTGTCGGACCCCGCCCTGATGTCTCCGGGTATGCTGATACTCTTAACGGTGATGATGTTGTAGTGCTGGAACTCCGACCTGGAATTACAGGACCGGCAACGCTGTATTTCAGAAATGAAGAGGAGCTTTTAACAAAGGTAGATGACCCCAGACAGTTTAATGATACTGTCATCTGGCCGCTTAAAGTCGCTATTAACAAAAGGTATATTCAGGAATGGAACTTTTTCAGGGATATCGGATATATTGTTATTACAATTATTCCATGGATTAATACGGTTCTGAAATTGGTAGATGAACCTCCACATGAGCCGTCGCAATGTGTAGTGGCAATTGAGAAGTTTCAAAAAATATGATATCGTTGGTGTTATGTAATAAAACAATCGTGTGGCAATGTCCCCCTGCATCATGATTACCAGAAATATCAGTAATTGTTGAAAATATGTGCGATATATTACAATTTTCCATAAATGCTTTGTCGAGAGTACTATAGAAAATAAACAATATTCCCCTCCGTTTTTTAGTTAGTGTCGCTTTTCTCTGAAGAAATATACTACATTATAACAGACAGAATGTACCTATTCACAGAAGTGTACCAGGGAAACGTAGGGAGGCCGTACGGCCGACCGGAGTTTCCCTGGTACAAACGGGCGGAGAAAGACCAATAAAAATGCAGAACGATACTCGTAAGAGAAATAAAATCTCAGCAGAAAAGAAATATGCCATCATTGAAGAGATAAGACAAAACAAGACCACAAAATCAGAGATTCTACGCCGGGAGGGGCTTTACACAGCTGATATCCAGCGTTTTGAAGAGATAGCTCGTGAAGGCGCAATAAAAGCATTACGACAATCGCGCCCAGGTAGAAAGAAAAAGATCCAGCAGGATGTTACTCCAGAAGAATTTGATTTGTTAAAGCAAGAGCTTATCAGAAAAGAAAAAGCTTTAGCAGAACTTGCTACTGAATTCACCGTTCTTAAAAAAAAAGTGAATGGGGAATAACAGGACCGATTTCAGCAGAACGGTGCGCTGCAGATATGAAAGAAGAAATATTGAATTTAATTGATGATGGTATAAGCAAGGGCATCAACTTAAACAGAATATGTTCGTTGCTTCAAATAGAGCAACGTAGGATTCATCGGTGGCGTGAACGGAAGGATCGGTTGGCTGATCACAAGCCAGGCCCTTTAAATGCCCCTCATGCGCTTTTAGAGCAAGAGCGGGAGGCGATTTTAGAGATGGCTTTAGATGATGATTATGCCGATGATTCCCACCGGATACTTGCAGCGAAAGGGTCCGATTTAGGATTATTCAATGTTAGTGCTTCATCAGTGTATACCGTTCTGCGTGAAAATAGACTTACAACAGATAGAGTTGAGAGAACCCGACACAATGGAAAAAGTGTTGCTCCTGAACGAGCCGATATTGATGGCCCAAATCAACGCTGGTGTTGGGATATAACCTATTGTCACACTAATGTTAAGGGCGTTTTCTTGTACCTCTTTACTATCCTTGATGAATATTCACGGAAAATAATAAGCTGGCGTATAAGCTGGAATATAACCCATCGGGAAGCGATGGAATTATTACAGGATGGCCTTGACAAGGAAGGCCTTTTTGATGTCGATATTAAAATGCCGGTTTTGGTTAATGACAGGGGAACGCAGATGAAAGCAAAAGCGTTTATGAAAATGTGTAAAGATCTTGGAATAGACCAGAAATTTTCACGCCCGAACACACCAAACGATAATCCTTTTATTGAATCCTTATTTTCAATAGTGAAAGGGAGTCCAAGGTATCCGGGAAATTTCACTGATGACATTGATGCAATTACCTATTTTACAGCATTTTTTGACTACTATAACAATGAAAGGTATCATGGAAAAATCGGTTTTGTAACACCATTACAAAAACATAATGGTTTAGATGAGAAAATTATTTCAGAAAGGAAAAAAAGATTGTCAAGAGCAAGAAAGAATCGAATAAAAGTGAACAAACAAAAATTAAAAAACACTTGCGTTTGCAATGTGAATGAAGTAGTTTATTTGTGTAGGAAAAGTGACATTAAATAAAAAGCATGCCGACAATGGTACCAAGAATGGTACTACTTACATTAATGGTTCTTTATTCTATATAGAAAATGGTAATATTATAGGTAGTTATTTTGAAGTTGCACCTGGTTGTCTCAATCACAAAGATGATTTTTGTAAAGGCAAGAGAATAATAAAAAATTTATCAATTACACCAGAAATTAATTGCCTACATATTCGAGTTAACAATTGTAATGATGGCTTAATAATAGTCGAAAACAGATGTCTTGAAGAAGTATCTATTGGAAAGATTTCGCCATTTCCAAATAGAGGTGAATTCAAATTCGATTTTAATCCTATAGAAACAGTATCTTATGATAATAGATTTTTTCCGGAAAACGACACATATGTATCTGTAAATGGAACATACAACAGCAACCCATTTACAATTTCCTACATTAAGACAGGCCCTCTTTGTAGTTAATTACTTGCAATATTCACATTTTGTAATTTTCGGTCTGTAGGGTATGCCACCTAAGAATTGATTATTTAATTCTTTTGGATGATAATGATCAATGATATATTCTGGTTTTAGAATCACTTCAATCTCAAAACCAAAATTAAGCCCATCTGAATTATCTCTTCCGTCAAAGATAATTTCAAAATAATTTTTTATCATTGTTCCTGACAATAATCTCAAATCAACATCATCAATGATCGAGATAGGAATATTACAAACAAAAATTGTAGGCGTTCCAACCTCTTCTAAATGATACTTGGCAGGTTTACCAATCTCATACTGAATTTTTCCGGCAACAGCGTTAAGATATTCACTGCCATAAATCAGATAATGTTCGCAACCTTCAAAATACGATCTATCATCCAGAACAAACCATGCATACCCACCACGGCAACTTGTATCTATACCTTTCATTCCATTTATGATATCAGCTTTTGTTACGCCACATGGAGTTAATCGTGTTTCTGCATACTCAACGAATGTTTTTGTATCAAGTGGAATAATTCCGTTTTCAAAATACGATTTAAAGTCTATTGGTTTACACCCGTGATAAGCGCGTAAAAATTTAACATTTTCTTTGATTTTTTGAGCCAGATATTCGAAAGGATCCTCTATGTATATTTCATGAACGTTGTAAACAGCATCGCGAAACCATGAAGAATTGTCACTTACAAAATATCTGGGTCGATTATATTGAAAATACTCAATGATAGACTCTGTAAGTATACCATCAAGCAATGATTCAGTTATTTTCTTGAGTGATTTTTGTTTTCGCCATGAAATCATTTTATGCTTCAATTACTGTTCCTTCAACCTATTTTCTTTTAAATATGAATTGGAATAATTTTTCAAAAAAACTATTCTTTTTTATCTTATCATTGCATATCTGACAGTTGTTTACATTTAGTTCTATATCCATACTACTTCGTGCCCATTCAACTTTACTGTTTCGAATCCAGTAATGAGAACGGCATGGAAAACACCAATTACCTATTGAAGGATGCAATGAGATTGTTTCACCATCATAGGTCAGTTTCCAGTCACGTGGACTAAGCGGTGTGACAACTTTGTTTTGGCATCCACAGCTACATTTGTGAATTGCAGTGGCATATTCCATAGATATGTAAATTGTATTATCTTCTAAATCATCAGGAATAAATTCAACGAACTCATGCTTTATTGTCGATTTTTGTGTCATTCAACCTGATCCTCATTAGTAATAATATTGCCATCAATTGTATACATACTATTGTGTTCTTTTTCCAGATCGTGATAAAACCCAAACATTTTTTTCCATTTTATGACTGCAAGTGCAGCATTGAGCGCATTGAGGTCAGCAATCTGAATATTTTGATCATATTCATTATTATCGTCTCCATCTGACAACGGAATTTTTTGGGTAACATGATTTGGAGTACCGGTTGTAGTTCTTAATATACCACAAAGTGAATCATTGGAATTAACAACTCCCATACCTACATCTACGAATGGAATTCGAAAATCATATAGATTGTCAATAATTAATTTTTTGATACTACTTTTATCCAGACAGAGAAAAACAAAATTCATGTTCTTCAATTGACCAATATTTTCAGAGCTGATATAATCTGTATGATTGATAATTCCACGACGCATTTTTGAATAAATTCGTTCAAAATAACTTGTTTTAAAAAGTTGTGCTTCAAGCTCTGCGCCTGATGGCGCGCCTGGTGATCTAAATGCATTATGTTGAAGAAACTTATCACCATCAAAGATATGTATTTCTTTAACAGGTGTCTTTGCAACCAGATCTAGTACGTATGAACCTGTTCCACCTAAACCTATTATCGCGATCCTGTCAAGTTCAAGTTTTCGTGTTATGTTATAAATTCCAGCTCTGGTAGATGCGGTATCAATATAATTGAATACCGATTCCTTTTCATCAGCCTCGATTACTTTGAATGATCTTGCGGTAACGATTGGATCAATCACTTGGGCTGGCCCTGAGAGCATAGCTTCATACGTTGTCATTTTATGATAATAGTCATCATAACCATTAGGTGGTTTGGCAGAAAATTGAAAATTAGCAATGAATTCATCCCCCAATTTAAAGGGGTTATTGGAACAAGCGAATTTATTTAACGGAGATCCATCTGCATTGCATGGAAGTTCACCATCAAAAAAGACTGTGTGCGGATTGGGTTTAATAGTCCTATTGTTTGCCAATGATAAATTTGATACTAATGTTCCATATTTAATTTCCTTGTTAGAATTAACGTATGGAACATTTCTAAGGATCAAATGATCATGTTTAACGACAATGCAATATCCTTCATTACGAAGCTTACTTAAGTCTAAATTAAGATTTATTAGTTGCTGTGACATTAAATATCATCCCATTTTTAATTTTAATTGTCTGACCAATTACCAATGAACCTTCTTTATTACTTTGAGGACCTTTCCTGTACGTTACTGTATAGTCAAAATTAGGTTGAACTACGAATGCTAAAGCGACAATTTCATCATAAGACATCAGTTTTTTGTTAACGGTCTTTTGTTGAGCATTTACAACGATAATAAAAACCTGTTCACTATAGAAATGTTCACCAGGATTTAGGTAAACTTCCGTTTGATCGTTAGCAATTAACTTATCCTCTTGATTCCCAATTTCCTCTCTAAATAGTTCACTGGACGGATTAATA
>JBNKZD010000014.1:0-17970 GCA_050301235.1 Chitinispirillaceae bacterium | reverse complement strand
TATTTTTGTCAGCTGATCCTTCAGGGCTTTTCGTTTTCGAATAATAAGCTGCAACTCCCAACCGGAACTCAGCAGTAAACCTTCCCAGTTTAATTCCCGGCATTACTCCTGCCGATCCGGAAAAAAGAGTTGTAGTATTTTCACGCTCGTCATCTGAATATTGGATAGTTGAATCCGTTGATAGTAACTTGTAGGAGTTAATGTAATGGTTTTTATTTTCCAAATCCCCCTCCGACACTTAAAAATGGTGTAAATAAGAAGAACTGGTTGATTTTTTTCTGATAATACACTTCAGCAAACAATTGCGCGCCACGGGATTTTACGTGTAGTTTTTAACGGTAACATGACCATCAACGTCATAGCCAACAGTTTTAGTATGGCCTTGCCTATCGAAATTTTGGCCTGTTGTTGGATTTAATTTTGTCCTTTTTTTTCTTCATATCATCTTCCGCTTAGGGCGCTGTCTTTTAATTTTTGAATTCAATAAATTTACCTATTTCACAAATATGATTGTCTCCAATATAGAAAGAGAATTTAATGTTACTAACCGTTTTGATTTCTTGGGAACAATCATATTTGTTTGTTGACACCTTATATGCAATGTTTAGCAATTCAAGTTGTTCTTTTACATCGTCTAAAGTGAGATCATTTCTTAACCATTTATAATCAAATCCAAGTAGGCCAGTTTTTGAAGGACACGAACCAAGTTGAATCATTATTCCAGAAAGTTTGTCGATGTTTTGACTTTGGAAATAAAATTCAGTCATTTCATATTTATAAATCGATGGTAATTTGTCTTTTTTAAAACCAAAAGCCACATTACCTTCATGTCCCATGATATTAATTAAATCGTTTCTTGAAATTCCAAATGGTATTTCTGTTATCGTGCCATTCATTAAAAAATCATTAATGTTTATCATTTGTTATAGCAAGTTCATGTAAATATATTTAAAATTTTCGTTTTGACTTTCAAGCGCCCTTTGTTTTACATTTGTTATTCTTTGGCTGACCCTTGTAACTACCGGCATGGGATCTTTGTTGTTGAATTAAGCAGCTTTATCCGGCAGCATGCAACTGAAAGGGTCATTTTATAGGTAAATACTATTAAGTACAGGGGGGACACAAGCGGTTTTTGAGAATGTGGAGAGCAATTCAAAGCAAATAGCAGCATTTTCTTTACAAAGCGATCGTAAAACGTAATTCAGCATGCTATCGGTCGTATAAACTGTTCAGAAATTACATTTCATACCTATTTTGCTAACCTGACATGTTTAGAAACCTGAATTGCACGTGATTTTGTTAGAATAAACTGTTTAGAAGCGCTATTGTACGTGTAATTTTGTAGGTTTTAAAGTTTTAAATAAGTACAATACGCGTAATTCCGTAGTTTTTAACTTTTGCAAATACCATTTCACGCGTGTTTTTATATTTCTGAAGTGTTTCGATGAGTAAATTTCGCGTGATTCCGGGGTTCTAAACTGTTGTAATGACCATTTCACGCATGTTTCTATATTTCTGAAGTGTTTGGATGAAAAAAATACGTGTGACTTCGGAGCTCTCTAAACTGTTTTGAATGCCAATCTCACGTTAATTTCGTAATTTTAAAGTGTATCGATGAAAGTACTATACGTTTTCGCAGAATTATTAGAAATCGGTGGTCGAGACAAAAATACTTGATGTTCTTGCCAACAAGTACAAGACGCAGCTTCAAGCACTGAACCTTGACTGGACATTAGTTGAGCGGCTTGTACCCGGAGCCAATGCGCTTCAGGAAGCCGAAATTGAATTAACCATGGCTAATTTTGGGACAACCGAACTTGCAACACAATGGGAAAACCTTACCTCTGAAGCGTTCACTAATCGTGGTAAATTACTTAACGCCATGGATTATGCTTTTGATGGTAATCAAAATCTGCTTGATGCCCTGCATGAAATCAGGGAAGGCAATGGTTATGCTGACCTTGTTGAAGACGAGGGGAAACTTGAAGGGTACGGGATAAAATACAAGCACCTGCTCGATGCCTGTAACATCGATTTCAACCTTGTCAAAAGAGCCGGCGAACTGAAAATCCTTCTGGGAGACATGCTTGCAAAAGTAGATGTCGAAAAGATGGAGAAATCACCTGAAAAGCAGCTGCGCGACCGGGTGTATACCTGGGTTGATATCGCAGTGGCAAAAATCAGGAAATGCAGCAAGACGGCATTCTACGGCAATGATGATATCATAACACTGTTTGGAAGTGCCTATCAGCGTAGACTTCGCCAGAAGTACGAACGCAAAAAAGCCGCAGAGAAATTGGCTGCCGCTGCAGTCGCTTCCTGAGAAACAGGTTCACGGTACACCGGAGTTACCCGGAGGTATCGTTTAGAAGATCAGCAGCCGCAGGGATGACAGGGAGTTTCTGCGGCTGTTTTTTTCCACCCACATAATTAAGAGAAACACAGTTGCCTTATAGCTGTGACAATAGCGTGGGTTATCATTTTTGCGTGTGGTCGATAGAAAATGTTAAAAATACAGTGAAGAAAAATAAAAGCTTCGAACTTCCAGTAGTGTTTTGCAGGTTCGCTCCTATTAATTGGACCTGAACGAATTTATATTAGTATGGAAAATTGTATCACAGGTGGCAGACTACGGATGGAAAACGTAATTAATTTAATCTTATAATCGGTCATCTCTTCTAAAAAAATTCAGGAAACCAATTATGGCTACCGCAGAACAGATAAAATCACTCATCCGCTCACATTTCAGCCATGAAACTGAGCGGTTTTATACTATTGCATTGCAAGTTGCAGCACATGAAGCCAAACAGGGACATGCTGCACTTGCACATGATATCAGAGATATTGTTGATTCTGAACGGAAAAAGGGTGGTCCGCGTATAATTAATTTCCCCGCGGATCTTCTGGGACTTGTGCTCACGGAGGAACCCCAAACAATTCTTGCGTCGATGGTTATGCAACATGAGTTACTGGAACGCATCCACCTGGTAATCCATGAATACCGCCAGCAGGAGAAACTTAAATCGTATGGATTGTCGCACCGTCGTAAACTACTGTTAATCGGGCCACCCGGTACCGGTAAAACTATGACTGCTAAAGTACTGGCAAAAGAACTGAGCTTACCATTACATACCATTCAGGTGGACCGGATGGTCACGAAGTTCATGGGGGAAACCAGTGCGAAACTGCGTCAGATTTTCGATATGATGCAACATGAACATGGAGTGTATCTCTTTGATGAATTCGATGCCATCGGCGGTGAGCGCTCAATGGATAACGATGTTGGTGAAATGCGAAGGGTACTGAATTCATTTCTTCAGTTTATTGAACAGGATACATCTGATAGCCTGGTAATAGCGGCAACAAATAATCCTAAACTACTCGATCAAGCTCTGTTTCGTCGCTTTGATGACGTACTCTACTATGAGAACCCATCTACTGAACTGCGAGAATCCCTTATTGCTAACGTTCTTGGGACTTTCATGAAAGAAGATTTCGAATGGAAAGAGGTCCTTACTACCAGTGAAGGGCTCTCCCATGCAGAAATTGTTCAGGCATGCTGTGATGCTATCAAGCAGGCAATACTTGCTGATGAAAATATAGTCAACGTAAATGTACTTCTTAACAGTATTCATAATCGGCAAACAGCAAGAAAAGGTATGAGGAGTTTTACCTGATGACTGTTCATTTCAATCTTCCCCATATTGTGCTGCAGCATCCCGAAGAGAGGCCATACACAAGTGTCCCGCAAATGGGAGCATCAAAAAGGATCCCTCAAAGAGACAGGGCTTCACATGCAGCATTTCTTCAAATGCAGTTAACTCGTGCATGGGGAGAAGCAGAGAGTGAATTTGTAGCAAGTCATGCTGAGCGCAACGGTGTTTATCTTGAGTTCCGTGGTAAACCAGGATTTGATCTGGTAACAAAAAGTCTTGAGGATTTAGGCTCAAAAAAAATCAGACTATGCAATGTACGTAAAGAAAAAGAGCCTGTAATTAATTCCGAAACAGGAGTAGAAGAACATTCCGATGTCATTTATGCGACGGTGTTTGTATCGAATGACAAGCGTCAGCATTTCATTGAAAAAATTGAGCAATATGCAACACAACAAACTCAGAGTGGAAAACCGAAAAACAGCGATCTTGTAAACGGAATTGAAGATTTACGGAAAGCCATTGTACGATCATTCTGGTTAGATAAAATCGAACTTTTACCTGCTGAAGAAGCTAATTGGATTGAGGTTTGGCTTAGTGGGGATACGGATTTTGTTGAAAACCGATTTCTGACAGTACTTTTACAGTTAGGCCTTCCGAACAGACCCGGCAGAATCCGTTTTCCCGAACGTATTGTAAAGCTTGTGTATGCATCATTGCTCAGTTGGAACAGCTCCTTAGATTTTCTGATGATATTGCAGAATTTCGCTTGGCAAAAGAAACAGCTGATTTCTGGGTAAACCAACCACCTCGCGAACAGGCACAATGGGGACAGGATTTTTTATCCCGGCTTGAAGTTGACCGGGAATCTTTAATATCAGTGTGTATTCTCGATACTGGCGTAAATTCAGGACATCGGTTGCTAAAGCCAGTTATCGATGAAACTGACTGTCATTGTTATCACCCTGATTGGGGTGTGCATGATCATAAAGGTCATGGGACTAATATGGCAGGGTTAGCTGCATATGGAAATCTTCAGCAGTATCTTGAGAGTAACGGTAGTATACGGGTAGAACACATTCTCGAATCTGTTAAAATATTACCGCCTGGCATAGAAAAAAATCATAAAGACCTTTGGGGAGAGATTACCAGTCAAGGAGTTTATCGTGCGGAAGTGCAAGCCCCTGATCGTAAACGAGTTGTCTGTATGGCAATTACAGCGGAGGACACTCGTGATCGTGGAAGGCCTTCATCGTGGTCTGCGACTATTGATCAGATAATATCAGGAGCTGAGGATGGAATAAAACGACTTATGCTTGTCGCTGTTGGAAATTTCACGAGTTCCATTACACAAATAGCACTTTACCCGGCAACACAAATTACCGATGCAATACACGATCCAGCCCAGTCCTGGAATGCACTTTCGATAGGTGCGTACACTCAATTAACACAGCTTAGTGACCCGACATTAAATGGATATTACCCGGTTGCCGGTGTAAACCAACTGTCACCATTTTCAACAACATCATACACGTGGGAGGAAAACAAATGGCCGATAAAACCCGATGTTGTTTTTGAAGGAGGAAACGCAGCTGTAGATGGATCAGGATTTGTAACAGAATGTGAGGACCTATCACTGTTGACAACTTATTACAAGCCAACTGAAAGGCTTTTTGATTCATTCAATATGACAAGTGCCGCTACTGCACAAGCTGCACATTTCGCTGCAAAAATTATGGTGGAATATCCCAATTACTGGCCAGAAACCGTACGAGCACTCATTGTTCATTCTGCTGAGTGGCCGCAGGAACTGAAACGGCAATTCGCAGCAGATGACAAAAAGAGTCAAATTGCGAATGTACTGAAATGCTGTGGCTATGGAGTTCCTGATTTAGGCAAAGCTCTATACTGTGCATCAAATTCATTAACAATGGTTTCACAAGCCGAAATACAACCATATGAAAAACGTGATGGCCGTGCACGAACAAAGGATATGCATTTTTATGAACTACCCTGGCCAGTCGAAATACTCCGTGATCTTGGAGAGGCAAAGGTTGAAATGAGAATCACATTATCCTATTTCATAGAACCTGGACCGGGTGAAGTGGGATGGAAAGATCGTTACCGTTACCCATCACACCTCTTACGCTTTGATATCAATTCACCAGGAGAATCTCAGAATGAATTTCTGCGAAGAATTAATGCAGCAGTCTGGGATGAAGAAAATGGTAAACCCGATACCGAAAGTGCTTCAGATCATTGGATGATCGGTTCTCAAAGCCGTGACAAAGGATCTATACATTCAGATATCTGGAAAGGTACCGCTGTTGAACTTGCACTTTCAAATATGATTGCAGTCTCTCCAAGGATCGGTTGGTGGCGCGAGCGTACCCATTTAGGCAAATGTTCCTCTCAAACACGATACTCGTTAATTGTTTCGATCCGGACACCCGGTCAAGACGTTGATATTTACACTCCAGTTGCGCAGAAGATTGCAACTCTCACCCCTGTTGAAATCAAAACCTGAAAAATTCACGAATTCGCCCATCGCCTTAAAAGAGGAGATACTTGCAAAATTTCTTTGAAATATCCTGCCGTTGTTTTCTCACATTCAATCATTTTATTTGATTGGAATCGCTCAAAAATATAACTGACAATTAATTGTGGAACATTTAGTATTTGGGATATTTCGCGGTTAGTACGCAAATTATTATTCAAAATTTCTAAAGCAACCTTTTTTTGTATCTCGCCAAATGCTGGCATTTCTGTCTCAAAATATTTTTCCAATCCCGTAGTTGTAATCTCAATACCCATAATATCAAGTTTACCTCCAAAGGCACTGTATAATTTTAAAAGGTTATTCGATTCCAAGAGTTTAAAAGATTCATCTATTTCCGAAAGGGCATAACTACTTTTTTCAAGTTGATCAATGAATGGATCTGAATCAAATGAACAATAATCTGCGGAAATAGCTGCCTGACAAGCCTTCTTGAAAATCTCATAATCTATTGGAGTCAAACCATTTATTTTGCTTGGCTCTAAAGTAAATTTTTTCGGGATATTTCCAATCGGTGGCTTCTCAGATGTTTCAAATATGGAATGTAGAATGTTCGTAAATTCTGTTTCATATGAATTTAAGTCTCGGATTTTTTCCCATAATGTTGATGAAAGGACTTCCGGTACACTGCAATCATCAATAAGGATGGGGATTAGTTTTGTACCTTTATTTATCCGGTCAACAGCTGCTTTGTTAAGTTCTTCATGTACCCATGGTTTATTATTGCTATAGTGTGAAATAATAATTATAAAAGCTCTTGCTTGTCCAATACCTTCAACGAATATTTTATCCATTAAGCTGTCACCGGGCTTCATTTCCCACTTGTCCAACCACGCATCAATGCCCTTCTCTCTTAACTTCTTAGCGAAATTGAGCACGAAACGGACTTTGTCCTCACTGGCGTGGCTGATAAATACTTTGGGATTATCCATGTTGTTTCCGTTACCTATCTTTCTTTATTCCAAGGCGGGCTGCAAGAGGTGCGAAATCTACCTCTCTTTTCCCTGATTCATCATAAATCCTATCTGCGTAACCTGGAAGCCACCAGACGTCCTCAAAATAAAAATCGCTTTTAGTAGGCAATAATTCTTGTAGACAGTTATAGTATCAAACTGGCAGCATAGTTCCATTGGTGTAAACCATTCGATTAATTTTGGATTAGAATAGTTTAGGATAATTAATGCATCCGCTATCAAATTAAAATCCTCATTAAGAATAGCCGTGTGCGGAAGATTTTTATTCCAATTGTATAGAAACCCCCTGAACCAGGTATGCCATTCAGGAACATTAGCATGTTCTTTGCGCATTTTATCTGCATACCTGATGAATGCACGCGTAATAAGAATTTGTATGGCAATTGATTGCTCATGAGGTACGAATAACCGACTTACTGCGGGCTGTGGCGCGAGGGAACCATAGACATCGACCAGTGCATTGGTACCATCGGGTAACCAAACACTCTGGGTAGCTTCACCTTTGTCTGGTTTCCATGTCTGAAAGCCTCCTGGCACCTCAATCCCATGCAATGCAAACCTATATGCATGCCCCATTGCTGAATTGTTGTATTCGATACCTTTTTTATTTGCCCATACATTTGTTAATAATTCAAGGTTACATGTCATTAATGCATGTAATTCTTCAATGCTTTTATTTCCTGATAGATTCCAATTAAAATTTCCTTTAATGTGACATAAGGTAAAATCTTTTAAAAATGATTGCGCTGTAGTTTTAAGCCACTCTTTTTCTAAAGTATTTAAACTTGGATAAATATTCATGAGTTCTACATATTTAAGCTCATCATGATAATATGAAAAACCTTCTTTATAGATTTCCTTGAGTATTACCCATGCTTCATCTGGTGATTCTATAAGAAGGCCTATTGCTCTATTTAATTTATTCAAACAGCGTTCACTTTGAGATAAAAGTCTGCTCCCCTGAACTGAGTTTAAGAAATCACGAGCTGCTGATATAAAAGGAATTTCATCAATATAATATTCCCATTCATCAATCTGAAGGTAACCCTTCCGTGGAACGGGTTTCCCTTCATCACTAAGCATCCAGATAACTCCTATCCCACGTAGCATCGGTTCCACCTCTGCAAACCTAAAGATTGCAGGAGCTAAAAATGGTTTAAACATTTCACCACTTTTTATATTTTCGAAATTACAACCAGGGATCTCATTTTCCCACCTTCGTGCAGCTATTGTATGTTTTTCGTGAGATGAATCTTTCGTTATGGTAATCGGAAATTCCTGGTTAACCGCAAATAAATTCAGCGTTTGAAATACAAGATCTTCAATCTCTGTTTTCTCCTTCCCATGCCAATTATCACGCAAATGAACAGTAACATATGTACCAGGATGATATGGTGGAATATCTTCATCAGGATCTTCCGGCGAGTTATACGGTATTGAAGTTGACGGAACATTTAATCTTTCAATTAAGAAATATTTACCCGGCCCTTCAATAGTAATTTTCAGCGGTTGGCATCCGTGGCGATATGTCACTACTTCGATCAGATCTCCACCCATAAAACAAGAAAGAAATCCGATACCAAACTGCGAACAGGCATCAAGAAAAATTCCTTTTGCCTTCAGCCGTTCAACTTCTGCCTTAAATTCAACCGACCGGTAAAAGCTCTTTCCAACCCGCATGAAATATTTCTCGACCTGCTCCCTGCGACATGCCAATTCCATTATCGCGGAAAATGATTCTGGGACCTTCAAGTGGTTTCTCCGGATTCCGCGGTAATCCGCTCAGATCTTGTACCTGGATTCGGGGGATGTATTTATCGCCCATATTTAAATCTTCAGCGAGCGCTTTCTGATATCGACATGCATCAAGTGCATTCTGGAGCAGCTCACGAAGAAAAAGTGCCGGATCCGGATAAAGACTCTTATCCATTAGCAAACGCATGATCTGATCATATTCAAGCTGAAAACGGAATGCCCCCGCAACATGATCCGGATTTTCCATCTGCACTTTGGTACGATCAGTTAGCGGTGCAATATTCAACTTGTAACGTTCCTGGTATTTTCCAGGGAACTGACGAACAAGTCGTGTGCACTCCTGAAGCTCTTTATCTACCCAGCCAAGAAAATTATGGACCGCCACATAATCAGAAGGAGTCTTGCATTTAGTTTCAAAAAGAACATTGTATTGATTGATATCTCTACCTTCGATACTCAAATGTTTATTCCACTCCTGAATAGATAAATCCTCAGTAAAATGGATATCATGGAAGGCAGACACTGGCGTACGGGTTCTGTCGAAGTCAAGGATATCGCCAAGGCGAAGACAACATGCAATATAGGAAAGATTTACCGGGGTAAAACCGATCATTTTTTGCATATCAAGTTTTTTAACACAGTTACCGGGTTTACGCGGATCGTTCGATTCCTGGATCCCCCATGCGTGACTTGCACAAAGATCTGCAATTTCGGATGAAAAATCACTACCCCGGAACTGAAGTGTACTATTGAGATATTTCTTTATATATTCACGAACACGTTCAGCATGTTTCCGTCTGATAAATTCGGCAAATATCGCATCTCTGATAGCGCCTGCCCGTACAGTGAGTCCGGCAGTTTCAGCCTTTTTGGCAGTCTCAAGTCGGTTGCTCGCAAGACGCAAATAGTCTTGATACTCTTTTGAATCCAGTAAAGCCTGTTTTTCGTCTGCATCTGAAACGAACATTCCGACATCGTGCAGAAGAATCGATAGTAACAGGAAGGTAAGTTCAACACCATTCAGTGCAAAATTTTTCTGGCTTTCGGACTGTTCAGGTAAAAATTTATTGATACTATCTGCAACATTAAGAACATGCCGCATATCGTGTTCAGTATACTGTGCGAAAGTTACCCGGATTCGGTCCAGATGAGGCTCAACCTGATTGGCAACAGATTTAACAAGTTCCTGCAGGGTACCAATCTCCGATTTTGATACATGCTCGAAATCAGCCAGCTTCTCATATTTACGGAATAATGCATTGTTGATGAGTAAATCACTATACAAAATCATTTATCTCCCATTAAATTGAACACAGAGCCGAATAAATAAGATTTAATCGTATTTACATTGCTGGATACTTATGAAAAATAATTAAGGTGATTGCAAGTGTAGTCGCTATTTTGAAAATAACCGCAAAGCGGATATAGGGACTCGAACAGTTTTACATGGCATCCCGGGTCAACCACAAGTGAATTGGCGCCTTTTTGTGAATTAATAACTGGTTGAGTATATGAGAAATGGTGAGTTTTTATTATTTTGATTGGGTGCTGTACATAACAAAGTGTCTGAAGGTATATGGGAACGATAAATCAAATAAAATTTAAATTGCTTGAACTAGAAGGTGGTGCATTTCAACGACTTTGCGATGATTGGTTATTTCGCAAAGGGTATGAAAATGTTAATGTAATTGGAATGATGCAGACAACAGATAGAGTTGTTAAGGGGACACCGGATAGTTTACTAATTCAATCTGATGGAAAGTATGTTTTTTCAGAATATACAGTTCAACGAGAAGATTTGCCAAAAAAGTTAGAGGATGATATCGACAAATGTTTTAATGAACAAAAAACCGGAATACCTTGTGATCAAATCCGCGAAATAATTATATGTTACCTTGGCAAGTTAACCACCCATGAAATTAATCAGTTACAAATTAAATGTAAAAATAAGGGGATCAGGCTTAATCTAAACAGCTTAGATACAATAGCTCTTAGTATTCAAAATTGTTATCCCGTATTATCTGAACTGTATTTAGGACTCTCATTAGATACAGGCCAATTATTATCAATTGATGATTTTATCAAACGATATAATCAAAACGAACTTACTACATCAATCGATAATCAAATACTATTTCAGGATACTGCGCTTGAGCAAGGTATAGCAAACCTTGAAAAGGGTAAATTTTTACTTGTATCAGGGTCACCGGGTGTAGGTAAAACACTTTTTTCAGTTAACTTGGCAAAACAGTTTAAAAGAAGATATTCAACAATAAAGGTCTTTTGTATCTTTGATAAAGGTGCTGATCTGGTAAATGATATTACAGCACATTTCAGTGAACCAGGTGATTATCTCATTTTCGTCGATGATGCGAATAGGTTGGATAATCGCTTAGATTACATATTGCACTATTTGAATGAAAATACTGAAAAAAAGTCGTATAAAATTATTGCAACAGTCAGGGATTATGCTCGACATCCAGTAATAGAAAAGGCTAATAGGTATACTCATGTATACGAACAGGAAATCTTACCACTAACTGATCAACAAATTAAAGATCTAATAATCCAATTATTTGATATAAAAAACTCAGAATACCAGGAGCGAATACAGGATATTGCAGCAGGTAATGCAAGATTAGCAATTATGGCCTCGAAAGTGGTACTTAAAACACAACAAATTCAGTCAATCCAGAATGTCACTTCCCTTTATGATGATTATTTTAAACAAAATGAAAACATTAATGAAATAATAGAAAATGACAAGCTGCTCGTTTCTGCTTGTGCAATCTCTTTTTTCAGAAATATTGATAAATACAATGACGTGCACATGTCTTTTGTACGAGATGTATTTGGTATACAAACAGAAGAATTTTGGGAATATATCAGTATTTTACATAAAAAAGAAATTGTTGACTTTTACGAATATGAAGTTGTTAAAATGGCCGACCAGGTTTTATCAACCTACCTTTTCTATCTAGCTGTTTTTGAAAAGAAAAAGATACCGTTTTTTTTGATAGTTAAAAGTTTTTATCCCAGTTTCAAGCAAACAATTGTTGATGCGCTAAATCCTGTGATTTCTTCCTTTGATCACAAAAAAATTGCAGAAGAAATAAAAAAGGAAGTCCAAGCCATATTTAAAGAAATACGTGCGAAACAGGATAATAGCAATACACTGGATTTTTTGAACTCATTTTGGTTTGCACTCCCAACTGAATCCTTAAACTTTGTTAAAGATATAATTTATAATACTCCACAAGTAGATATTGACTGGAGCAGTGCAGTTTTTCAGGAATCCAAAAATGGGCGTGATGATGATGATTCAATAGTCCGGTTGTTGAGTCATTTTAGGTACTTCTCAGAGCATGAATTCCAAATATCGTTTGGCCTGTTGTTAATGCACTTGGAAAAAACTAAAGACTCTTTGGGTTATGTTATTAATGAACTTACAGAAAATTATATTTTTAACTCAAACGATTGGCGATACGGATACATCATTCAAAAATATGTTATTGACAAATTGTTCGAAATGATGGATGACGGTTCTAACTATTTATTTACAAGGTTATTTATTTACATAACAAAAAGCTACCTTGCGGTCGAACATAGAGTACATAAATGGAAACGTGGTAACACTATTCAAATTACTACATTTCGGCTAACGCCAGATGAATACCTGCACCCAGTAAGGAAGAGTCTGTTTTGTGGTTTAGCAAAACTGGTAAATAATTTAACTTATAAAGAGTTGGTTTACGAAAGCCTAAACGAGTATGTGAGCCATATAAGATTTACTGGTAAAGAAATGACAATTTTTGACTTTCCATTTATTAGAGACATGCTTGTTCCAGTATTTGACCCAAAAGATTTAACAGCTTGTTTTTTAATGGCAGAACTATGTGAGCAACTGGACGATCTTAACATAGAATACCCAGCACAGTGGAAAACATCTTACACGAATGAAATATTGCAATTGGCAGAGTTACTTTTAGAAGATATACAAGAACGACGACTATTGGAAATGGAGTATGAAGAATATGAACAGTATCGCCATAGATGTTTTATAGCACATTTCTCTAAACTAACTATTGAAGGCTTTAAAGTGTTTATGGAGCAATGCAAAGTACTGCATGCAACATTAACTAACAGAGATAGAGAATACTCACTAAAAAATGGTATTTACAGAAGCCTTTCTGCGATTGCAGAAATTCACCCTACTAAATACCCCGCCATAATCTCAGTGTACATTGATTATGATGATCTGTTGGAATTGGACCCCCGGATGATAGTTTTCAACCTTTTTAAAACGATGGATTCCGTCGGAGTTTTGGACCTTATTAATAAAAAAACGTACAGATGGAAAAAGCTATGGCGCTCAGCATATTTCGAAAACTTATCAGCGGAAAATATTACACATGAAGTAATAAAACAACTTTTGGACCATATAAATGATACCCCAAGTAATCAATTGCCTCATTCTATTGATTTTCTCCAAAAATATTATAATATCGATCTTGATATATTCTCAAAAGTTGTAAAGAATCTTGTATTAAAATCAAAAATGGATGAAAAATGCGCAATCCCTTTAAGATATATATATGAAAAGCCTTCAAAATTATTTGGGAATTGGTTTGAAATATTCAAATCTGATCAGTATTTAGCATTTGAAGCATATCTTGCTGCTTTAAAGGTTGATAAAAATATTGACCATTCAGGAGAAGCGTTGGAAATACTCACATCCAAAGATAAAAGTTTCTTGCTTAGGTTAATTAACTCCGTATATGAGAGTGAAAAATGGCCATCAATCCATTCTGTTATGCCAGACTTAAAGTTTTTGTGGAAAAGGGAATCTTATATTCCTGATATTGAAGAATATGCTAAGTATGTTTTCAATAAAGATGAAGATGCCTATCACGTGGGTGATAATATTTTCAAAAAACTTTTCACAAAAAGGAATGGCGAAAATGATGAAACATTATCCGATAGGAAACAGGCATTTATTAAGAATACAATAGAAATAAATGTCAATAATACCAACTATGTCCGTTTTATTTTTGATGTTGCTAATTTCATGGGTGATGAGTTCAGGCGAGAATTACTACAATCATTTCTAATGAGAAATAAAAACTTTGAAGATTTCCAAAAAATTGAATTTGAACCAAGATTGTCTGTCAACTGGGGAAGTAGAGTTCCTAATTTAGAGAAAGAAAAGAATTTTCTTATAAGTATCTTACCCCTACTGAATACAATTGATTTACTTGAACACCGAGCATATATTGAAAAACAAATAGAAAACAAAATAAAATTTATTAGAAGTGAAAAGAAAAGAGATTTTTTGGAAAGTAGAGAATAAACAAGAATTTATCGAACTACTTGAAAAAAAAAGTTCTGCATTTTGGTATTTTGGCGAAGATCCAATATAAAAAGTGAGACCTATTGACCAATCTTGAATGTATTGAAGAGATTGCGATGATTGCAGGTTGATTACCTGATTTGGAAAAACAGGAACTGGTTAGTTACTCAGGCCCGGTTCCCAGAAAAAAAATAACTTACGCCAAATTTTACCAAGCAGTAAGCCCTATAAATAGTCGAAGGAAATGATAATGAAAATGCTTCTACGGCAATGATGATGATATCATAGCACTGTTTGGAAGTGCCTATCAGCGTAAACTTCGCCAGAAGTACGAACGCAAAAAAGCCGCAGAGAAATTGGCTGCCGCTGCAGTCGCTTCCTGAGAAACAGGTTCCCGGTACACCGGAGTTACCCGGAGGTATCGTTAAGAAGATCAGCAGCTGCAGGGATGACAGGGAGTTTCTGCGGCTGTTTTCCCACCCACATAAAGAAGACAAACACAGTAGCCTTATACCTGTGACATGGCGTATGGATTACCCTTTCAGGGCATACGCGCTGACTTAAGATTGATTGGATTGGCAGCTTAAGGATTTTTCAAGCTCATTAATCTCACCTGAAGCGATCTGAGAAATATAAAAAATTCGCGATCATTCACTTCCGACGACGCCAGAGGCTCTGAGTGCGGGCACATAAAGGTTTGTCGTCGTAACCAATGGTCTGGGCCCCACTAAATCGCCTCTGGCGTCCATATTATTTTTATTCAATGAAAAGCTTACATTGGCGCGTATGCCCTTTCAGGGTATGTCCGATAGAAAATGTTAAAAAAAGTAATGAAGAAAAATTTAAGCAAAGGTGCCCCCTTAACGCTCCCAAATACAAGAAGCAGTAAATGGACTGTTTTCATTAAACTTCGTTAATGTGTTGCTACTGATGATGTCATCCCCTGTGCACCACTAATAAGCTTAAGCCTGTGCAGTTGCGATCCGATCCTTACCATAATGATCAGTGTCTGCCGTGTGGAGCAAATTGTCTGGGGAAGAACACAGCGAATCATTCCGTCCACCATTTCCACATTCTTTACACTGAAGAGAAGTTTCCCCGTGAGAGTATAGATTTCAATCGTAACTTTTTTCGAAGTGACAATTTCTTTATTTGCCCCGATAGCAATGGTCAGAATCGATTGATTCAACGTAAGACGCAGAACATCGGTTGCAACATGTTTTACATTCATCGGATATTGTGTAGCAGTTCCCGGCTGGTCGAGTTTCTGCTGATCCGGAGGGTTATCATCGGGTTGAACCACGATATCGGCAGTCGTAAGTGCCGGGACGCCTTCAAAACGGTATCGTTCCTGATCGAGAGGATCCATCACGTCCTCTTCAAGTGCAAGCAGTGCATACTGTTTATCAACAAACCCGAAGGTTGCAGCAAGCGAAGCCTGAGGTTTACCATCAGGAAATTCGACACTGCCGCTGCCGCAAAGAGCACTGGCAAATTGTACTGGATCGCTCTGATTTACGATCTCGGGTGTTTCGGGGATTTCAGTAATGATAGCCTTGTTTTTGTAAATTTTCCAGAGCACTTTTGCTTCAAGCGGTTCGGTAGTAAAAAGTTTTCGGTCAAGATGTGGTGAAACCGTTTTCCAGTAATAACGGTATGAGCTGCTGGTTGATGGGACCGGCACTGTAACAGACTTTCCCGATTGTGTAGTAAGAACAGCTTCAACCGATAGCGCCATTTGCCGGATTACAGATTGAACATTGATCCCGGGCCAGTAGAACTGACGAGCTTCGGAAGGAACTGCAAGTCCCTCAAGCATTTCTGTTCCTGACAGTGAAGCAACCGGAGATATAACGATTGATGAGTCAAGATCGGTGACTGTTGCTGACTTGATTGTCTTGATCCATTCGGGTCCTGCTGTCATCACAACTATTCTGTTGATCTTTTTTTCACCCGAAAGATCAAACATGCTTTCTGCCAGTCGCAGGGCGTCTTTGAACTCTTCCATGGAGAGCGCAATTATTGAATCGGTCTGCGCTGAAGTAAACCCTGGGTTATAATAGGGTCCTGATTTCACAGGTGACAGCTCACACAGCGAATCAAGAAACTGAAGCATTTTTTTTCCGGAACTTCCCTCAGTGCTGTCAATAGAGAATACCCGCCGGTCAACACCGGAACGGTCCACCACGAGTCCTGCACGCTTTGTCGAATGATAGATTCTGTTCATAAAATCGCGCAAAAGCTTTGCCTGTGCTATAATCTGATTTGTGTAAAGATCCCGCCACTGGTAATGATTCCAGCGCCAGAGAAAGACAATATCCTCTCTGAGCCCGGCACTTTTAAGTATATCAGCACCAGTCCTGCCAATTACATGTGTGAGGGTCCCCTCAAATCCCGGCAGATTAAATGAAGCGGTATAGAATCTCGATTTCTGATCATTGCTCTCTGTTACAGCGCGAATCATTACAATCGACTTATAGAGTGTACTTCCGGTGGTAAAGGTTGCCGGTACCGGAAGTTCATTCTCTGTCCCGCTGTTATTGACCATGGCAACAGTAGAGACACCTGTACCGGCAGTAATTTTATAAGTTGCAACCGCAGAATTAAAAGCTGTGGGGAAAGGGATGTCGGTATATCCATTCATATTGATTGCCGGAATCACATACCGCATGCGCAGCTTACGCGATCCCTCATATTTAACGGGAAAAATTGAAAGGTAATAGTTGTCTTCTCCCCAGCCATATTCAAAAATCACAGGATCTTTCGGCGGAGGTGGAGCATCTGCATCGCGATCGACGACCTTCTCATACTGTTCACGGGCAAGTTGCAACGGTTTGAGTTTCGCCTTAAGTATCTCCTCGCCATTCCAGAGTAGCATGCCGGTCACAGCAGCACCCTGTGCAATATTGATGTTTCCAACAATTTCAAGTGCATCCGTGAAAGAATCCGGCGCAACCGTTCCTCTGCAGTCAAATGAGAGGTCCAGTGTTACATCCAGATAGGAAGGCATCACGGTAATATCATAATGTTCACTCACAATCGATGAACGTCCTTCCCAATGCTTACCCTGCGTCGACTGGCTTCTCAAAATGCAATGCTGCGGTCCGATGGCAAAGGTCATCCCGAACATAAGAAAAACAAGTATACCAGTACATTTTTTTTTCATGATAGTCCTCCCGATAAAAGATGATGATATTTGAACTATCAGTAAGTATACCTCCTTTTAACGCCTGGAAAGCCGGGTTCAGGATAGAAACCGTTTTCTGCTGGAAAACAGTTTCTCCAACATGAAGTCTAAATTTAATTCTACAACGTTAAAATACCTAAATCGCATCAACCGGTCATTGAGCGGAAAAGTAATTTTAACGTAGTAGAATTAATTTGTTTGTGGAAAAAAGGGCTTTTCAGGAGGACTTATATGGAGTTTGTTCATTATGGGAACCTATTGCTTGGAAGGCCGCATCTGCGCACAAACAAAAAGCATCACCAACTGTGAAATAATTACTATTCTATTATTTTTCAATGACTTATAAATATATTCGCGCACATCACGTGCACGTTTTTTCGAGTATTTTCCACGAAAGCCCTTCAGTGTGAACCAATTACGGTGTATATTTATGGTATGCAAAAGAAACCTGTTACCTCCTATATTGATTACCGGGTCTGCCTCCGGGATTACTA
>JBNKZD010000013.1:0-8493 GCA_050301235.1 Chitinispirillaceae bacterium | reverse complement strand
GAACTCTGAACTCTGAACTCTGAACTCTGAACTCTGAACTCTGAACTCTGAACTCTGAACTCTGAACCTTTTTTATCGACTTCAAATATAACGCTTTCGCTTTTTCATGTTGATGATTATTTTCAGATCAATGATTAAAATTGCAGATTATTTAACCTACCTCTTTTTACGGATTGTCGAAATTACACTGTCGATATTGCCTCGGAATATCGCATTATCGATAGGGAATTTTGCTGGTCTGCTTCTCTACACACTGAAATTTCGAAAAAAAGTAGTGATCAATAATATGAGACATGTAGAACTTTGTCCGCCGGAGCAGATGGAGGCTCTGGTCAGAAAAGTCTATCTCACGACAAGTCGATATGCGGTTGATTTTTTGCGAAACGGCAAGGTACCTGTATCGTCTATCAATAGTATCGAAACTGTGGAAAAGATACTTGAACGAAAAAAGGGAATGATTGCAATTCTGGCTCATTTTGGAAACTGGGAACTGCTGGCGCAACTTTTTGGCAGTCGTTTCCCGGCGCTTCATGTGATCGCAAAGAAAATGAAAAACCCATATACGCATGACTGGCTTGAACGAAAGCGCACTGCTGCTAAGGTGGAAACAATTTATAGAGAACAGGCTTTACGGAAGATGTTGCAGGCGATTGCCAAAAATGGTATTGTTGCAATCCTGATCGATCAGAGAGGGGGACAGCACGGATCTGCTGCGCTGTTCCTTGATAAGAGAGCTAATACAGTAAAAACTGTTGCCGGTATTGTACTTAAAACTAATTGTCCGGTAGTTTCAACTTATGCGCTCATGCGTGAAGACTCTACCTATGATATTGTTATCGATGAAGTCTCTCCGCCTGATGTTGCTGGTCTTGACCAGGAGGAAGCCATTAAAGTGTATCAGAACCAGCATAACCAGATACTTTCATCATGGATAAGGAAGTATCCGGAACACTACTTTGGCTGGTTTCACAAAAGATTTAAGGGTATGGTTGATTATCGTCAACCTTGATGGTTGCATTGGAAAATAAAATGTTTCAAAAATTAAAATCGCAGATATCGGTGATTGTAGCCGGTGGTGGTGCTGCAGGGTGTTTTGCGGCGATAACAATCAAAGAGCACGCTCCGGGAGCTCAGGTGCTGCTGCTTGAAAGTTCCAATGAGCTTCTGCAGAAGGTTGCTTTAAGCGGTGGTGGGCGGTGTAACTGTACAAATGGAAATTTTGACAGGCAGACAATCTCACGGGTATACCCAAGAGGCGCAGGATTTCTTCGAAGTGTATTCTCCCGTTTTGATAATCAGAGCATGATTGATTGGCTTAAAAGTAAAGACGTCGAGCTTAAAACAGAACCCGATGGACGTGTTTTTCCACAGTCTGACAGATCTTCGTCGATAACCGGCTTGCTTAAATCACTATTAAAAGATCTGGGTGTCGAGAGTTGTTTACACAAGGGTGTCAAAGCAATAGCAAAGGATAATGACGGGAAAGAGTTTCGAATAACAATGTCTGATGGGGAGTCATTGCTTTGTGATTATGTATGCATCGCTACCGGTGGAAATCCACAATCCAGTGGCATTGAAATCGCCCATTCGCTGGGTCATCAGATTGTTCCACAGATTCCATCACTGTTTTCATTTCAAACCGATAATCCGACCTTATCGCAACTGGCAGGAATTTCAATCTCAAATGTACGTATAACACTACCAGAATTCAATATGTCGCAGACTGGTGATATTCTGATTACCCATCGGGGGATCAGCGGACCGGCAGTAATCAGACTTTCATCGTTGGCAGCCAGGGAAATTTATAACAAAAAGTATGATTTTACCTGTCGCATCAACTGGTGTGAAGATCAGAACATAGAAGAACTGTACCGGATGTTGGATTACTGTCGTCAAAAAAATGCATCACAGCAGATAGAATCACAACCAATTATTAAAATCCCTTCACGATTATGGAGATATATTGTGTCACAGGCTGGCTGTACCGAAAAACAGCTCTGGGCACATCTGAGCAGTCGCCAGCGAGAGATGATCATTCAGCAATTAACACGATTCCCACTCCATGTTTGTGCTCGTGATCAGAATAAAGATGAATTTGTTACCTGTGGTGGGGTAAGCTGTTCAGAAATCGACTCCCGGACCATGGAAAGCAAGCTGGTTAAAAATCTGTTTTTTGCAGGAGAGATTATTGATATCGATGCTCTTACCGGTGGATATAATCTTCAGGCAGCTTGGAGTACCGGCTGGCAGGCTGGTATTTCGATATCGGATTTGATTACAAGGAAAAATTAAAAGCGGGAGACGAGGATCGAACTCGCAACTTTAACCTTGGGAAGGTTACACTCTACCATTGAGTCACTCCCGCAATTGTGTCATAAAGATACTTCCGTTTTAATGATAGAGTCAAGATTTTCATAGCAATTCTGCTTCAATCCAAATGAAATTATTATGGCTGAATGTTCGATTCTGTTTCATTCCATAATGATTTTGTGTATTTTTAACGATTGTCTGTTATAATAAGGTAATTTGTGCATACAAAAAGCTGAGGAGATACAAAATGACTGATATTATCAAAATGGTTAATGGCAAACTTGAAGTTCCCGATACACCGGTTATTCCTTTTATTGAAGGCGATGGAACCGGGCCTGATATCTGGCGTGCATCACAGTATGTTTTTGATAACGCAGTGAAAAAGGCCTATGGTGGCAAGCGTTCAATTGAGTGGAAAGAGATTCTTGCTGGAGAAAAAGCGTTTAATAAATCAGGTAACTGGCTTCCCGATGAAACTATCGAGGAGTTCAAGAGATGTCTGGTTGGTATAAAAGGCCCACTCACGACACCTGTTGGCGGGGGTATCCGATCGCTGAATGTCGCGCTTCGTCAGATTCTCGACCTTTATGTCTGTCTTCGACCGGTACGTTATTTTACCGGTGTACCATCTCCTGTAAAAAATCCGGAATTAGTCGACATGGTTATTTTCAGAGAGAATACCGAAGATGTGTACTCTGGAAAAGAGTTGGAAGCTGGATCTGAAAAGGCACGAAAATTAACAGCATTTCTGAAAGATGCGTATGGCTGGACCATTCCCGATGATGCCGGAATAGGGATCAAGCCAATCTCAAAAACCGGGTCTCGTCGTTTGATCAAAGCTGCTATTGAATACGCAATCGAGAATAATCGCAAGAGTGTTACCCTGGTTCATAAAGGTAATATACAGAAGTTCACTGAAGGTGCGTTCCGGGCATGGGGTTATGAGCTTGCAAAAGAACTGTATGCTGATAAGCTGATCTCCTGGGATGATTGCAAAGGTGAAGTACCTGATGGTAAAATTCTCATTAAAGATGCAATTGCCGATATCTTTTTTCAGCAGGCACTTACCAGAGCGGCTGAATTTGATGTAGTTGCAACAATGAATCTTAATGGCGACTATATATCTGATGCGCTTGCGGCACAGGTTGGAGGTATCGGGATTGCACCGGGAGCAAATATCAATTATGTTACCGGTCATGCCATCTTTGAAGCAACGCATGGGACTGCACCAAAGTATGCCGGTCAGGACAAGGTAAATCCATCATCGGTCATCCTCTCTGGTGAAATGATGTTCCGGTATATGGGATGGACTGAGGTTGCAGATCT
The DNA here is from genome assembly GCA_050301235.1 of Chitinispirillaceae bacterium. Lineage (GTDB taxonomy): Bacteria > Fibrobacterota > Chitinivibrionia > Chitinivibrionales > Chitinispirillaceae > JAFGIN01. Next base: position 4,857 of record JBNKZD010000013.1, on the reverse strand, counting down.
GATTATCAAAGGTGTTGAGAAATCAATTCAGGCAAAAACAGTCACCTATGATTTCGCTCGACTGACTGATAACGCGCAGACTGTTTCATGTTCAGAATTCGGTAGAAAAATTGTCGAAAATATGTAGTTCTCTAATTTCACGGAAGGAGCAATATGGTTACGATCATAATTACTATAATTATTGTATTGATACTTTTACTTTTTGCTATCCGTGCAGCATTCGTTAAATCAAGTCCTGTGGAGCAGGTGGATGATGTGCCCAATCCCCTGATCCACGAAAGTGGCATCTATTCGATAGTGCGCAGAACCCCCCGGGATGCGCTCCTTAAGGTAAAACCAGGTGAAGAAGAAATACGAAAATATCTGACGGGCTTAAACGAAAACCTTAATACATTAACCAGCGATGAAATTGAAGCGATTGTAAAACTTTGGAATACCTCAATCGAAAACAGTATTAAAGCGGTTGAAATTGGGGATAATAACTCTGTCCAGTTTTATTTCTTCGATTTCAGTCCGAATGATTGTTCGGTTTGCAGTAATTTTATTAAAAAGGGACAGTTTGTGACACGAGAAGAGATATATAAACACCCGGAACTTCTGCCCCCGTTTCATCTTAATTGCACTACGGTACTCCATCCGCACCATGGTAAAGAGGATCTTCGCGAAACGACCGAGCTAGGTATGATGCCTTTTTTTAAGCACGGCATTCGACCCGCGCTTCCGGAATGGAAATCTATGCAAAAACAACATACAACCCGAGGTTCAAAGTAATGTTTCATATTTTGAAAAGAAACAGATGTGCAATAGCTGTTACTTTTTTCCTGATTATAATCAGTAAAACTATTATTGAAGCAGGAGTTGGTGAGTCGGCTGTAATTACCTTGATATTTCCCCCAGGTGCCCGATCAACAGGTATGGGTGAAGCATTTACTGGTCTTGCCGATGATGCGACTGCGACTTTTTACAATCCAGCCGGACTTGGGCAGTCACCACAGGCTAATTCATGGAAAGCGCATCTTATTAATACTGATCAGGTTTTTACTGCAATAACCGCTAAAAAAGATAAAAATTTTATTCAGAAAAACCGGGTGTGGGCAGGTACCAATAAAGGGTTGCTGCGTTTCAACGGTCGGGTTTGGGAATCTCACGATTCTTATCTTATTGAGGAAAGTGATGATCTTGAAACTATTGCAAAGAAGTACCTTGCTTCTGATGATGAAAACCTTATTAATGATGCAAAATGGGAACTTAAACGGTATAACAAAATTGAGATGAAGCGTTTCAATGCTATACATGAAGCGATTAAAAGAGTTGCCATTCAAACAAAATCTCAGAATCCGGATTCCATTGCCAGTTCTATCACCAGAAAAATACTTGAGCTTAGTTCTTTCGAACGTACATTCAATACGATCTACGCATTGATCTCGCCAGCACTTGACTCAACGAATGCTTCAGTATTGTCTAAAGATATTGACGAAAATCTTCTTAAAATCCAGGACAAGACATTTTCAGATTTTACAGAAGTGAAGGTCCCATTTTCTATAGTAATCAGAGACAGTGTTACATCACTGGGTATGGATATGTCTGATCGTATCTGGGTTGGAACCAGAAATGGTTTGTGGCGTTTTGATAATGATGAGTGGGTTCGCTATTCAATGCTTGAGGGGTTACCCTCAAATAATATCACCTCGATTGCTATCGAAGAGTATGGAAAAGTAGCTGCCGGAACCGATAAGGGGCTTGCTCAATACGAGTCAGGCCAATGGACGCTCCTTGACTCATCAAAAGGAATTCCCAATAAAACGATTACGGCAATAGCCTATGGTACCGATAATACTCTGTATGTCGGAACTGATTCGGGAATGTTCAAATATACCCCCAATTCAACAACCTATTTTGATTCAACAACCGGACTAATATCAAATGAAATTCACGCTCTTTTTATCGATTCCGACAAACGACTCTGGACAGGCGGTGAAAATGGTATTTCAATGTTTAACGGGTCGGTCTGGAAACGATATAAATTCCCTGGAAGTATGGTGTCATCGTTTACTGAACAGGGTAATGGGACGGTATGGATCGGTACCGACAATGGCGTTATTACCTATAAAGATGGTGCTGTTAGGCAAACTAAAGATGGGAAAAAACTGGAAATGGCTCCCGAGTGGAAATCGTTTCATTCAAAAAATGCTCTTATAGGAAATGTGGTAAGTAGTGTGACCATCCATGATGATGATATCTGGATTGCCACCGATAAAGGTATCAATCAATATGATCAGGCTGATAAGCAGGTGTTTCTGTTTTTCGAACAACTTTTACCGCAGCTCATGATCCGTGATCTCTTTCATATGTACGGATCATTTGTATATCCTACCCAGGACTGGGGTACTGTTGGACTGTTTATCAATTATATCTATATGGGTGAAAACACACTGAGTGATGCTCTTGGGCGTGATCGTGGTAAAACACGTTCGTGGGAAGGAATTTTCGGCTTGTCATATGCATTACCTATCAGGGAGGATTTTTCTGTCGGGCTTAACGCAAAATACGTGCATAGTGCACTGGCGCCGGGACTTGGAGAAAACAATGAAGGTGTTGCGCAATCTTTTGCCATTGATGCATCACTTTTGAAACGAAATCTGCTTGTTAAAAAGCTGGACCTTGGTTTTATGCTTCAGAACATGGGACCACCCGTTTTCTATGTAAGCCGTTCACAGGAAGATCCTATTCCGTTTACACTTCGCCTTGGACTTGCTTACCGTGCTTTGGAGACACCGGTTCATGATGTCAAATTTCTTTTGGATTTGAATAAAGAGATTGTCAAAAATAATTTCGATGGTAAACCGGATAATTTTATTAAAGCGTTGAGTACCGATTTAATTAATGATAAAGAAGAAGACTGGCTGTACGAGATTCAGGAGATCAATTACAACATTGGGATGGAGTATTGGTACTCAAATTTTGTAGCTCTTCGTTCAGGATTTCTTCTGGACTACATTGGGGAACGTTACGAATGGACATGGGGTGTGGGTGTGAAATTAAGTGGGATGAATTTCGACTATTCTTACATTGTGTCACCTGAAGGGTTCCTCAGGAAGACGTTAAAAGCAATCAATAAAAATAAGACTGGTGCTACCGGAGTCAGAAATGGTCAGTGGAGAGTATCGTTCCTGTTCCAGTTCTGATAGATGTAAAAAGTAAATTAATATTCAGGAATGATGATGAAATTGTACCTTTCTGTTCTCATTGTTGTATCGCTATTCATCTCTGTTTTCTCTGCATCACCTGCAGGTAGTGAAACACCATACAGAGGCCCCTCCGGGCGTTATGCCTATCTTCGCAAAAGTGTATCAAACAAAGGGTACGTTCCATCTGCCCGTGATTTCAACTGGTCAATCAATTTTCATCGTCCGTCAAATGACACGATAAATATTATCGCTATGCGTGTCGAATTCAACCATGGCGTTAGAGATACCCTGACTTCGTCAACAGGTAACGGACTTTTCGGAATTAATCGTACCGGTGGTGATAAGTTGGGAAATGATAAAAAAGAATACGAGCGATATTATGATGACAGTACTTATCTCTTTGACAAGCTACCCCACGACTCGCTCTATTTTGCTCATCAACTGGAGGCTGTAGCAGGTTACTACAAAAAAGTGTCGCACGGAAGGCTGGTGCTTACCAGTACAATTTATCCTAAAGGCGCGTATAGCGCTTATGCGGTCGATTCTACCATGCTGTATTATTCTCCAGCCGGTAAGAAAAAAAAGGAAAGTTATGATGAATACGGGTATCGTAAGACCAGAGGCTATCTGCTTTTTCTAAAAGATGCAATCACGGCGTGTGCAAACAGTAAGGAGTCTCCTTTTGCCGGTATTCAGTTTCAGGAATCTGACAGCACATTCAGGGATTCTCTCGGTCGTAAAACGGTGTTCCTTATTTTTCATGCCGGATCGTCGGGGTTGCTGGACGGTTCAAAAGAGGGGTTTCCAGACTCACAATCGGATATAATAGATTATTTCGTTACTGCAGACTGGTTTAAAGATTATGCTGATACCCTTGGGATCAAACAAAATGGCATAATTGTCCAGGGTAAGGATTCAAAACTACTGATCGATGAGATTATGGTATGCTCTGAAACTTCAAACCAGGAGGGAACCAACTGGGGAATACAGGGTATTCTAGTTAATCAGATTGCCCGTCAGATCGGCATTCCCGATCTATTCTGGTCAACAACTGGAGTTGGCGCATTCTGTATCATGGATGTTGCAGGGTATTCTGCAGGACGTGGCTTTATTACTCCTTATCCTTCAGCATGGGTACGTGCGTTCATGGGGTGGGATATCCCTAAAATTCTTCCGGTTGGTACCAACATATCCGCTAATGTAAAAGCATTGACATCGGTACTCGATAACCCTCAGGCTTCAACTGATGATACAACTACACTTATGGTTCCGATCAATGATCATGAATATTATCTTATTGAGAATCGTCAGAGGAATTTAACAGATACGAAGAGTTTGTTTAATTGTGATACGACTGATGATAATGAAAAAGAAGTTGTAATCAAGCCATATCCTGACAATGTCAATCTCAAGAAGGTTCTGACTTCAGTTACCGATTCTTCAAAGGTTGTCAAAAGTGTATCCAATAATGACATCAGTTTGCCGGCCTCCGGTATCCTGGTGTGGCATATAGATGAAAAAGTGATACGGGAGAAAATCCGATATAATCTGATAAATGCAGATTCATCATATCGTGGTGTAAAGCTCATTGAAGCTGACGGCGCTGATGACATAGGAGTTACATTCAAGGATATATACAATCGGGACGCATTTGATTATGGAACCGGTG
>JBNKZD010000012.1:0-21621 GCA_050301235.1 Chitinispirillaceae bacterium | reverse complement strand
CCTCAGCAATACAAAACCTGGAAAAAGCGCGGGGCTGATCCGCACAAATATAAAAAACTGTTTCCATCGGGGATAAGCTCCACTAAAGGGGATGAAAACCTGTCTTCTGATTTGGGAAAAAAACTGTTCCAATATATTTTGGATTCTATGATAACAGATTATTCAGGATTTTTAAAAGCGGGCGGTGTTGATGCTGCTCAATAATATTGTTACCAGAACACTCGATAACGGCCTGAAGATCATTGCGCTGAGAAAAAAAGGTGCACCGATTGTTTCCGTGCAGGTCTGGTACAATGTCGGAAGTGTTCAGGAGCACGATGGGATCCGCGGGATTGCACATCTGCTTGAGCACATGATGTTTCGCGGTAGTGCGAATGTTAAGTCTGAAGAGCATGCCCGGAAGATCAATGAGGTAGGCGGTCACAGCAATGCTTTTACTACTGAAGATGTTACCGCATATACCAACAGTGTTCCACGCGATTCATTTGAGATGGTGCTTGATCTTGAAGCTGACAGAATGGATGCGCTTACTATCGATCCGGAACTTTTTGCTGTCGAGCGAAATGTGATTATTGAAGAGTATCACACGTACATGAATAATCCGGTCGCAAAGGCGTTTTTGGAGTTTCGGCAGGAATTTTTCAAGGGGCACCCGTACACATTCAGCCCGCTGGGATTGCTGGATGATTTACAAAAAATTACTTTTGATGATTGTCGGACCTTTTATACCACGTGGTATTCTCCATCAAATGCAGTTATTGTGATTGTTGGTGATATTGATGAAACTGAGGCCATTGAAGCTACAATCAGCCGGTTCGGAAAAAAAGAGGTACGTGGTGAAAAAAATAGAAATCAGGATGTACCTTTGCCTGCAGTTGCTGCAAACCGTATGCATCGTAAAGTTGAATTTGACGTCCCTGTTCTGATTGCAGGATTTCCGGCACCGCCATCATCAAGTAAAGACGTTACAGCGCTCGAGATTTTACAGATGGTACTTTCTGGTGGGGAAAGTTCACGACTTCACCGGAATGTTGTGCGAAAAGAAGCTGCTGCAGTGATGGCTGGCGGGATGAACCATCTGATGAAAAAAACAGGGTTGTCAATGTTCTTTGCGATTTTTACCCCCGATGTTTCAGTTTCCCGTGTCGAAAAATCATTACTGAACCAGATCCGCAGAATTAAAAATGAAGGGATCAGTGAGCAGGAGATGGAAATGGTGAAGAATGCGACATTGACAAGTCGTACTTTTGAGCTCTATTCATCAGAACATATATGCAATCGTATCGGTTTTGCCGAATGCATTGAAGGAGATTACCGTTTGTGGGTTGAGCGGTTGAACGTATTGCGAGATCTTGATATTACAACATTGACTACTGTTGCAAAAAAATACTGGAATGAAGAAAATATGTCGCTGTTGCATCTGCAGCCTAAGCGGATAAATCCACTGCTGTTTGTTGGTGGAATCCTCCGCAGAATTTTCGGGATCGGGAGGTAGGGAAAAGCATGAGTAAACTTTATACATTCCCGCCATTTGAAGAAACGGTCCTGCCAAACGGAATCCGGTGTATCTGTATCCCCGATGACGAACAGGATGGGCTTGTTCTCATGCATCAGTTTTCTTTTGGTAAATTTTCCGATCCGGAAAAAAAGGAAGGGTGTGCAGAACTCACCTTTGCTTTAATACAGAAGGGGATCGAGGGGTACGGACCCGAAAAATTCCCGGAAATGTTTGAACATGCCGGAGCGGTTCTGTTTTCAGAAGTTAATGAAGAGCACTCGATGTTTGGGGTCAGGATGCTCAGCAGTGCACAGGAAACGCTACTTCCTCTGTTTTTCGGGATAGTAACAAAACCATTACTGCTGCAGAGTGAATTGTCAAGGCTTCAGCGCGAGATGGTAACTGCCATACGCGCCGAACAGGTGGAGCCTTCAGTTATAGCACATCACCACTTCGAGGTTGCAACAGCCGGGAAACAGCACCCACTGGGGAGATTCCATACTGCTAAGTCTGTTGGCAGCATCCGGCTTGATGATGTGCGAGACTTTTTTAAAAAGAATGTGGTTCCGGGCGGATCGATCATTGTCGCAGCAGGTAAGTTTGATCCTGTCCAGTTGAAGAAAAATATTGAATCGATTATTGGGCAATGGGGAATGGGGTTGTCCGGTGTCGAGGCAAAAGCATCTGCTCTTGAAATGAAACCATCAGGGTATCGCTTTGTAGAGAAAACCGATTCAACACAAGCGACTCTGATTATAGGTCATGAAGCACCGGGTGATGAGTATCCGGACCGTAATTCTCTAATCGTTGCGAATTATATCCTGGGTGGCGGGAATTTTTCATCACGGCTGATGACCCGTATCCGTTCCGAGAGTGGAAAAACCTATGGAATCCATTCACAGATAGGGATGCAGAAACGTTCAGGGTTGTTCAGTATCTCTACATCAACCCAGAATAATCAGGTTAAGACAGTGATTCAGGGCATTCTTGATACGCTTAAAGATTTTGTCGAAAAGGGAATCACACAGGATGAGCTGGATAATGCGCGACAATATTTTATTGGCAATATGGCATTTCAGCTGGAGGGTATCGGCAATGTAGCGGAGAAGATTCTCTGGCTTCGAACAAACGGATATCCGGAATCCTACGTTGAGAATTATGATCAGATGCTTAACGAGCTGACTCTGGAAAGAATAAACGTAATCATTAAAGAGATATTCAAACCCGGTATGTTGAAAATGGTTGTTGTTGGGCGAAAAGATGAACTTCTTGCACAACTGGGGACATTCGGGAATTTTAAGGTATATCATTTCAGAGATTCTGTGTGAATGATGGCTGATCGAGCCTTGGTGTATCCTGTCGCGTTAAGTTTAGGAAGTAATCTCGGTGATCGTTATAGCAATATTGCACTCATGGAAGAACGACTCCGGGCGATAATTGAACCTCCCGTAGGGGTGTCTTCCCTGATGGAGACTGAGCCGATTGAAGTCACCACCTTTCAGTCGGCCTATCTGAACAGAATGGTATGTGGCGGCTTTAAGGGTGATGCTGAAGAGCTTCTGACGCTGTGTCAGAGGATAGAAATTGATCTTGGCAGGACTGATAAAGGTAGAAAACTGGCCAGGACAGCTGACATTGATATTATTTTATTTGGAAATATAAAGCTACAGAGTGAGATACTCTCCATACCTCACCCTCAACTGTTCAGCAGAAGATTCTGTATCGAGGGACTCTGTGAAATTGTGCCTGAATGGAGTGTGCCGGGAACCGGGTTTACAATCATAGAACTGTATGATACAATCAGGTTCGCGGTGAAAGACCAGAAAATTGAAAGAGTTACTGTGTGAGCTGTTCATTGTTTTTAATGGGGGCACCGCAACAAGTGGGGCAATGAAACAGCAGAACGGGTGATACAACATGAGTGAAACAAAACAGAATATACCGGCACATATCAGTTATCTCTGCATCGAAGGCGTTATCGGTGCGGGGAAAACAACGTTATCTCAGATGCTGGCCAAGCGGTTTAATGCACGAACTATTCTCGAAGAAGCTGAGGACAATCCGTTTCTTCCGAGGTTCTATACCGAACGGCGAATGTTTGCATTTCAGACACAGTTGTGGTTTCTTGTGTCGCGGTTCAGGCAATTATCAATGATGGTGGCGCAGCAGGATCTGTTTCATCAGGTGACCGTGAGTGACTACATTTTCGCCAAGGACCGGATTTTTGCGAATATTAATCTTGATGATGATGAACTTGGTCTTTATAACCACATTGCTCAGGTGATGGAATCATCGATAACCCGTCCAGATCTGGTGGTGTATCTTCAGGCCTCCACTGATGTTCTGCTCAAACGGATAGAGCAGCGGGCGAGGCCCTATGAATTTAATATGGATGAAGATTATCTTGAACTGCTCAATCAGGCGTACAACCATTTTTTCTTTCATTACAGCAGTGCGCCGCTTCTGATCATTAATACAAACAATATTGACTTTGTTAAAAATGAGGCAGATTTTGAAGAGATTATCGAACAGATCCAGCACGCCGGAACAGGCACTAATTATTACCAGCCAATGGGTTCGCGTGATAAACTGCTTCTGGGTGGTAAATTGTCGTTTAAAAAAAATGATGCGGAGCAGAGCTCGCAGTAATTAATTATTCCCTTTTCATTTTGATTGTATGAACGTGTTCTGATATTCTTGAGTCTCAAAATAGAATTGTCAGGGTGCAATTGATATTTTTTTGTGGAGTTTTGTGTGGAAATAATAATTTCACCAGAAAGAATGTTTGAGTATTCCCAACAGTGCAGGAGAAGAGGGCAGAGAGTTGCGCTTGTTCCTACGATGGGAGCTCTGCACAGAGGACATCTTTCGCTTCTGGAGATAGCTCGTCGTGAAGCGGATGTTACGGTAATGAGTATTTTTGTTAACCCGACACAGTTTGGTCCGAGTGAGGATTATAATAAGTATCCCCGTCCGTTCGAAGATGATTGCAGAAAAGCGGAAGCTGCTGGTTGTGATGTCATTTTTGCACCGACAAAAGAGATGATGTATCCTGCGGGGTACCATACGTATGTTTCTGTGGAGAGTATTACCGGAAATCTCTGTGGTGCAAGTCGTCCCGGACATTTTCGCGGGGTTACGACTGTAGTGTTGAAGCTGTTTAATATTGTTGATGCTCATACGGCTGTTTTTGGGCAGAAAGATGCTCAGCAGGTGCTTGTAATAAAACGGATGGTAGAAGATCTTAATCATCCTGTGAAGATTATCGTTGCACCAATTGTACGCGAAAGTGATGGGCTCGCGATGAGTTCGCGAAATGTCTATCTGACAAAAGACGAGCGTTCTGAAGTCGCTGTCATTAAGCGCGCGCTTGATCGCGGCCTCAGTTGTTATGAACAGGGTGAACGAAATACTGCTGCTGTAAAAAATGAGATCTATTCAGTTTTAAATACATCAAAGATGCTCTCTGTTGAATATGTTGAAATTGTTGACACTGTAACAGTTCAGCCCATGGAGATCATACCTGCACCAGCTCTTATTGCGGTTGCCTGCCGCACAACACAGAGCAAAACACGTCTAATTGACAATGCAATCGCCGGAGGTTTGTTATGAAAAAGAGATGTACTGTTCCAGTAATCTACAATCTTTTCCCACGCCATTATAAAACAATGCATGAATGGAAAACGGTTTTGCCACATGTCGTAAAAATGGGGTTCACCGATGTTTTTGTTAATCCGTTTCATGAGACGGGATTTTCCGGTAGCTTGTACTCTGTAAAAAATTACTATAGGCTCAATCCTCTGTTTTTAAACAAAGGCGAGGACCCATCAGATGTAACTCCTTTGACAGAATTTATAGAATCCTGTAAGAATGAGGGGCTTGGATTGATAATGGATCTGGTAGTAAACCATACTGCGATTGATGCGGATCTGGTAAAGGAACACCCGCAATGGTATAAGTATGACAAATCGGGAAAAGTGATGAACCCTTTTGCGATCGATCCGGGTAATCCATCAAATGTGACGGTCTGGGGTGATCTTGCGATTATTGATAATAAATCAAGTTCCCAAAAAGATATATTATGGAAATACTGGGATGAAATGATTGCTTATTATCAGAAACTGGGGATAAACGGGTTCCGTTGTGATGCAGCGTATCAGGTTCCGGCACCACTCTGGAAATATCTGATTCCTGCGGCAAAAAAGAGAGATAAGGCTACTGTTTTTTATGCTGAAACTCTCGGATGTACACCCGAGCAGATCGAAGCACTTGCCGATGTCGGGTTTGATTATCTGTTCAACTCGTCAAAATGGTGGAATTTTGATCAGCCCTGGGCACTTGAACAACATGAGCTGAACAAGGCTATCGCTCCTTCGATCAGTTTTCCCGAATCGCACGATACCGAGCGGCTTGCATCAGAGAATCCAGGTACTATCGACGTGCAGAAATGCCGCTACGCGTTTGCATCACTGTTTTCGCAGGGGATCATGATGACCATGGGGTATGAGTACGGTGTAACTACCCCTATGAATGTTGTAAACGGGACACCTGCAGATGCAAAAGGTAATAAATGGGATATCTCAGACTGGGTTGCACAGATTAACAAAATTAAGTGCAATGTACCTGTTCTTGGTGAAGAAGGTACCTGGCAGCCGCTCTGCGATTACAAATTGCCGTATCTGTTTCTGAAAAAAGCATCAACGCAGGGGAATCCTCCGATTTTTGTATGTGTTAACAAACGCATGGATGCACCTACGATGGTTGAAGAGTGGATGATTCCACCTGAAGTAAAGACTGCGAAGGAAGTGTATTCTCTTCTGGGTGATACAATTGAATCGATGGAGCTGCCGCATGCGTTTGAATTGGATCCGGCGGATGTTGTGCTGTTTGTAAGGTGATAGTATATGGCACAGATAGTTTACTTTTCGCATGGCGGTGGCCCATTGCCGGTTCTTGGGGAACCGGGACATCGAACGATGGTGAAGTTTTTGAAGAATTTGAGGATGACTCTCAAAAGGCCAGAATCTATAATTGTTTTCAGTGCGCACTGGGAAGAAGAAGTTGTCACGCTTCAGGGGGCTGCTAAACCCCAATTATATTATGATTATTCTGGTTTTCCGGAAGAGTCCTACCATCTCAGTTATCCTTCTCATGGGAATCCTGAGCTTGTCAATAAAATCACAGAAATACTTAAAGAGAATGAAGTACATTCGAGAATTGATAATAAGCGGGGGTTTGATCATGGACATTTTATCCCGTTAATGTTAATGTATCCCGAAGCCGATATTCCATCATTTCAAATATCACTTATAAGAAGCCTGGACCCGGAAGAGCATATTTCACTGGGGATGGCACTCTCATCTTTACTTGAAGAAAATATACTTGTGATCGGATCAGGTTTTTCTTTTCATAACCTGTCTCTTTTTTTCACGAATAATACTCATGATAGAGATCTCAAAAATGATGCTTTTCAGGAGTGGCTCGTAGAAACCTGTACTTCACCGATATCTGCAGCAGAACGTAAAAACAGACTCGTTCATTGGGAATCAGCACCGAATGCGCGATATTGTCATCCACGTGAGGAACATTTGCTGCCATTGCATATATGTGCTGGTCTGGCCGGTACAGCTGCTGAAGTCATCTTTGATGATTACATTGCAGGTGTAAGGTCACTTGCGTTTCGGTGGTAGGGATTTTGTTGCGGATATCGCAAAAATAGGTACAGCATTATCAGATTAGTACGATGGTAAGCTGCTGGATTCAATTGAAAAAATGGTATTGTATTATTAGACAAACTCGATCAGGGGTTGGTATTAGCGTTTTTGACTAATCGCACAGAGAGCCCCCACTGCTTATTTCTGCTTTCTCTATACAATTGATTGGAATCGAAACTTAAGTGACGATCCCATGCGTAGGTACGTCCGTTTTCAGTAGAGCTCCAGTAAAAGCCCATTTCTCTCAGGTCAAAGAAATCACCATTAAGATATCGATGCCCACCCGGAAGAGCTGCGAATCCAGTGCTGTTATTATTGGAACTATTGTTTCCAATTGTTCCTCCGGTTTGATATTGAGCCCAGTTCATTGTAGATGCAATGGCTTTCCCAATCCTACTGCCGGTTAAGGTCCCATCTTTATTTGATCCGAAATCCTTTAGATATCGTTCAAGATAGTTCCAGTCTGAATCTGCCGGAACATGCCACCCGTTCGGAGTCAGTTTGCCTGATTGCAGTGCATGCCAATTGTATAATGCCCCAAATTTTTCGGTATTACTGCTTTTGTGATTATAGTGACAATATGCACCTTTTTTCGCATTTCGCCATTCAGTATCGTCAGTAATGAATAAGATTGGTGTGCTGTCGTTATATCTGGTTGTCTTAAGGTTTTCTGCGGTCCAGATAAGATTTCCGATTTTAACAGTTTTATAAACATTTCCATCAATATCGGTAACAGGCTCACAGAAAACAGGTTCAGTGAGTACCTGAACAGATGCATCTTCCTTTAGTTCTGGTTTAGTACAGGATAACAAACAGCTGCAGAGTAAAAAAAGTATGTTTGCAATGAAAATATATTTTAAAATTTTCATTTTGAGCACCTTCAGATAGTTATTTGGTAAAAGGGCAGTACTATACTTCAAAATACTTTTTCAGGGATTTCAATACAAAAGTTTAATGAAGGATGTGTTGATTATGTGGTATCCTCACAAAAAATAGTCGTCCCTATCGAGATTTCAAAGATTGCTTGCACTTATCAGGTTGATTGATCCATTGGCATCCTTTACAAAAGTAGCATCCAATAATATTTCTCCTACAGAGAAAATGGTTACATAAATATTCATATTACTTCAATAATCGATGGCTCTACAAGCCATAGGGGATATGAACAGAAATTATACTATGCGAAAAACAAGAACCTCGCGATTTCAAAACACCTCTCCAATTGTTGGAGAGGGGCAGGGGGTGAAGCGAAATACAAAATATGAGATCATCGCGATATCTCCCTTTCTGACGACGCCTGAAGCTACTAGGTGCGGGCACACAGAAGTTAACCGTCGCATCTACCGGTCTGGGCCCCACCAAAGGGTCTCGGGCGTCCATATTAAAAAATAGTGACTAAGTGGCCGGTGACTAAGTGACTGAGTAGGAAGGATCTGAAAAGAATACAAAATCCCCCGGCATTTTTTCCTTGAAAAAAACGTACTAAGAAATCAGAATGAACCAGGAAAACTGGATTACTGTATACATTATTTAAACCAGATTTTTGATTTAAGTTGCATATCCGGCTTAGTTGTTATATTTTACCGAGTTTATTCCAAGTAACAGGAGGAGTTTTTGGCACTTGAACATTTCATTGGTACAACGTTTCTGTCTAAGGTATTGTTTTTTCTTGCTGCCGGGATTGTGATTGTCGATTTTGCAGCTACACTTTTCACCGTTATTTATCAACGACTTATCTATAAAAAGTTTCTAAAGCCACACTATGGATCCTACACTCCAGCATGTTCTATTCTGCTTCCGTGTAAAGGTATTCCCAAAGATCTTGATAAAAACCTCGGTGGGTTTCTCGAACTGGATTATGCCAACTATGAAGTTATTTTTGTTACTGAAAGTGAGACAGACCCCGCAGTGCCCTATATAAAAACGGTGATTGAGGGGCATAAGAATGCGAAGCTTGTCACTGCTGGTCATGCAACGAGTTGTGCTCAGAAAAATCATAACATTCTTGCTGCTTACAAGCATATTTCCCCTTCAACAGAAGTAATTGTATTTGCTGATTCTGATATCAAACCTGCCAAACATTGGCTTCAGGAGCTGATTCTACCTCTTTCAAACCCTAACGTAACAGTAACAAGCGGTTTCCGCTGGCTGTATTCATCTAAGGGAAATATGGGGGAGATGACCCATTCGTATGTGAATATTTTCATGTATGTCCTGTTTAATTTCTCCTGCTACTTTGGAGGTGTCGGGCTCTGGGGTGGATCGATGGCTATCCGGAAAAAAGATTTTGAAGATCTGTCTGTTGCTGAACGTTGGGGACGGGCGGCAGTTGATGACATCAGTTTATCGCAGATTGTGCTCAAAAAACATAAAAAGGCGGTTGTCGTTCCGCAGTGTGTGACCCATTCTGATGATCTTATTCAGACAGTAAAAGGTACCGTGACCTGGTTTCAGCGTCAGATGATGTATTTCAAATATTATCTCAGGCCATTATGGGTGCTGGTGTTTCCTCTTGAAATTATGATCATGGTATATCTGCTTCTTCTTCCTGGAGCCGGGATGATGTCGATCTCGGATCGGTGGACTTTTTTTGGCCTGGGTGGAGGAGCTGCTCTGGTTTTTTATCTTGGCGAACTTATGACAATCATGCTCTATCCATTACTTGGTGAGATGCCGAAATTTTACAAGTTTATTTTATATTCACCGTTTATCAGGTTAACACATGTAGTAAGTTACCTGATGACATTCCCGACAAATACGATTACCTGGTCGGGAATAAAGTATTACATTACTTTCCGGGGTGATGTATCAAAAGTCGAGCGTTTGAACGGGTGAGGAGCTGATCATGGTACGTTGTGCGGTTTTTGCATCCGGGGGTGGCAGTAATTTTCAGGCATTGATTGATCGTAAAAACAGCGGTGATCTTCATGTGGAATTTGCACTTCTTATTTCTAATAACAGTAAAGCATTTGCCTGTGAGCGTGCCCGGTTGAATAATATCCCCGCACTACATCTGTCCGAAAAACAGTTCGATTCACCACTGGCATATAGTGATCGTTTAATGGGACTTCTTGATGAATATAAGGTTGATCTGATAGTGCTTGCCGGTTATATGAAAAAACTTCCCGAAGCGCTAGTTCAGAAGTACCGGATGAAAATACTTAACATTCACCCGGGTTTACTCCCTTCATTCGGTGGAAAAGGGATGTACGGAAAGTATGTTCATCAGGCAGTACTTGATTATGGCGCCAAGGTGAGTGGTGTGACTGTTCATTTCGTTGATGAAGAGTATGATCAGGGACCGGTGATTCTTCAGCAGACTCTTCAGGTACTCGATACTGATGACGCTGATTCGCTTGCCGCCCGGATTTTGACATTAGAGCATGCGCATTTCTGGAGAGCTCTTGAAGCGGTTGCCAGTGGAAAGGTGCGTGTTGAAGGACGGCGGGTCACAGGTGAAATCTAAACGGGACAATAATCTCAAAATCAAAACTGATGCATTGTATGCGTTTGATAAAGAGATTGTTCTCTCCAGAGGGTGTTCACCTGCCGGCGTTGATGAGGCGGGGCGGGGAGCTTTTGCCGGACCGGTAATTGCAGCGGCAGTATGTCTGGATTACGATGCTCCACCCATTGAAGGGATCAATGATTCAAAGAAACTGTCCAAAGCTGCACGTGAACGTCTCTATGACCAGATTGTTGCATCGGTTCGTGGATGGGCAGTCGGTTCAGCATCATCAAACGAAATTGATAGATACAACATTCTTGAAGCGACCTATCTTGCAATGAAACGTGCTCTGGATGGTCTTGTATGTACCTGGGATTATACCTTGATTGATGGTAATCGGGCAGTTCCTTATATACCGGATATTAAACAGCGGACTATCATTGCCGGTGATGCAAACAGCGCATCAATTGCGGCTGCATCTATAATTGCCAAGGTTACCCGTGATCGATTGATGGTTGCAGCTCATGAACGTTATCCCATGTATGATTTTATCACTAATAAGGGATATGGGACTGAGCAGCATCGCAAAGCAATCGAAACTTTTGGCCTGTGTGAAATGCACCGAAGGTCATTCTGTGAAGATCTTGTTTTACAAACCCGTTTAGAACTGTAATTGGAAACATTATGAAAAAAAGTACTATTTTGCAAATTGCTGCAGGTGCTCTCATTACTGTGGCTGGACTGTACATATTTTTTAAGGAAGTGAAGCTTGTAACACTGTGGCAGGAAGTTTGTCGAACGCCACTCTCAATAATCATTTTTGCTGCACTGATGAGCCCGATATCTTTATTTCTAAGATCTATCCGTTTGAAACTTTTTTTACGTTCATCGAACAAAACTCCGGTAAAAGAACTTTTTCCACAAACGGTCATAGGTTTTATGGCGAACAATATCTTTCCTGCGCGTCTGGGTGAGGCATTGCGGGTGTTTTTATTATGGAAGAAAAGCGGGTTTACATTAGCCGAAAGTATTGGCGCTCTGGTTGTCGAGCGGCTTATTGACACGCTGTTTTTTATGCCGTTCATTTTTATACCAATATTTTTTTCTGAAAACCTTCAACCACACTATTACTATGCTTATTTGCTACTTGGGGGATTTGTTGCCGCATGTTTTTGCGGGTTTCTCTATGGTCGGTTTCCCTCATTTGTTAAAAAAATCGGTAGTTGGTTTACCGGTTTTTTGCCCGAAAAACTTCGAACAAAGGTTCAAAAGATCGGCACCGAGGTAATTTCGAATTTAGACTGGCTTTTTTCAATAAAAAAAACAGCCGGGGTATTTCTTCTTTCATTTCTCATTCTGTTCTGTTATGCGATCATGATGTGGTTGCTTGGGATTGATCTTCAGAATTTCGGAGCACTTGGCGGGATGTTTGGAGTTGCGTTCGCTGCAATAGGTGCTGCCATTCCTCTGGCACCGGGGTATGTCGGGACAATGCACTTATTACTTTTGAAAGGTCTTGGTATCGCAGGTGTTGCTGCGGACCGGGCAGGTGCGATCGCAATTTTGTATCACGCAATCGGGTATATTACGGTAACTTCACTTGGTTTATATTATTTTTTCAGTATCAGACTATCATTTCAGATGTTTGAAACTATAAAAAAAGACCTTTCCGGAGAATGATTATCAGTGGTAAAAATTGAAACTGGAAAAGAGATTGAATATGCTCAGCAGCTTTCAGTCTCACTTAAAAAAATTCGAAGTGAGCTCAAAAAAAGGATAATCGGGCAGGATAGTATCATTGACAACCTGCTTGCCTGTTTTCTTTCAGGGGGCCATTGTCTTCTGGTGGGAGTTCCCGGGTTAGCCAAAACATTACTCGTTCGAAGCCTTGCCGGTTGTCTTGCGCTTGATTTTAACCGCATACAATTTACTCCCGATCTGATGCCATCAGATATAACCGGTTCAGAGATCCTCTTTGATGACAAAGCCGGAGGAAAACGTGAATTTAAATTCGTTAAGGGTCCCATCTTCAGTAATATTATACTGGCAGATGAAATAAACAGAACACCACCAAAAACACAATCCGCGTTGCTTCAGGCGATGCAGGAGCATGAAGTAACCTCTTCAGGAATGACATACGCATTGCCCGATCCATTCTGGGTTCTTGCCACGCAGAATCCAATCGAGCAGGAAGGAACGTATCCGCTGCCTGAAGCGCAACAGGATCGTTTCATGTTTTCAATTGAGATGGGGTATCCTGATTATGATGCAGAGTTTGAAATTGTAAAAACAACGACAAAAACACAGAATTCTGTAATTGAACCGGTAGTTTCACTTGAAGAGATCAGATTATTTCGGGAGATTGTCTGGAATATGCCGGTTGCAGATTCGGTTGTATCCGCAGCTGTTAACCTTGTTCGGGCTACCAGGCCTGAAAGCAAAGAGTGTTCGGAGATGGTTAAGCGGTTTTTGACCTGGGGTGCAGGACCTCGAGCGGCGCAATTTCTGGTGCTTGCTGCGAAAAGTTTTGCACTGCTTGATTCTCGTCCTGCAGCTGACAGGGGGGATATTGTCAAAGCAGCACCGCTGGTATTATGTCATCGACTTGTCAGGTCATTCCATGCTGAAGTGGAGTCGGTAAAAACTGATGAGATAATTTCTGAAATTGTTAAAACTGTTTTTAAGTCTTGAAAAGACTTAAGACACATGTAAAATTTGATTTAAGAAAAAGCAACTCAAATAGATTTCATTTTGTATAAAAGATCTGGTTGCACCCGAACTTTTATACAAATTGCTACTACTAAATTTATGAATCCTAATAGAAGGATTGAAAATGAACAAGACACTGTTAGAGCCAACCCGGGAATTACTTGATGAGTGCCGGGCGGGAAATCAGGTAGCGTTCAAAGAGATCTTTTATATGTATCGTTCATATGCATATAATTTGATCTATAAAATTACAGGCCCGCAAGGGGACCATGAAGATCTTCTTCAGGAGGTGTTTTTTCAGATATATCTATCATTAAAAACGTTTCATGGAGATTCATCTTTTAAGACATGGTTTCACAGGGTGGTAATTCACGTATGCACCAGAAGGTGGCGTTATCAGAAGGCTGAAAAGCGTATCTCACCGAAGGATACGGTACAGATAGACTCAGTTGAGAATATCGTTCCTTCAGGAGAAATGGGACCACTTAAACATTTAGAATTAAAAGATCTTGTCGAGCAGGCGTTAGAAGATTTAGACTATAAGCTCAGGATTCCTCTGGTCCTCAACATTTATGGTGAAATGGACCTGGCAGAGATCGCTTCTATAATGGGGATACCTGAGGGAACAGTAAAATCGAGACTTTTCACAGCCAGGAAACAGGTTAGAGTATTTCTTGATGATTTGGATAAATAATGGATAATTCAGAACACAAATTCAAAAAGTTCGAACAGGAACTTTCAAAAGGGATCAACGAGGCAGCGGTTGATTATCAAGCTGTCGAGTCGAAACTTTTTGACCGTATCTGCCAGAGTGCAGATCTGGGTGAACTTTGTGTTCTCAAGGCAGACATTATTAAACCAGCAGAGTTTTTTGGCGATATTGAAAAAACACTTACTCAGAATATTGCTCAATATCGGGAATATGTAGAGCCAATAGATGAATGTATCAATCATGAGGTTGATCTTACAGGTGCTCAGTGGGAGCGGCTTGAGTCGAAGCTGAATGAATGTATCTACGCTGTTCACGATCTTCCATTATGGGAGTTAAGTCTCAAAGTGCCTCAGGCTTGTTCCGAACAGATGTGGGACAAAGTTGAAGAGCAGCTTTTCGATCGGATCGATTCATTAAAAAAGAGTGATAAGTGGGAAGAATACGCAAAAAGTGATGAAGTTGCGATTCCAGTTGATGTTGAACGCGTGGAGCAGCAGTTAGTACAACGGATCGAGATGCAGCCCGTAAATGCATGGGAGCAGGTTCTCAAAACCGAAGAGATTCTTCCGTATAAAAAGTGGGAAGAGTGTGAAGATGCACTCTTTGAGAAGATCGAAAATCAAAATAACCTTGGTAAAATGCCATTCTGGTTTATTGTTGAGGGGTATGTCAACACTCTTAAAAAGTACAGTGCTGTTGCAGTTTCGTTACTTCTCATTCTGGTTGGAACAGTTGTATACATTAAGGTCAATAAAGCTCCTGAACAGGTCGCATCAATCGTATACCAGTTGCAGGGCGAAGCGGTTCTTCACTCCGAGTTGGCATCAGAGCAGCAGAATGCTTTTCATTCGGTTAATGGTGGAAGCGTAACATTTGTCAATACTCATGGTGTCGTTACCATGAAAAATGAGTCGGTTGTTGCGCTTGAGCAGATATCAAGCAGAGATGTACGATATAAAGTCGGATTTAAAGAAAAACCGGTTTTCGGGCATGATGCATCTGCAGATGTATCTTTTTATGTACACAAAAAGTCGATCCCTGATGCATTCAAGGTCGAAACCCCCGATTATCAGATCATTGTGAAGGGAACTTATTTTAAGGTTGAACCGGATATTTCCGGGCGGGTATCCACAAGGGTGCTTGAGGGTGTTGTTAAAATTCATTCGAATGATTTTGGAGATACGCTCCTGTATGCTGGTCAGAGTTTAATGTACGATATGTTTTCAAACCGTTACAAAATCCATTCAAGTGGCCCGGTTATTGCCAGAAGTGAAATCGAAAAACTACCGGAAATGGTTGATCTGGTAAAATATGGTATTGTAAAGGTAGTTTCTCCAGAAATAGATGCTGAAGTGTCGATTGATGGAAAAGTGTACGGAAGCGCACCAATTGCGGTACGACAGCCTTTTGGGCTCCACAGAGTTATTGTTAAAAAAGTGGGGTTCGCTGGAGTTGATACGACGATAGACCTGGAGCAGGAAGCCGGAGCTATTGAGGTTAGCGCGGTTCTTCAGAAAATTGAGAAGCCAGTGATAGCACCAGCGAAAGCGCCATCGATTAAAGCACAGGATGAAAAGCCGATGGTTCAGCCAAAGAAAGACACCGTCAATATCTCTCCGGAAATTGTTGCAGAAAAGATGCTTGGTGCTGATCCAGAGATTGCAAAGGCTGCAGAGCAGAATTATTTCGCAGCACAGAAAGCCGAACTTGCAGGTAAATGGAATGAAGCTGTTGCCAGGTACCAGGATGTTTTCAATAGTGAAGGTTCCTCAAGACTGCGAAAAGAGGATGCGCTATTTTCTATTGGAAAAATACGTGCTGAGCATGAAAAGGAACCTTCTGAAGGAAAACAGGTCTTTTTGAAGTATCTTGCACTATTCCCCGATGGTTCATTCTCGGGGGAATGCTGGTTACGTCTTGCTGAGCTTGAATTCCGTTCGAATCCTGATAATGCAATTCAATACTACACTCGTTTTTTTGAGATGTTCCCCATGCATCCACGGCTTGCCGAGCTGAAAAACAGAGTTGGGGTTATATACCTTCAGCGGAAAAGATATCGTGATGCGATTTCCATGTTCCGTAATGCGTTATCAAATTGCGGCATGTCGCAGGATGCAGAAAGAGTGAGGATCACCAGTAATCTTCAGAAAGCTCTTGAGGAGAGTGGTGATAGTGACAGTGCGGATCTTCTAAGAAAAGAGTTACACGCTGAATCACGGTAGGCGTGTTTCATTATCGACTGCTCCGACATCCTCTTTTTTTCATTTTCTCTTGACCGTATACCTACCCGAAGTGATATCTTTGTATAATTATTAAATTCGGGTCGGGCCGAGCTAAGTTATTGATATAGATGGAGATACGCCAAGCTTGCTCTTAAAACCTCACGAAGAATCAATGTGTTACAAGGCTTCTTGATCAAAAAACATTTCCTCAGAGTTCCTAAAAAGGATAGTCACTCTCCTATATTGAATCTTCGGAATTAACTGATGATGAACATTGTTGTATGAAATGGATTTCTTCAAAAATGCAATCTGAATGATTTAATTCAGCTTAGTACCCCCACTTTTTTTTTCACTTGACCATACCCCAGTTCCAGAAGATATCTTTCAATACATGGCGCTTAAAGGTTCATCGTTCAGGGTTCCCCGTTCGGGAGTGTCGGGTGACGAGGGGGAAGAGCATTAGAGACATTAGAGCATTAGAACTTTAGAACTCTGAACCTTTTAACCTCAACCTCAAACCTTTTATTCTTTTTCCACGGAGGCTCATCATGTCCACAAAAGAAAGTCATTACATTATCGGAATTCATATCACCGATCGTCTTCAGAATGTCCCTGCACTTCAGTCGCTTCTTTCAGAATATGGCTGTTACATCAAAACACGACTAGGGTTGCATGATGTTTCGGATAATTATTGTTCACCAAATGGCCTTGTGCTTATTGAACTGATAGGAGAGGATGCCAAAAGGGACGAATTTATTGCATCACTGAAAAAAATAAACGGAATTGATGTGCAAGTGATGGTGTTCAAGCATTGATGATAAATACAGTAGAAATGATCTTTGCCCTAAAAACCGCAGCAGGTGGCGATGGAGAACCGTAAGATGTTGATGCAGAAAGGGTTGAAGCTCTTGATGGTTTTATCTACAGGTGATATGACCGAAAGTGCTGAAGCCCTTTATATGCAACAGATTACGTGTTATCCGCGTTAAGCTACTGAGGTTTTTAGGTTCAAGGCTGTGACAGTTCCTTCGCCTTATAAATTCCAACCTGGTTACCTTCACTATCCTCAAATTGAGCGATATACCCTTCCTCTCCAATGTCAGTATTTGGTATGAGTAATTTACCACCGTTATTGATTACTTTTTCCAATGTGTTTTCGATGTTGTTAACAAAAAAATAGACGACCGTCCCTGAATGGTGAGGTGTATATCCTTTTACTTGTACCAGTGCTCCTGAGATACCAGGCGCATTAATCAGTGGAAATACCCCCATTTTCATCGATTTCTTCTCACGGAAAGTGATAGAGTAATCGAAAACTTTTTGATAAAACGCACTCGCTCTGATTAAATCTGTTACAGGAATTTCGAACCAGATTACAGGATTAGTGTGACCTGCTGTCATAATACCATCCTTGAAAATTAAGTTCTAAATTATGTAATCAGAAAACAGTTCTAAAACATGCATAGCAGCAAAGTGTGTGCCATTAGTGGAGTTTAAAATGTTGAGGATTAAATCTCTTTTGAGGTGATAATGACATGTTTTATCTTTTAGGAAATTGCTGAGACTGAATTTATAAGGTTGTTGGAAATCGATTACTATAAAAATGGAGTGTTTTAAACGTGATGAAGCATTTAAAATGGAATACAGGCAGGTTTCTTGCGAAACTATATTCGACAGGATTGATCACTGGGTTTCTCTGTTTTGTGGTGCTTAATGCCGGAACCCTTGATCGGGTATCGACACCGTATGGACAGAAAATATTCATTTCAGGAATAAATGTCGCATGGAAACAGTTCGGGGGTGATGTTGGAAAGTATCCGATTGATACTGCATGGTTCGCAACAATGCTTCAGGGGGTAGCCGATTCTGGTGGTAATGCTGTGCGTTGGTGGCTGTTCACCGATTGTTCAAATGATCCACAGATTGATCCGACAACAAAGTTGGTAAAAGGACTTGGTGCTTCGACTATATCAAACATTAAAAAAGTTCTGGACATGGGATATGTGCGTGGTGTCGGGATTGACCTGTGTCTTCTATCGTTTGACATGATGAAGACTGGTAAAACAATGGTTGATATGGAAGCGAATAAGAAAATATTGCAGACCGATGAAGGACGAAAAGCGTTTATTGACAATGCTGTAGTTCCGCTGGTAAAAGCGATCGGCCATCATCCGGCAATACTCAACTGGGAGATTTTTAACGAACCAGAGGGCATGGTACAATCGATCGCGGGGGACTGGGGCAGTATGGCAACCGGCATCGAAATAACACATGTACAGAAAATGGTGAACCAGGCGGCAGGTGCGATTCATCGTGCGGTTCCGGGAGTTCCGGTGAGCAACGGCTGCTGGTCATTTATCGCCGGGTCAAATACCATTCCGGGTGATCATAACTATTATTCCGATTCTGCATTAATCAAAGTCGGTGGCGATCCTGATGGAACCCTGGATTATTATATGGTTCACTATTACGAGTGGGGTAAAACAGAACTCTCGCCATTTCATCACCCTGCATCCTATTGGGGGCTCGATAAACCACTTGTAATTGGAGAATTTCCTGCAAAGGGGTTGTCTGCAGATGTTGGGGCAATGACTCCTGCACAATGCTGGAAATACCTGATGGACAATGGCTATGCTGGTGCTATGGGCTGGACCTATACTGCGCATGATGGATTCGGTGGTTTACCTGAAGCTGGTCAGGGGATGCGTGCTCTTAAAACAAGTTCATCATCTGCGGTAACTCTCGATTTTCCACCAACAGCATCAGATGACTGGTATGCTGATACTGCTGGAAAAACTTTGACTGTTGCATCTCCTGGTGTTCTGGCGAATGATCGGGAACCAACTACCGGACAATCGTTGACAGCTTCTTTGTTGTCATCTCCGGCTCATGGAACCCTGGATCTGAAATCCAGTGGAGCATTTACATATACACCATCTGCCGGGTGGTTCGGAACAGACAGGTTCACGTATAGTGCAAAAGGTGGCAGTGCAGCCGATACGGCGACTGTAGTGATTCGTGTTCTTGACCCCACGAAATGTACATTTTTTGCTCCGCCAAAAGCAAAAGACTGGAAAATTTATGCTTCATGGGGTACAATTTCTGTGACAGATCTTCCTGATGGAATGGGTATGAATAATGCCCAATGGGGAAGTTCCGCGACATGGATTGTTGGCACCGGGGTGCCGATTCAGGTGTCAACGGATCCGCAGACGGTGTCATTACAAGTGTTGAATGATCAGGCATCTCCCTGGACAGAGCTTAGATTTCATTTAACCACTCAGAGTGCAACTGGAAATTACGGGCCAACAGATACAACTGTAGAGATAATTAAGCTTACAGCCCAATCCACGTCCAGCACCGATGGATTTATTGAATACCGTGGGACATTTACACCTAAATCCGCAGGTACCTTTTTACCTTCAGTACAGTTTGTCTGGAACAGCGCAGATAGTAAGGGGCCAAGTTCCAATCATCAGAGCATCGTAAGAAATCTTGAAATCTGGCAAAGTAAAGATTTTGTTGCCAGTAGAAGACCTCAAATTGCCTTTTCGAAAGAGACTGTTACGGGTATCAGATGGAATAGATCTGGAAATGTACTGACGGTTACAGCTCCGGGAGAAATAGTCCGGTTAAGAATGACCGATTTGCGGGGACGGTTGATTGCTGATTTGACTGGTAAGAATATACTGCAGTGGGAGCGATCTGTGAGCGGAGGTGCATTAGTAGTTTCTGTTTCTGCTGGGATGAAGAGGTCACGGTTTCTATTGCCTGTGTGTGAATGTAGGTTTTGACAGGTCGATTTGAAAAAGGAAAAGTGATGCATGTTCTGGTGGAAAAAGATTGGAATCTGTACTCGCAAATAGTAAATTGCTTTTATCGAACGAATTAAAAGCTCAAATATACACCTGAATAAGCAGTTACATTAAAAAGTGAATGGCAATTTAAACCTGCCCACTTCTCTATCTTGCTGCGCGAAAAAAAGAACTCAGCGTTTTTTAAAAAATCCCCCCTCTCCAATTGTTGGAGAGGGGCAGGTGGTCACTGAGCTCGTCGAATGTGGGTGAGGCGAAATGCAAAAATACGAAAACATTGCGGTGTCACCCTTCCGACGACACCAGAGGCTCTGGGTGAGGGCACACTGAAGTTAACCGTTGCCACTAAAGGTGTGGGCCCCACCAAATCGCCTAGGCGTCCATATAGTCAAGCTTGTTTAACTTCGTTGAAAAAAATGATAATAATAAAAGCAAATAGCCTTTCAATCCTTAATTTTTCTTAACTTCTTAATAAACAGCATCAATATGGTAACAGGCCACAAAAACCCCGCACCCGCATTGATACAGATATTTGAAACCATTTGCATCCCATATTTCCGTTCAAAAGGATCATCATTGACAAGGTAAGTCCAGGTTGAAGATGGTTGTTTTAATCCGGCATTTTCAAAATCAACAATACCATTTTTAATTTCAAGCTCATTAAATACCGCGATGATGTGTGAGTCAATACTTTCTATTAGCTCTTTGAACACCTCAATCGAAATTTTACGGAATTCAAAGAGAGGGTTCTGACCACCGATTCTACGCAGATGGATACCATCTTTTAATGTGTCAATTTCCATAAGGTATAATGACCAGCTGTTGTCAATAGTTATAAGTGCTGTTATGCGGCAGATTCGAATGAGTTCAATGGTTTGCAGGTTTTCTTTTAAGGTTTTAAATCGTTCCGGAGAGAACTTTTCAAAAAACTCCAGAACCATCGTATCATCAAATAAAAATGCAGATCTCCTTTCAAAAAGAATTTTACGCTGTTGTTCCAGAAGTGAACTGTATTTATAGAGGTCTATTTTGATCTCAAGATGCTGGCCTTCGATAATCCGCTGAACCCGGTCAATTTCCTGTGTGATTTTTGGATTTTTAAGATTGTTCACGGCCGGAAGTAACTCTTGTAGTTTGTATTTGGTAAAAAGATCATCCTCTAGGCTGATAAAGAATGCAGATCGACCCGGATCGCCCTGTCGCGCTGCGCGTCCTCTGAGCTGGTTATCGATACGGCGACTCTCAAATCTGTTAGTTCCAATAACGTAAAGCCCACCAAGTGCTGTAACAGCATCTTTCTGTTCCTGATTTGAACCCACCAGTCGGATATCTGTACCTCGACCAGCCATATTTGTCGAAATCGTTATTGCACCAATCGCACCAGCTTCAGCGATAATGCGGGCTTCATGTTCATCATTTTTAGCGTTGAGTACGTTGCATTGAATATTTTTTGATAACAATGTATTTGCAAGCCGCTCAGAATCATCAATACTTTGCGTACCT
>JBNKZD010000011.1:0-2992 GCA_050301235.1 Chitinispirillaceae bacterium | reverse complement strand
TAGAGCCATCATTATTGTAGTAAATTTGATATAGTGAAATGTTTTTTTCCCTGGGGAATTATTATAAAGCGCGGACTATGCTTTCATTCATATTTCTCCGCATTGTCCCTTTTTCTCATTGTCGCTCCCGTTGTCATCTTATGTTTACAAAATATTATCTAAAAAGTTTTTGGAGATTTGCTGCAACTGTGTATATTAAAAAAAGTAAAATCAAACAACGTCTGAAACTTAAATAGTACTGATATTAAATGTTTCTGAAAAACATCCTGCTGTATTTGTTATGCCTGTTTATTTCGGAAATTACGGCTCAACAATCAGCACAGACCTCAGACGCTACGCTTAATAATACATCTTCACACAGTGCTAAACCCGTAAAAAAAACGTACGATACACTTTCTGAACTGCCCAGATTGACTGTCACTCCGGAGAAATCAATGAAGGATGCTTTTTCGACCAGATCCTCCGAATTTAAAGCTGCTGAGCTGCTTAACACCGCCGGGACTGCAAATGATATAAACCGGGTATTATCACTTCATCCGGCAGTTACTATCATGAACACAGTCGATAACAACAGCCTCAATATCAGGGGTGGAGATGCGACGGAAAACCTTTATATCATCGATGGGATTGAATTTGAAACAATTAACCACTATGCATCCGAGACGACATCCGGTGCAATCGGTTTTATTACCGCAGATAATGTCGATCGGGTTCGGATCAACATGGTGATGCAGCCATCATTTACACCACGGAACTCATCGGTAATTGAAATCGATCTCAAGGACATACCAGATAAGCGGCTCAAGGGGCAGGTTGATCTTAATATTTCCGGGCTGAGTTTGCAGCTGCATGGGAAAACCCGGCAGGAGAGTCCTGCGTTTCTGTTTAATGGCCGGTGGATGGATATGAAGCCACTGGAGATGTTCACCAGAGGTATCTGGTCGCAATATGGTGACCTGCTTCTCAAGGGAACCACGACTCTGAATGACAATCAGTCACTTGGTTTGGTATCTGTTGTAAGTTACGATAAATCCCGGGCAACAACTAACTGGGATAAACAATATCCTGATGCGAACTTTCAGAAGGAGCTGTTTCAAGCTGGTGGAGGAATGTTCCACATAGTATCGAAAGATAACATCATTAATAGGATTACGTTGTCAGCGGGTATTGAGAGTAATGAATATGTCTGGGAAAATTTTGTTACTTATAAAGTGCCAATTTGGAAAGATACATTTGTTTTGGGGCAGTTTGGAGATGACGTTGTCAGGTCGTTTAGAAGGGATTTGGTCGGCTACAAGGACACTGTTATGACATATCTGATAGCAGATTCCTATAAAGAAAAAATTCATCTCTTACTCAATGAATCAATATCCCTTAAACTATCAGATTGTATGATTATAGAAGCTGGTGCGAGGGTCAAGGGGATCGATGTAACAAGCACCGAAAAGGCGGAGTTTTTTGATTTTGGAGACTCCGTTCCAGGGACATATGAAACCGGCGGCTATTTCCAGGGACAGTTAAGGCTTAACAGGGTGACAATGGTAACCGGTGCACGATGTGATTACTTTTCATCAATTGATGATTTTGGAGTTGCACCTTATCTTGGATGTATTTATGATAAAGAAAACAACGGAATATTTAAGTTGCAGTGCGCTTATTCCTATCAGGAACCTCCGATATTCCGGAAATATTCCCAGTGGTTTTATATTGACTGTGATGTATCAGGTTTTACCCTTCAGCGTTGTTTGCAGAGTTCACTGTTGTATGAAAAGAATTTTAAGAGAAATGTTTGCTTTTCCGCTGAGATATATGGAAAGTTCTACAATAAGGAATACCCTTATAAAAAACCCTACACTATGCGTGTTTATACAGGATGGTGGGGTGATGATGGATATTGGCGAGTACGGGTGGCTGAAGCTGATGGTAAAAAAGTGGCAGCGGGACTTGAAGTCTCCCTTCACAATGAAACTGAAAAAAATTTCAGATACAGGTTAGCACTTTCAATAGGAAAAGTAAAAAATCGATTTACCGATAAAAAATGGTATAATGATGAAAATGATATTCGTGCTGCCTTGAAAACGGTTCTAAGTGCAAAATTAAAAAAATATCACCATTTTTCATTTACATCGATTATTGCAGACGGCCGACCATATTCAAATACTGATACACTTACTCCACGATCAGAATGGTTTGTCAAACGGTTTGATCCCACCATCTTCATATCAGCCCGTTACAGTTGTATCTATACTGGAAAAAGATTGTCACTTGGTACCTATGTAGATGTTCAGAATATCCTCAATCAAACGCACACGATCGCGATGCGGGAGATTAATAACAAAACCAGAGCCCCACGGGAAATGGATGGGATCCTGCCTACAGCAGGGTTGACGGTTTCTTTTTAATGTATTCCTATTGGAGATGCACCATGTGCTTTAAAAAGTCAAATACGCCGTACTTGCAGATTGAATACTCTGGTTGAAATATGCTCGTTGCTTTATTTTTGGACCGTAAAGAAAAACCTTTTGAGTGCCATTTACAAAAATCTCCCCCTTTCGCAAACCATCTCATTCCATTAAACCTAAAAACCGCAGTAGGTGGCGATGGAAAACCGTAAGATGTTGATGCAGAAAGGGTTGAAACTCTTGAAGGTTTTATCTACAGGTGATAAGACCGTAAGAGCTGAAACCCTTTATGCGCAACAGATTACGTGTTATCCGCGTCAATCTATTGCGGTTTTTAGGTTGAAGGTTCATTTGAATTGAAAATAAATTGTATGGCGTCCGGTGGTGGTGGATTGCAGCCTGTTAGTTTCTTAAAATACGCTTGCATAAGCAGGGGTGCCCCTTTTTCATGTCGGCGGGCACCTTAAAACCCGCCACGATGGGCACTTTTTTAGAGCCCAAAACCAGCCATTTTCTTGACAATGATCTCACCAATGATTTCCTTTCTGAAGGCTCTAACAGAAAGCGAGATCAAGATGGGAAACATACTC
>JBNKZD010000010.1:0-1994 GCA_050301235.1 Chitinispirillaceae bacterium | reverse complement strand
AGTTACATCTTTGTCCTCATATTCACTCAGCAACTTTTGTTTCTTATTAAGCTCATTGCGTAATCGCTTGCACTTCGAAAGGGCTTTTTTCAGAAATGGCGTTTGATCAACCAGTATAAGCGCGGTTGAAACATGAGTTTTTTTCGAAATATTTTTCTTATGTCTCTTGTATGTGCCGGATCTTTTTTTCACAGATGGAAACATGTGTTTTCAGAGATACAGGTGCAAATAAATTTTACTGAAAGTTGTTCAGGGATTTTCGGGACATGCAGATAAATTCAGATTTTATTACTTTTTCATAGTCCTATGCCAATTCTGGAAAGGGTTGGAATACAGCCATCCTCTAGAAATTTAACCACAAAAAATATACTTGCATGAAGACACAGTTGCTTTGCGTGAGCTACTGGCGTATCCTCAGTTTCAGCGTTTCAGACTTTGGTTGCGGCTTTGCTGCTCCGTGTTCTCTGTGGTTAAAAACCAGTTCAACCTAATAAATACTTCCGGATTAACCAGTCTCAAAAATCTGGCTATTGACCAGTTTATCCGCAGAAAATAGTGAACTGTATTAATATGGAGTTGAAAGTGCGTCTTGTTCTGATAGCAGGTTCTGTTTTTTTGCTGCTGAGTTATTCTCATGCATTGCAGAATTACTCTGAACTAATCGACACAGAAGACATCGAGTCTGCTCAGACTTTGCCGGAACCAAATACAGGTGAGACAGTAAAAGCAGACAGGTTGTCTACTCAGTTATCTGTATACGTTAAAGAATACCGGTTTGACGGTAATACCGTTTTTTCTGATGATGAACTGGCTCAAATAGCACTACCCTATAGCAATCGGAAGATTAACACCGAAGAGCTTATTGAGTTAAAAGACAAAATCACCCGTCACTATGTAAACAATGGTTTTATTAATTCCGGAGCCATTTTGCCGGATCAGGATATCGGAGGTGGAATCATAGTTTTTAAGATTCAAGAAGGCATCGTTGAAAAAACACAGATTCTAAAAACAAAACACCTTTCTGACCATTATATTTTGAGTCGAGTTGAAAGGGGAATCCGGCAACCACTCAATATTTTCGAACTTGAGGAAAACTTTAAAATTCTGGAACAGGACTCCAATATCGAAAGCATTCAGGCAACACTTGAACCCGGTTCAGAACTGGGCTCCGGAATATTATCAATTGAAGTACAGGAAACAGATCGATGGGACGGCGGATTTGAAATCAATAACCACAATCCTGCCAGTGTGGGATTGTACAGTGCAGAACTCTACACCGAAGCTTCCAATTTAACCGGCATGGGCGAATCGTTGGGGGTTAATGTTGGCTGGCGTTTTGACGACACTTTAAATTTCAAAACAGACGAAAACATCTTTTATAGTTTTTATGGCAGCATCCCTATTACTCGTTGGGATACCACCTTGAGTGCCAGTTTCAACAAAAACGTATCCAATATTATTGATGAAAATTTCAGAGATCTTGATATCCGGAACGAAACCTACAATTACGACATTGAGATTCGCCATCCGGTATTCCGGACTCCAAATCAGGAATTTGGGCTGGCGATGAGACTGGCTCATATCAGAACTTCAACGACACTTTCCGGGCTAGAGTTTGCATTTGGTTCCGATCAGCCCGAAGATCGCATTACTACATTGAGTTTGATACAGGACTGGATTTATAAATCACAAAAAGAAGTTATTGCTCTATATTCATCGGTCAATTTCGGCATCGATCTCCTGGATGCTACCATGGATGTTAGTGGCAACGCTCCGGATGCCAGCTTTGTTACCTGGCTTTTTCAAGGTCACTACTTGCGACAACTAGAAACTCTGGATAGTCAAATTTTATTAAAAGGAACACTGCGATTAAGCGACGATGCAGTTTTGCCACCCGAAAAATTTACTCTGGGAGGTGTCTTTTCCGTACGAGGCTATCGTGAAAATACGCTTACCAGAGATTACGGAGCGCTGGCAAATATTGAATATAGAAT
>JBNKZD010000009.1:0-19068 GCA_050301235.1 Chitinispirillaceae bacterium | reverse complement strand
AAATTTACACCCGGATATGTTTTTCATGCAATTGCAACTTTTCGTGAATGAATAGGAAAAAAGTTTTGTTTGATTAATAGAGTGAGATTAGAGTTTAATGACGCAAAACATGCACCAATCCAGAATCACTGTGAAGCTTGGTGGAGCTTGCTCCAGGTCTACGATCATTACCTTACTTCAATCGCTCACTCAAAATAGTCAGTGAATTTCCTCATATCATTTTAAATACCGCTTTTCCCCAGAGTGTAATGGCTGCGCTAATCAAATTAAATCTGGCCCAAATTTAGCTGTTAGAAAACGTCTCACTGCGATCCGGATGTTCCAATTCTTCCCCCGCATATCACTCTTGAGCAGGCTAAAGGCTATATGTCAGCTATTTTTGGGCGTCATCCGGATACACTGGGAATATTAGGACAAACAAAAATAGTCTATCTGAAATGTAATACTATTATTGATACTAACACAAAAGCAGGAAGAAAAAACATTTTAATCACGGATGGATTTAAACCTGGAATAACTGTATACTGGTCCTTTTTGATTTGCGCAATGTTGGCAATTATGACATTAGCCTGGTTGAATAAGATGCCGAAACTCGCGCTCGCGGCGGCTATACCCGCAATCACGTCATTAATTACAACCAGAAAAATGCCTGGACTGACTTATGAGAGAAATAAACTTACCGGAATTTTGGGGATCAATACTGTTACTGTGGGTAGTACACCGGTAATTCTTGGGGTTATTCTACTCATTGCATAATTTATGCACACCCGGAAAAGTCCTGGTATCGATACTGAGCAACCTGTTTCACGACAAAAAGACAGGAGATACATTGCTATTATGGCTGGCCTTATTATTGGAATCACCCCCTGTACACCAGTACTTTGGGCACATCGCTCTATCCTGGATATGGTGCTTATCCGTATAGCCCTCTTAATGCAGGTCGCAATTATATACAGAACGGAACTCCGGTTCAGGAAAATAAAAATACATCTGAGGAAGAATAAAATTTAGTGATCAGAAAAGAGATGAAAGTATAGAAAATTTTTAAAAATGGCCAACACTTATTTACAGCTACTGACAAAGACGTATAAGGAATTTATCGAAGACAAGGCCCCTGTATTTGCCGCTGCACTGGCTTTTTTAACAACTTTTTCAATCGCTCAGATCGCAGTACTTATCGTCGGGATAGTAAGTATCGTTCTCGGTAAATCTGCTGCTGAAGGTGCATTATATAATAATCTTAACAATGTGATAGGATCCGTAGCAGCACATACAATTCAAAATTTAATACGTAATACAAATAAAAGTGGTGGCAGCATCTGGGCCACTCTTTTAGGATCTGCCACTCTGGTCATATCCGCCACTGTGGTAGTTGCAGCCCTGAAAGATGCTCTTAATACTATCTGGGGCTTAAAACCCAATCCCAGAGGAATAAAAAGTGTCTGGTATATGGTCTGGTCAAGAATAGTCGAATTTTCCCTGATAGTAATCGCAGCTGTTTTTTTTCTGATTTTCTTCTTTGCAACTTCAGTTCTTTACAGCGTAGGCCATTCTCTTGTAGGTTTTGGTAGTATAGTGAATCTGTTTTTAAGAATTGGATACTACCTTCTTTTCATTCTATTTATGTTTCTTTTTTTTGCAATCCTTTTTAAATATCTACCTGACGCACGAATAAAATGGCGTAATGTTTTAACTGGAGCATTAGGCACATCTGTTCTTTTTGTACTCGGAACATTTCTTATCGGATTTTATCTTGGAAAAGTCGGTGTGGGTTCTGCATTCGGAACTGCCGGTTCACTTGTTCTCATACTGCTCTGGGTTTTTTACTCAGCTCAGATATTTCTTTTCGGAGCAGAATTTACGCAGGTCTATACACGACACCAGGGGGAAAAGATACAACCATCAGACAATGCCATGTTCATGGATGATTGTAAAAAGCAGTAAAGGTTTTCAATACTCTTGAAAAATTGCTCCATAAAAGAAACTGCAGTTGAATCGATATGAAGTCTGTCCGTCGAATATCCCCCAGGAATAAAAAGAGGCATCAAATTGTGCAAGTTACATCAGAGAATGCATGTTCTATTTTTTGCTGAAGCGGATTTATTCTTTCCGTGAACGGTTTCATCGCGGGAATGATCGATAAGGGTTAGCTGATGACCGGCAGTTGTAAATACATTGGCAGGTTTACTGTATTCACTGTCTTCGAAATCGTTGGCAAGAATAACTGCAATGTTTGCCATAAAAAGCGCTTAAAGTAACGACATTGGGGTTCCCCCTGCCTGTAGTTAATTTAACTTAATACTAAGTTAAAGACAAGTTAATAGATCAAAGTGATGGATTTGATCTGAAAAACAACCAAATCCGTTGAAATAATCCAAATAAAGCAATTCAGATTATTAACCAGGCATTGGCATGAATCATGCATATTCAGCGGTAGGACAATGCGGTGGGTGAACCGTCGTTGCAGTTTTTCTGTAGTACTATTGGGGAGTTATTTACCATGAGTGAAAAGCCTGCTATCTATGAAATACATACCAAAGAAGAACTTGAGAAGTTCAATCAGAGTCATACCTCAACTTATCTACTCTTTTTTTACAGCAGTGAATCTTCAAACAGTCTGGCAGCACTTCACACACTTGAAGAGCTGGCAGCGGAAAATGGGGAGATTGCAATCGCAGCTGTTAATGCACACGATGTCAGGGATATTCATCCCGGATATAATATTACCAGTGTCCCGACAATCGTGATGATCAAAAATGGTCATCCGAGAAAGCGTCTTGAGGGAAAACAAAGCAAAGCGATCTATGATGCATTACTTCATGAAGTCCCAATGAGACGGGAAGATGGGACAGAGGTTGCACCTTTAAGAATTACTGTGTATTCAACGCCAAGCTGTCCTCACTGTACAACGGTCAAAAGTTATCTGCGTAAACACCGGTTCCGTTTTTCGGAGATTGATATAAGCCGGGACAGTCGTGCATCAGAGGAACTGATGAGCCGAAGCGGAAGTATGGGGGTACCTCAGACTGATATCAATGGAACACTGGTGGTTGGTGCTGATATGGTACGACTTAACCAGCTTCTAAACATACGATAACAATAATATCAACATAATACTATTATAAAGGAGTTAGTACTATGACAAGGATCCAGCCTGTCGCAAATTATGTATTGATTGATAACAGTATAAACGGGGAGAAGACTTCACCAGGAGGAATAATCATTCCGGACTCTGCACGTGAAAAGCCTCAGGATGGTGTGGTCGTTGCGATGTCACCTGAAGCAACCGATCAGATCGAGGTGGGGGACCGTGTAATCTATAAACCGTATTCCGGTACCTCCATTTCGCATGAGGGAAAAGAATACCTTTTAGTGCCCGATTCGGATATACTGGCAAAATATGTAGAAGCCGATTCCATCTGATCGTAAAGCCGGTGGGTGATTGTTCTGTCAATAACAGAAGATTCCACACCGGTGCTGCTTTAAGGTAATTACGATGCATTTAATACTTTTGATCATTCCATTTTTTTCTATCCGGAGGTGTTGATGTTCACTATGTTAAATAAAATAACCTCTTTTGTCAGTAAACATCTTACGATGTTACTGTTTATTGTTATGCTTCTTGGTTTGATGAACAGCTATCTGTTTGGCGGAATTCCGTTCAATCTTGCAATATGTGCCAGTGCTTCTTTTCTTATGATATATCCGATGTTTATCAATCTGAAAATAAGCGATATCGCCGAGATAAAAAATTATAAGGGAGCAGTTTTACTGAGCCTTTTTATCAATTACATCATCTCTCCGGGTATTGCTTTTTTATTGAGCAAAACGCTTCTTCGCGATCAGCCCTATATGGCGCTTGGACTGCTTTTGATATCATTAATTCCGACAAGTGGTATGACAGCAACATGGACAGAGCGCTCGAAGGGCAATCTGAAAGTTGCACTGTCAATAATTGCATCAAGTCTGGTTGTGGTAATTCTGGGGCTTCCGGTAATTTTACCGTTTATAGCCGGTGATTTACTTCAAGCGACTCCATTGTTTATTCTTCAAAGAATACTTCTTGTCATAGTTATTCCTCTCATACTTGGAGATATTACAAGACGAGTACTGATTGCCAAAAAAGGACAGGAGTTTTACAAAAGTAAAAAACCGTTTTTTTCGGGACTCAGTTCAACCGGGTTGTTGATCGTTTTATTTTTGATCATGTCCCTCGATTCCAATAAAATGCTAATTGCAAATCCACTCCTTGTTTTAAAAGGCCTCCTGCCGCTGGGAATATTTTATATTCTTCTTTTCGGTATCGGAACGTTACTGGTGGCACGATTTTCATATCCTGTGGGGATTGCAATAATCTATGGGACATCGGTTCGTTATCTTGCCCTTGCACTTGGAATCGCGGTTCCTTTACTTGGCAGCAGTGCTGATAGCAGCATGGTTGTATTTATGGTTGCTCTGGCATTTTTCATTCAGGTACCGTTTTCATCTCTCTACTCAAAATGGGCCGTGAATCATCATATAATGAAAGAGAAAGCGTATGGATTGTCTGGATTGTCAGGCCAAAAGTTGTAAAAAAAGGGGAAGTGATTGTTTTGGTCTTCATGACCTTTCAATCGAAAAATACTCTACCGGTGAATCTTTATCGATCCTTTCTGCTGCATCAGCATTAGTTGATAACGGGAGAGCAGGAAAACTCTCCCGGATCATTGAGCTGGTTGAATTTATTAAAATGAAAAAATACCCGTCAGTTGGGCTTGCGTATTGTTTCAGTATGGAGAAAACCGCCGGGAAGGTTCGAGGTATTCTTACCAGTGCAGGTATCAGCGTTGTTTCTTCACGCTGCACAACAGGTGGAGTAAAAGAGTGCGAAATCAATCCCGAAAAAACCGGCAATGCAGTCTCATGCAACCCCGCAGGCCAAGCACACTATCTTAACACCCATGCATCATT
Source organism: Chitinispirillaceae bacterium (assembly GCA_050301235.1). Taxonomy (GTDB): domain Bacteria; phylum Fibrobacterota; class Chitinivibrionia; order Chitinivibrionales; family Chitinispirillaceae; genus JAFGIN01. The sequence goes on along the minus strand of JBNKZD010000009.1, from coordinate 14,118 downwards.
TGTGGTCGAAATGGGCTTGTGTCTAGGTCATGACGTTCTGTTTCATCAGGAACTCAAAGTACCGTTTACTGTACTTATTGTAAAAGATCGGGTACACAACCATAATCCGCTGGCTGGAATTGAGGCTGAAGAAGGGTGACGAGGTTTTACGTTCGCTGAGAATTTTTCTTCATAATAATGCAAATAAAGGGGACATGTGCCTTGAACTTTACCCCACATGCAGTAGTCTTTGATGTAGTCGGAGAGAGTGGAGAGGAGAGTGAGTGCATCTTCACCAATCTTCATGCTGTCTACTCGAACTTTGCACTTGTGTATCTTTTTTCATTGTTTACTTATCATCGCGATTTCCCGTTCTCTTCAATCCAAAAGAACTTGCATTTTGACCGTACTTTTATTATTTACCAGTGATGTAACTTTAGGACAAATAAGATGATGGAAAAAATCGGGAAAATGAGAACCGCGCTGTAGCGAAAAATGAAGAAATCATCCCTTTATTTTACGTACAGAATAATTCAGATGACCGGTAGGACAGCTGTCAACACAAGCCAGGCACCGCGAGCAGGTGTAACTGTCTGCTGGATTTTTTGCTTCTTTTTTGAAAAGGCTGTATGATGTATTCAGAGTTGCAATATAGCAGGCTTTGTCACAAACTCCACATCCCTTACACTCTTTTTTGCGATTTTTACCGACTGTAAAAAAGCTTAATCTGTTCAGTAAGCCACTGACCCAGGCAATCGGGCATCCCAGCTTATGATATTGATACAATGATTTTGCTTTCTGATCCGGACTCATGCTCATCATAGCTTCCATTACCAGCCCCATCGGGCAGAACCAGCGGCAAAACACCTTCCCGAATAGCACTCCGGCTGCCATTCCCGCAATGAGCAGTATGGCTATACTTACTTGCCCGGTCTGAAGTGCGACGACGATTGCAATAGCAGAAAAAATCTGCACCGGCTTTCTCAATGTCCCAGCAGTAAATTTCATTTTGTATGCTTTTCTTGTTAACTGTTTGACTGAAGAAACATGGTAAAAACAGACTCCGGTTGCACACCCACCTTCGCAGAGACAACTTTTGCCTTTTCGATAAACACAACAAACGGAACTCCTAATACACCATACGCCATTGCGGCATCGCTGTTGCGGGATGCATCAATTTTATAAATTGCATCGGAGTGGTGCTTTTTTAACTTGTCAATTACAGGCTCCAGCATCCTGCATGCGCCACATGAGGGTGTAAAGAAATAGAGTATTGTTTTCTGCCCGGATTTTATCCGTTTTTCGGATAGTTTATGTGGCGTTGGTGCGAGTTTTCCCTTTAATTTAGCTGTTTTTGAAGCCATTATCAGCCGGGGAATTGTTATTAATGCAATAAACAGAATTAAAAAGATAACAATGACGATTGTTAAACCACTCATTTTTAGACCTTTCCTTTTTAAAAAAATTGTATCAGTTAAAAATTAATTCCACCAGTGATGTCCATTGTTCTGCAACAACTTGTCAGCTTTCGCGGGGCCCCATGTTCCTGAAATGTAATCAGAAAGCTCAGTATCTTCTTCCTGCCACGCATCATTAATAGAATCAATAAAAGCCCAGGATGCCTGAATTTCTTCCCAGCTTGTAAAAAGGGTCTGATCGTTCCGCAGCGCATCAGCAATCAGGCGCTCATAACTTTCAGGAGAATTGTTTTCATAGGTACAGTTCTGACAGAAATTCATTTTTACTGTGTTAATCTCATTCATGGTTCCTGGTTTTTTAGCATTGAAACTGAATGATATTTTTTCCTCTGGTTGAATACGTATTTCAAGAATATTAGGCTGCATCCCTTTGAACTCCTTAAAATAGAGGAAATCGGGTAATGACTTGAATTCAATAATAATCGTCGTCATTCTGGTAGCCATTCTTTTTCCACTTCGGAGGTAAAAAGGCATATTCCCCCATCGGAAATTTCCCGCAGTCAATTTCATCGCAACAAATGTTTCGGTTTTCGACTCAGAGTTGATCCCAGGTTCATTCCGATAGGCACGGAGTTGATCATTATCGGATGTACCACTGCCATATTGACCTCTTACTACATCTGACAATACTTTTTCAGAGGACATCCTGCTTAGACTTTTAAGAAACTTGATCTTTTCATTCCTTATAGCATTTGAATCAAGAACAGCTGGTGGTTCCATAGCGACAAGTGCAAGTAACTGAAGCAGATGATTCTGAAACATATCTTTCAATGTTCCCGATGCATCAAAATATTCTGCACGGGTTTCAACACCAAGTGTTTCACTAATTGTTATCTGAATATTTTCAATATAACGGCTATTCCAGATATTTTCAAACATTGCGTTGCCAAACCGGATCACAAGAAGGTTTTGAAGCATCTCTTTTCCCAGATAGTGGTCTATTCTGAAAATAGAATCTGAAGGAAACACATCAGAAAGAACCGTATTGAGTTCGCTTGCGGTTTTCAAATTGTGACCAAAAGGTTTTTCGATAATGACCCTCTGCCATGAATCATTATTCTCAGTCATCCCGTTTTTTTTCAGATTAAAAGCGATTGTTGCAAAAAATGAAGGGGCAACCGATAGATAGTATAAAATGTTGCCTTTCAGATTGTATGTTTTATCAAGGTTTTCCAGTTTGCTTTTCAACGAGATATACGACGAGAAATCTCTGATTTCCATCTGAAAGTAGTAAATTTTTTTGGCAAATGAATTCCAGGTATCCTTTTTTATTTCAAAGCGCGAATACCTGGAAACGGATACACGGACCGATTCCCTGAACTCATCATCTGACAGAGTTTTCTTTCCTGTCGCAACAATGAAAAAGTCGTCGGGAAGCGAATTATCGCAGGAAAGGTTGTATAAGGCAGGAAACAGCTTTCTATACGCCAGATCTCCGGTACCACCGAAAATGGTCATTATGCAAGGTGATTCTATTTTTACACTCATATACCCTCTATTTTTTTTCCAATCAGACAACATTATCTACTTTATGACCACCGAATCCGTTTCGTAATGCGGCCACAATTTTGCCTGAAAATGTGTCCTCTTTTTCTGAGCGATACCTCGCAAAAAGTGATGCCGTTATGACCGGTGCAGGCACTTTCAGCTCGAGTGCTTCCTGGACAGTCCACAGCCCTTCACCTGATGAGTAAATCACCCCTTTCAACTTATCAAGAGATGGATCTTTTTTGAGTGAATCAGCAGCAAGCTCCATCAACCAGCTTCGTATAACCGAACCATTGTTCCATACAGATGCTGTTTTGTAAAGGTTAATATTGAACCGGCTTTCTTTTAATATTTCAAAACCTTCACCTATAGCCTGCATCATGCCATATTCAATACCATTATGAATCATCTTTGTAAAATGACCGGATCCTGGTTCTCCGGTGTGAAGATACCCATTGGGGACGCAAATATCTTTTAAAAGTGGTTCGAGTAGGTCGAATACTGGTTTCCGGGCGCCCACCATTGCACAAATTCCTTCCCGGGCACCCTTAATTCCTCCACTTGTACCTATATCAACCAGCTCAATTCCTGAATGTTGCAGTCTTTCAGCCCTTTGTAGTGTATCGTGGTAATTGGAGTTCCCGCCATCAATAAGAATGCTTCCTGTTGCGAGGTGGGGAAGGAACATATCGATTACATTATCAACAGGTTTACCATCGGGAACCATCATCCAGATAACGGCTGGATAGTCAAATTGTTTGACAATTTCACCGGCATTGTCAAAGCATGCAATATCATGATCCTTTGCGATATTCTTTGCCTTTTGGGAGAGTTCGAAACCAACTACCTGATGACCGTGATCTTTAAGATTCAATGCCAGATTTAAACCCATTTTGCCTAAACCTGCAAGTACGATTTTCATAGTGACTATTCCTGCAATTCTGGTGAGACATGTATCTGGTTAGTACTTACATGTACTGCTTTAACTTTCATTATACCCTGGGAACAAAGCAACGACTGTGCCATCCAATGAGTTTTCACTATTTAACTCAAATTGGCCAAGATTTCTCAATAACAGAAAGTTCTTGGAATATGGATATGACTCAGGTTAATAGAGGTGTTATTATTAACTATTAACCTTACCTATTAACTATGTAAGGTGGTTTTTGATTACACTTGCAGTTGTCCTTATTGTTTATATACACAACAGCAGGACCCATTCATTTGAAACAGCTCGCGCGCTGGCATTTCTTACACTCGTCGTCTGTGTTATTTCACCAATAATTCGTTTCAGTTGAAAATATGTCCATTTTCAATTTGTATTCAGTCTGTATCTTTAACAGTTGCGCCTGTCTTTTCCTGGTTTGCGCATCAAGAAGATCAACCGAAGTTATTACTCCGGCTTTATATCGGATCTGTGCGAGACTGTAAGCGGTGTCAGCCAGACGTACCTGCGGTTCGGCTTCAAGAAAAACAGCTTTTGCTGATAGAATATTAGTTACCGCTTCATGAATCTGCCGCTCAGTATTCTGACGGGTGTTCTGAACATTTTCTTAGCGGCAAGATGGTTCAACTGTACTTCCTTTACAGCAGTCCGAAGCTCCAGACCATTGAAAATGGTAATTACCAATTGTCCGCTAAGTGTGTAGTATCCCTGTACGTTGCTCGTACCCTTGCCTATTTGAAATCTCACCATTTGACTGAAATGCCACCCATTACAATATTATCAGTATAATTACGATAAGTCTTGAAAGAAAGGACACCGGTATTGGTTCTCCGCAGTGTAATCTGATATGCTGTAAACAGGGAGATTATTTTGTTGAGCTTCTGTTCCCCTTCTATGGAGAGATCAAAATATTTGATGACCAGGTCCGGATTTATTGACGGGTCAGGACCCGGTTGCTCGGCTGTGTGGACTGTGTAGTGTCGATATCGCCATGCGCCAATAAGAGAATATTTTGTTTTAGATGGCAGTTTTCCTTCGATACCACTTCGGATTCGACTTTCGGAATAGGTGTAAAAATCTTTATACAAATCAATGCGATATCGTGGTCTGTAAGCAATCTTCCACTCAACAGGACCAAAATCATGCATATACTCAAGTTCAGCAGTAAAATAGTTATATGAACGGGGTGATTTAGCAATGCGGGTTTTCATAGATGAATCATATTCGTATGAGTGAAGAGTAGTGTATTGCTTATGTAAAAATGACAGATCCAATGATATAACGTTGTTCAGATTTTTACCTGTTTTATAGATTATTGATACAGCTGCTTCATTTTGATTGTTATCAAAAGAACTTGTAATAACAGAATCTTCATAATCATTAAAATTGAATTGATAGTATCCCCTCAAAGAGACAGCTTTTGATGGGTCAACATATATTTTTGATTTAATACCATAATGCTGGTATTTATACAGATTGGCATCCCCATCAGAATTTTCATCAATTGCAAGTCGGGAAGTATAGCCACCTGCAGGCTGAATATTAAATGTCAAAATATTAGTTAAATTACAGCGGTAATCAAGGGTCGCAGTGAATTGTCCGGATGTTGCCTGTTTATGGTTGAAATATGGTGCATAATCACCATCTATCTGAAGTGATATCTGATTCCTGCGGTTCATCTTTATTGATGCTTGAATATCTGCTGAACCACCATAAAAGCCATCATGTTCAACAGGATTACTGCTGTCAGGATACATAATAGAAGGTTTGCGAAAAAGATTACTTTCATATCCGGAGAACAAACTGAATTTTCCTTTGAGATCCACTTTACTTTCTGTTCCTGCTAAAACAGCATTAAGTAAAACAGTCAGAAAAAAGAGACAAAAGATTGGAATAATACCTGTCGTACTTAACTTTTTCTTATTTTTACTTTTACGTAAACTCATACAATTTATTTCCTTTTAAATCAGAGTGGCTTTTTTTTGTTAACATTTTTAGGCATATTTTTGAAGCATGAGGTATCTTCGGTTTGAGAACAGATCATTGAAAGTATCTCTTTGATTTCTGAGTTGTTTTCCAGTGTTAGTGCTTTCATAAGGAAAATTTTTGCAGTATTCAGTGAATCCTGTTTTATATATACTTTACCGAGTCTGAAATATCCCTGATAACTTTCAGGATATCGTTTAATAAAATTTTTCCATTGAAGAACTGCATTCATACTGCTTGTGTCTGCTTTCTCTTTGCATAAATTCAGGTAGTATTCGGTATCTTTATTATCTGGCTGTTTGTGAACAGCCTGAGTTAAAAACCATAGAGAATTGTTGTATTCACCGATCCGGAACAGTGTTTTTCCAATCGATTCATATTCATGTGCATTGAGTTGCAACCGTTTTATTTTTTCCAATTCCCGTTCATAGTCCTGAATACGCTTCTCTTTCCAGTAAATTATAGCAATTTCTTTACGAAAATTTGCTGCGCCGGGTAATATCATAACTGCATTCTGCAGGACACGAAGTGCATCATCATGTCGATTCTGATTTGTCAAAAAATCGGAATATGTTTTAAGTATTTCGATATTTTCACTGTCAAGCTTGAGCGCCCGTCTGAAAAGGGTATCTGCAGTACGCGGATCACCTATATTTTCTTCAATTTTGGCAGCTGCAAGCAGAATCTTGCCGTCGGTTGAATCTATTTTGAGAAGCTTCAGATAGATTTGTCGTGCATGGGTGTTGTCGCCCCTTTGGGTGTAAAAGTCAGCAAGTTCATCGAGTTCGGAAAGATTATTTCCGCACAGGCTGTCTGCCTGGCTGAGCAACAGGTTTGCACTATCACGGTATCCAAGTGTATCATACAAACGTGCCAACAGCAATAACGCATCTGTCGATACGGGTCGTGACGATTTCCGGTTTACAGATTGTTTTACACTGAACAGTGCACTATCTGTTTGTCCCATATCTCTCTTACATAATGCGCGGTTGTACCATGCAGAAGGATAGTTACCATTTCTGCATTGAATCGCTTTGTAAAAGCAGGAATCAGCAGATCTGTTATCTCCACTGCGCCTGTAAATTAATCCAATATTGAAGAATGTTTTTTCATGATTGGGTGAGAATTTGAGGATTGATTGAAAAAGTACCATTGCCGAATCGCTATTTCCGTCTTTCATAAAAGTTAAAGCCAGATTATACCGTCCCTCGATATATGAGGAATCAATCTCAACTGCACGGGCGAATGCTTTACGTGCGCCTCTGATATTTCCAGCTCTGGAATATGCAATACCAAGATTATAATGGACTTGCGGTCGATCAGGTGTAACCTGAATAACTTTTTCAAAGAACGGTACGGCCTGGGTCGGCTGATCACTTTTTAAGTAGTAAACACCCATGTTATAGGCTGATTTCCAGTAAGTCGGATCAATTTTCAGTGAATGACTATAAGCATCGAGAGCATCCTTTTCCATTCCAAGATCCATAAGATTGACACCGATATTGTAATACACTCTAGGATTTGATGGATCTCTGGCAATAATGGATTTGTATAGCTGCAGAGCCTTTTTATCTTTACCAGTAAGACCATAAATGCGTGCCCGCTGGTATGCAATTTCTATATTTTCCGGAGCCGATTTTTCAGCATCCTTCAAAAACTGCAATGCTTTCATATATTTTTTAATACTGATTGCAATTTTAGCACAATGCATCAGGATATCAGGATCGTTTGATGCAATTCGTGCTGCATCAGTGATGAGCGAATCTGCACACTCTATACATTTTCTATAACTGTAAATTTCAGCAATTCGCAGACGAGCTTTTATCTGTCCTGGATCAAAACGGATGCATTCACGATAGTTGGCGAGTGCCTGATCAAGAGAATCCTCACGTTGATATGCAAGCGCCATATTATACCAGCAAAGTGATTTACTTGAGCCCCAGGCCAGTGCTTCCCTGAGATGTTTTCGCGCTTTGAGATACTCTTTTTTCTTAATTAATACTATTCCCAGATTGAAATGTGCTTTATCCAGATCTGGCTTGATTTTTACTGCCCGCTGATATGCATCCGGGGCCAGAGAAATACGTCCACGTCGTGACAGGCACACTCCAAGATTATACCATGCAATCGCATTTCTGTTATCTTCACTTGTTGCCAATGTGAAGAAATGTTCTGCTTCCCGTAAGTTACCGGTTTTGAGATAGGCAATACCGATTTTATTGTGAATCGGAGACCGGTTACAAAGAGAGCTGTCGGCTAATTTTTGCCATTTAGAAATCGCTCCGGTATAATCACCTCTCTGATATGATGATTTTCCCTCCAGAAAGAGCGGGTTATCACACGGTGTACTGTCTTCTTCAGGGATAAACTTATCAAACGATAATTGAGCATCGCCGGTATCACTTTCTGACTCATCGCCATTAAGCACCGAGACCGTGATTTGCTGTTCAGGGAAGAGGTAATCCCTGAACAATTTTACTCTGGTAAAAAGATTGGAAATCAATAAAAAAAATAGAATGATCAGAGGTGGAATATATCCTTTTATATATGTCATCCATTTTTTCATACAATGCTTCTTTTCAAAACTGATTTAAGGCCTTTTCCTATAACATTTTGAATTTCAAGCCCCGGGCGTGCGTTCAGCTCAAGTATCAACGGCCCGAGCTCTGTATCGATAGCGAAATCAACTCCCATATATCCGAGTGGAAAATAATCGAACAATTTTTCTGCTATGCGCAAAGTATCTATCCAGAATGGAATTTGGTTGCCATGTAAAGGTACACTGGTTTCCGGATGGTTAATGATGAAATGCTGCTTATACCATCCTCTCCCGGTGATTCCACTGTCCAGATCAATTGCAACCGCAAATCCGCCAGAATGGAGATTCGCTTTGCCATGAGACAGGCGTGTTGCAACACGAAGCATCGATGCAACCGGTTTACCCTGGTACACAATTACCCGAATGTCGGGAAGGCCAGTTTGTGAATAACACGCCATATCAGGGTGTGGGTGAATAAGTGATTCTGCGAATGCTGTATCCCCGGTAGAATCAAGTGAAAATGTACCATAAAGTATATTCTGTATGTGTTGTCTTTGCTGTTCTCTGTCCCATGGCGTTTCATCTGACAAATACCATACCCCTTTTGAGCACCGTTTAACAACAACAATTCCGCTGCCACCTGAGCCACGCGATGGTTTGATGACGAAACTTGTTCTTTTTAAAACTGTGTCAAGAAAATCGTCAATACCAAAAAATGAATCAACATATCCGATAAGCTCAGCTGTAGCAATTCCATTCCTGTTCAAAATTGATTTAGTCGTGAGTTTATCATCAACCAGAACAAAATGTTCCCGCTTATTACAACTCATGATGTAATCGATATTTCGGCAATTCATACTGAGAACGTCATCAATTGCCATATGCAGCTCCTGAATTTTTTGCTGAAATAAGATGACGGAATCGGAAAAACTCACTGACACGCAGTCCGGTCCAGCGACCAAGGTAGACAGTTGCTGAAAGCAGGAGTAAATATGTTTCAGGGAAGAAAACGACAATCATTTGCAGTATTAAAGAACTCATTACCATATAACAAAACGCCACAACAGTCATCGACCAGCCGAGAACAATAAATGACTTTTTCAATCCGCGCTCCTGCGCAATAATAAAGAATCGTTCTATCGTGATTGTATGAATTGCCAGTGGGAAGAAAAGAGAGTGTGCAATAATTGCATTTCCATGGCGAATACCCCATACGCCATAGCTTAACAATGCAGCAACAACAAAAATCATTATAACAGTCAAACGTGGCGTATGAAGCAGTTTGAGCCTACTCACCAGTACATCAAGCAATGCACCACCGGCAATAATAGTAAAAAAGATAAGCATTCCCCACCATAAACCCGTGCCAAGAAATGCATAAGCAATAAGTGCAGGAAGAAATGTTCCGAATGTCTGTACACCCATTACATTACGAAAAATGATAGTAACCAGTGCACCTATGGGGATAACCAGAATTGCACCAAGTGTGGCGAGTTTTATTCCCGATTGTTCAAGTAGCTGCCAGACACTTGATATATCAAGGAAATGATGTGCGTTAAAATTTTCCCCACGGGGAATAAGAACCGGTTCCAGAGTAAATTTGTAATTGAATTTAATATTTTTGGTATGTCTGAAAAAAGCGTAATCTCCGCGATAGGTGGTGATATATGTGGAAGGTTTTTTAGCGAAATATCCGTTAAGTGGACAAAATGTAACCCATTTACCATTAATCATTGCTTCAACCCACTGATGAGTAGTCTTTTTTTCTTTACCCTGTAATATTATCCCACCAACCAGTCGTGCCGGTATCCCCATATGTCGGCACAAAGCAACCATAAGTCTGCTTTTTCCATTACAACTTGCTTCGCCAAGACGACAGGCAAGTACGGCATCTGTTTCACCTGAGAATCTGGCATTCTGAATTATATCATGGCAGTAGTTGAATATTTTTTTTAAAATTATGATACTGTTGTCTGATTGTGTTAAACCAAGTTCTTCAGCTTTTTGCGCGATCTCCGGCGCATCGATTTGAATGAGTGGTTCCGGTTTCAGATATTCCCTGGTGCGATTGTCAGGGTCAGAAAGTAACGGTACAGAATCCGGAAGCACATAGGTAATTTCATGGGGAATGGCGGTAAATGAACAGGATGCGGTTATTTTTCCCAATGGCTGGTGAAACGAATAAGTAATTGTACTATTTCCATTCAGAGACTCTGAAGAATATCTGTTGAAATCACCGTTAAACTTTTCATTTTCTATCTGCTGCCCAGGTTCGGTTGGTGGAAGAAAATGGGTGAAGGTGACATTTTCCCCCACTCCGGTACCATCCATAGCTACAGTTACAATCCAGCCTTCCCGGGGGATTACCTGTTCAGGTTGATAGTCAAGTAATAATAGCTTTACGCCTACAATGATACTAAACAGAGTGATGCAGGTTACAATTATTATTTTATGACCGGATATTGATCTACGCATATTTTACTCACATTCTTTCTGACCGAACAGAACATTTTTTATGGACAGTTTGTCTGGCAAAAGGTCTGTGTTGATTGCAGTTGTAAGCTTCCCGGATAACCATTCTGCATTTCAGTAAGCTGTTTTTTTGCCTGTGTACAATCATTTAATGCAATGTAAATCCTCACCGTATAGTAATAGGTATTATCGCAATAGGAGCCATTGGGATATTGGGTTCGATAGGTAGTAAATCCGTTCAATGCTGAATTGTAATCATGAAGATAATACTGGCATCGCGCTTTCTGATACAATGAGTTATCAGCTTTAATTGAACCCGAATAGGTTTTTAAAACAGTATCAAACTTTTTGATAGCATCCGTATAAAGGCTGTCATTCATGTCACATCTGCCAAGAAAATACAGAGAGGAAGGTACCTGTACACTCTGAGGATAAAGCGTTTCAACCCTGGAAAGATAAACACGTGCACTGTCAAATTGTTTCATAAAATAAAAGCATTCTCCCGATCCCTCTGTGGCACTGGGTGCGATGGCATCGCCAGGCCATGTAAGCAGACAGGACTGGTATTCTTTCAATGCTTTCAGATAGTTGCTGGAATCCACTGATCCCTGCTCAAACCAGCAGTCGGCGATACCTAATAGTGCATTTGAAGCATAACTGGAATTGGGAAATGATGTCAGAAATGAATTAAAATGTGTAATCGCTTCACTATATCTTTTCAGACGATACAGACTCTTTGCTGAATAATAAGAAGCATTATCGGAGAATATTGATTGTGGATAGGTGGTTGTGAACGAATTAAACGCATTATATGAAGAATCATATAACGAGAGGTTGTAGAAACACATTGCTGAATGGTATGCAGAGCCATCACAGTAACTCGATGTACTGTATTTAACAAGCAGATCGTTAAATTCACTTATGGCTATACTATATTTTCCAAGTTCATAATCACATCTGCCCATAAAGTAAAGTGCATCGTCGCCGCTCAGGCTGTCACCATACTTTTGTACAACGGCTGAAAACCATACACGGGCTGAGTCATAGTTTTTCTCACCATACCAGGTCTGCCCGATATAATACTGAGCCCAATCAATAAGTACAGCAGAAGAATAATCCTTAATAAATTGATAAAACTCATTTCGTGCTGTAATATAATTTCCAGATTCATAAAGACAACGGGAATAGTAGTATCTGGCACTTTCGATCGATTTTCCGGACGGATATATTTTTATATATGAGTTGAAATATGCTGAAGCACTATCCCAGACCGAATTGGTGAAATAAGCCATTGCATGTGAATACAATGAATCCGCATTTGCAGTATCATTACTATTTACTGAAATTGGTGAAAGAATGATTGTGTCCAGATTTTTCTGGTATGAATCAATTACAATCCTGCGGGTGGTGAATGATGCACATTGTATCACCATAGTGTCAACAATTATCATTCCATTTTTTTCAATTGAAGCAGTTTTTAAGCTCTGTGATTGTGCTTGCAGACGCAGAGTGTTATTAATGTTTTGCAATGTAAAAATACGCTGTTGTGTTTTTGTCTCCAGTCGTATAAGATATTGTCCCTGAGAAAAGCGGGTAGAAAGTCTGATAGTACCTGCTTCTGGTCGCAAAATTTCCTTTTTAAAAATACGCTTTCCAGATGTTGTGAATATATTGATGAGACAGGGTAAATCATTATTGGAAAACGAGTATTGCAAAGTATGTCCAAGTGCAGCAAATCTGAATCGTGTTGTCATACTATATTGGCGGTTCTGTATCGCACTAGCACCTTTCAGCTGGAAGGTGCCGTCCAGGTTACTTACAGTACTGCAATCAGCATTAACCAATGATATCAGCGCTCCGCCGATCGGCTTCTGTGATTCGGAGACGGTTTTACCACTGATATTCAATGCCGCATTACTGTATTGAATTAACAGAATGAAACATACAATAAATTGAATCAGCTTTTTCACAATGTCCTCCAGATTTGAATGTTAATCATTGCTCTCGTCATCTTCGTCAGTGTCTTCCTGTTCATGGACAGAAACCGATCCGAAAATGTTATTTTCTATCGTTTTATTATTATCTGTATCAGCAGGATCAAGATAATCCCCCTGGGTATTGATGAACCACTGGTATATTTTAAATGATACCAGTATATTTGTCATTTTAATTCCTGTTATGGTTATTACGGAATCAGACTCATAGTAAAATTTGTCTTCTATGGAACTGGTAAAAACAAATGGTTGAAGTGAATCATTGTTGCTATATCCTCTTATAACAATGCTGTTTGCTTTCAATAATGAATCAGGATATTTCACTGAACTTACCGATTCATCAACAGGAGCAACGTGAATCGTGAATTCTTTATATCTGTTTCCACTATCTGCAAAGGCAGAATCGATAAAAATTGAACCAGTGTCAGAAAGAAGATCTATTATGTATGGTTGTGATCCCTTGAAAAGCACACGGTCATCATCATCATCATAGGGTTCCATTTCTACTTTTTGAATGACTATATAAGCATTAAGGATTTTAAGAGATGAAATAAAGGTAGCCGCTTTGGCTTTTTTCATTACATTTTGTGTTGTTTCAGCTTTGAAAATGAGTGAAATTTTTGTAGGATTGCCTGTCTGGGTTACGGCAACATCTGTCCCCGATGAACAGCACAGTATGACCATCAGGCAATATATTGTAATGGTAAGATATCGAAACATGCTAATTCCTCTTTCTTTTGTCCTCTGTACAGGGAAAAATCTGAAAGTTCATTTGATACACTTCCTGTGGTGAAGTATCTTCGTTCAGCATATCAATTATTCGTTGCTGAAGTGTGTATATCTCTTTTACAATTTTTTCAAACATCATTTCTGATGCTGCGAAGGTTAATGATGATATATTTCGTTTAGTATGGGAATATCTGTCAAGTGATTCCTGTGCTTTACGCAGCATGGCTTTGTGGTAGTTTGTAACTGCGACTGAAGTAACTTCTTTACCAGTTGTTACAACCGGAGAATCCTGTACATATCCGGTTTCGGTTTTTCTTATCTGGCCACATTTTTCAAGTACCCGTAATGCGTGTTGAGCTTCTGCTGCTGTTATTGGTGGAGAGATGCGACTGGCAACCCAGGCCGGATCAGCAATGAAATCAGTGAGGGTGACAAGTTCTCTTATCACCGGATAGTACCATCGTGAATAGAAACGGTATAACATCTTATCATCTTTGTTGAGAAGCG
>JBNKZD010000008.1:0-61407 GCA_050301235.1 Chitinispirillaceae bacterium | reverse complement strand
GGTGATTACTGGAAAACTGCAACTGTTGCAGAGGTATTACTCATTCAGAGAGAAATTGAAAAGGCTGCAGAGATGTATAAAAAGGCGATATCCATTGCACCGACCGAAAAAGGATCTCATTATACCACCTGGCGCCAGGCTTCCAGACTGATGGAGAAAATGAATCTTAGCACGCTTGAATACTCGCATATAAAAAATGAATTTGGGAAGTAACCGGATCCAGCAATAGAAAGAGGTGCAGGGTCTCGAATTATCAATATGAGTTTCTGATCACTCGTACTTTACTGAGTGGAGCTGGAATCCATAGGTATTTAGTGTGTGAATTCTCATTTACTTTTTAGTAGTAAAAATATCTGTTAGGTCCGAGAGAATAGTCCGTCTAATTTCCCCTCGCCATCAGTAGCTTGTGGAAATTATCGATTCTGCCATCAGGTTCTTTCTGCCTTTGACCTGCGTCCTTAGTATATATGCTATCCTTATCTGAAGAGTCTATCAAAAATGGATTGTAAACAACTGGCTGATTACATTCGCAACACTTCCCATTAAGATTAGGGTCTTCCCAAGCCTCAATGGATAGTGGTGGATAAGCAGCTGGAGATAAAACATATCTTTTATCTTGCATAACATTTTTAATGTCACTAATTTTTTCATCAGGAATTCTGCTTCGCCGATTACAATTTGGGCAGTTAAAATTGTAAAAAGATTCATACATTGCATCTGGAGATTCGCTTATAACATATCTTCTGACAGCAGTGGCTCTAATAGGTGCATTTAAAAATCTTTGTGAAGTTACAAACACCCATTCATCAGATTCACCAACACAATAAAATGATCCGTCAGGCCTAATTCCCTGCAGCAATTTGATGTTAAACGGCATTGGAATAAAGCCTCTCATCACATTAGTTTTAAAATCAAATGCCATAATACAATTATAATTATCAACAATTAACCCCATTTTACCATCTGGTGCACAATACACCTTCTGTGGTCGTGTGTGTTGTGTTAACAAACAGCCATTACCAATATGCGAATGCATTGGAATATTGTAAACGAAACTGTCCTTATTCATTTCTATAATATGCAACCCATCAGGAGTAAACGTAATACTCCCATTTTCAAGATCACCTTCAACTGCATTACTTTTTGAGGTATAATTTTTCATTTTAAAAAACTCATACGTTGCATACACTTTATTCTGGGCTTTATTATATCTTGAAATCGTTATTAATTTAATTCCTAAGCTCGTGGATATTGATATCGATTGAGCGTTCATAACGGCGATATTACCATCTGGAGTAAAGCGACTATCTAGAGCAAAACCCAGACACCGTGACTTTCTTGTTTGTATGTCTAACAAATAATACGATCTTTTGGGGTACCCAGCAAACCAGAGAAGAAACTTCCCATCTGGTGAAACATCAACAATTTTAGATCTTTTAATCTCTATTTTTTGTGAGAATTCTTCAGATGTTTCAACACTAGAAACAGTTGTATAAGGTTCCTGTCTAGTAAATTTTAACTCTTTGAAATATTGAAATTCATTGGATTGCTTAACCAGCTTGAAGTTAATGATATCTAATGTTAGCCGAGTTTTATCTTCGATACATATAACAGGTTGAGTAATCTCATCACTTATTTCGACTGATGAAATTTTGCTGAGTAAGTTCATCAACCCATACTCGACTTCAAATTCCAATTTTGAACTTTTATATCGTATCTTTTCTGCAGTAATAGTAATTTTGATAGTTCCTGTTGCATTTCTATATACCTGATGTGAGAAGTCGTTTGCCGTTGGTTGATTATGCTTAAAAATGCAATAATCTTTTTTTTGAGCTACACTTTCAGCAGCTGTTCGAAGCGGGTGCATCTCGTTTAAATAATTCAGAATAAGCTGAATTATTACTAACGGAACATCCTTAAATAATAGAATAGAACCTTCAAATTCCTTGCAGAATTTTACAAACATTCTGCTGAAAGTATTCTGATCAGTAGTAGTAATCGTTTTGTTTTCAGCGAATTTTTGGTGAAATTGCATAAAATCATTTAACATTCCAGCTACAATAATTGCCTGAAACATTTCAATATCTTCAAAAAGTTCGTTAATCAATTTCTGGTCGCCAGCATTCATAGCGTTCCATGGTAATTCTATGAGACGTCGCATATTCGGAGTATTAACTAAATTTATCTCTCCATTACTATTTTTTATTTCAATTGCATGATAATTTTTTTTAATACTGAAATACTTGGCAAGTAAACCATGCATGCTTTGTAATCTATCTTCTGTACCCATATACTTATTTTTTACCGCTCTTCCAAAACTTGGGTGATAAAAACGAATTAGATCGCTATGTCTACTAATGAGTATCTTTGCATCGTTTAGTATTAAGTGTGGTCTACCAAATTTTTCATTTTCTTTTACAATTTCAGATATTTCTTGTTCTGTTAAACCAAATCGAGAGCAAGCAATTGCTGAAAAAACAAGGTTAACTATAACTTCTCCGTATTGTATTTCCAGCCTTGTAAATGTGTGCATATAAATATCAGTTAGTGTTTTCGGAATGCACTTAAGAAATGCTGCAAATTTATCCGGTTGGTTTGAACACAACCTTATCTCATTTAACAACAGTTGTAAATAAAGAGGGTTGCCCGAATCTGGGCATGAAAATACAATGTCCTTGAATTTTTCTGAATAATTTATTTTGTTCCTTGCTACAATATCATTAAATACAGCCTCTCTTTCGTCACCCGAAAGTGGTGTCAATGTGTATGAGATACACTTAGTTTGCTCAAGAGCAATTCTTGCAGGACCATCAATTGCACTGACTACTATTTTCACATTACTATTTTGATGAACCGGTAACCATTTTAGCACCGATGAAGTATCATTCTCGACTAGTTGGTCTATTGCATCGATAATGATTATTGTTTTTGTGTCAATCCAACTAACAAGTTCTTTAAACTTACGATAAAGTAGCACCGAATCTATTGGAATAGAATACTTTTGTTTAATTTGATACAATTGTCCATTAAGATATAATAGCTCGATTTCCAATTCTTTTTTATTTTCCTTTTTTAGGTCATCTGTAAGGGAGCTATTTGCTTTTATTTGTTCTATTTTTTTATTAACTTCAGTTATTTGTACATGCACTTTTTGCAACTCGAGGTCTCGATTACCTTGCAATACCGTCTCAACTATAGTTGTACATATTTTCAAAAGTACACTATTAATATCACTGGAATCTTTCGAAACTCCAATAAAATATGAAATGACGGTTACATTACATTTTTCCTTTTTATCTTTGTTTTTATAATAATTACCTATTTGGCAGAGCAACGTACTTTTGCCACTGCCACCATCCCCAAACAACCCAAAAATACGAGTGTCACTTGAATTAAAATAGTTAACCAGGACATTAAGAAGCTGCTCTCTTACTATACGGTTCTTGAGTCTGGAACTTACAAAATCCCACTGGTAATCAGAATCTGAATATTGATTAGAATTTTGAGACGCCTGATGTGAAACCATATTGATATGGTCAGCATACTCGTTTTCAATGGACGTTTTCAAATCGTTAAAAATACGATCTCCAAGAGGCTTAAGACTTGCTTGTGTAAACATTCCTTTAAGGTCTTTATCCCAGCTGTCAATCAAAAGCTCGTCAAATTCTGCATCATACAGGTGAACATATTTTTTTGCATCGGTAGCAAAGTGTTTTATAATTTCATTCTTAAATTTGTTCACATTACTTCTTCTACGTTCACTTGTCTCAATATATGTCTTCTCAAACTTTTCTTTTTCAATTTCATTTAAATGCGAAAGTTTTACCAATGGTGGTAGAGTTTTAGAATTGCGAAAATAAAAAAAAGCATGTTTACATACATTATTCATACTTTTACTTCGTAAGTTACAGTGCAGTGCATGGTTTACTTCTATCTGCGTAAAAGACCAGCCGTTATAAATTTTAAATAAATCATATTTTTTTATAAATTCTTGTGATATAAACCTCGAATCGGGAACCGTTCCATATCGCTCCCCTAAAAAACAGATAAAAAAAGGGCGTGATTCATCAATGTGATCAAGACACTGCATAAGTATTTCTGCAGCATGTTGATCATTCAAAGGCATTTTTTCACCCATGTTTTCTAAATCTTTAATATTTATCGCTACATTCTTAAAATACTTGCGTAATTTAGGAAAAACATATTCGATTATTAGCTCACGCTCTGCATTGAATTCCACAAAAGTCGAAGAAATAAATATTCTTACCTCCGTTGGTTCAATCACTCTACTTTCGTGAATTTCGATCAGCTCGAGTTTTTTAGAGTAATGCCCATTCTTTTGCAGTAGCTGTATAATTTCGCTCCATTCAGAGTTCTCGTCGAGGACATATGCATTGTGAATGCCTATTTTTTGCTGAAGAAGACCTGCCCTAATTCCAGCTTGAGGCGATCCGACTTTTTTACTAATATCATTTAAATTATTAGTAATAGTAGTAAATAACATAGTACCAATCGATTGCTGTTCCAAAGGTGAGAATGCAAACGTAGGCTTTTTATTCCCTTGTTTCCAGGAATACTTCTTGTTAAGATAGTCAACGACCAATTTACCTATCAGCTTAATAGAGTCAAAAATACCGACATCTTTATTGGTAACAGATTCACACCAAGGTAGATTATACTTGTTAATGCGTTTTTGCAATTCTTCAATAGTAAGGGCATTCGGCAGATCTCGTTTATTATATTGTATAATTATTGGAATATTCTCTATTTTATAACCATATTCTTCAAGATTTCCCTTAAGCACCTCTAAGCTTTCAACATTCTCGTCAATCTTATCGGATCCACTGTCAACAACAAACACTACACCATCAATACCACGAAGAATTAATTTTCTTGTTGCGTTTAAGTAAATCTGCGTTGGACAGGTATATACTTGGAATTTTGTTGCAAACCCTTTAATTTTCTTAAATTCTGTTGGAATATAGTCAAAAAATAAGGTAGGAGAAGATTCCGTGAGCAACCTTACCATATCTGATTTTAATTCAGGAGGAACTTTTTTATATATCACCTCCAAACTTTTATACGCATCCGCATCGGTAATTCCCCAATAGACTATTTTTACAGTTATTTCCCGCGCAGCATAATTAATACTTGCCATACAACTGTCTCTTTCTCCTTATTTCAGCAACAGCCCAGACATAATGATCCAGGCGTTGAATCATTTTTGTCAAAAAGAGTTCTTCCTCTAATGTACAAATGGCCCATTTTCTTCTTTTCACAATTCCTCCCACACCAAAGCCCGCTTTTGATATTTAAATATAATCAACCTGAAATAGAATCTGAAGAAAAATTGCTTTTAAATGCTAAAATCAGATTAATCGCGTTATGCCATATTTGAGAATTAATATTGGTGATGGATCTGATTCAATGAAAGTATAAATAATTGACTTGACAGGTTCTGGTGAACAAGAAAAACCTATTGATAAAAAAGGTGGTTGGTTTAATGTAGCAGGAACCAAATTGTTTTACATGCACGGGTGCCCTTAACAGATATGTGTGAAATTAAAATGCCAGTGTAACCTGAACACTTCGGCAATCGCTCAGTGCAATGCTTCAGTTCAGGTTCTCATGATAGTATAATCCCCATTTTCCACATGCTCTTTATTTTTACGCAAATCAGATGATTTTAAGCTGCCTTCCAATTCATAACTCAAGCCCCAACCACATTTCTACCTGCGACCACCAATCTTCATGGGTATGGGGAAACCAGACGTGTGCCGGACCACCGAACTCGCACTCCCCATACCCGCGTCAGTCCATATTAAAAGAAGACAATGAGACAATGAGGCTGTCGGACCATGGGATCCAGAGAGAATGAAAAAAACGGAGAACAATAATAAAAAACAGGACCGGGATTTATGGGATTAATGGATTACCAGGATGAGAATTCGGTAATGGAATCCTGAGATAAAAAAACATAATGAATCCAGGGATTTTGTTGGCCTCTGCTTCTTTCTATTTGCTACAAAAATGATGGCTCTACAAGCCATGCAGGACACTTTGATCAGCAAATATAAGATTCTAAGGGCTGCAGCATCGGTGATTTAGAGGCTCCCCATCATCAATAAATGCCAGGCTCACCGACAAATGTCCCCCATTCACCGATTTATCATTTTAAGCAGCTGATAATGGTGGTATATTTCAATCGTGCTTAAGCAAAGGTTGAAAACGAAAAAAACAGTAGAACAGTATAAAGGAGTTTTTCATGAGTAATCGTAACTGGGGACATTCAGGCTCGCTCTTTACCGGTCTGGTAGTCATAATTATCGGCGTCTTTTTCCTTTTAAAAACGATGGGATTTCTTCCGGACATCAATCTTACGGATTACTGGCCGGTACTTTTGATATTCTTTGGTATCATGCGGGTGATCTATCCACATTCAAACCGCAGCTATTTCTGGGGACCGGTATGGATTGTCGTTGGAGGTGCATTCCTTGCTAAAAACCTTCATTATATTGACTATGATATCTTAAAGTTATGGCCTGTACTGCCAATTCTGGTTGGCATAAACATTATACTGCGTCCGATATTCTGGCCACACCACCACCATCACCACCGTGGAGACTGCGGCGGATTACGGGAACGGGCATTCGCTAAAGATGCATCGGTGATCAGTGATGATGAGTTGTCGATTTCGCTGGTGTTAAGTGGTGGTGAGTACCAGTGTACAAGTTCACAGTTTAAAGGTGGAAGTGTTGCCCTGACTCTTTCCGGATGTGAACTTGATCTCAGAGATGTTGTTACCGATCAGAGTGAGATAACACTCGATGTTAATCTGCTGCTTGGTGGTGTGGAGATGAGAATACCGGACACCTGGAGTGTTTCTTATCGTGGAACACCGGTTCTGGGATCGTTCCAGGACAGTACACGACCAGCTGCTCAAACCGGAACGAAGCTTGTTATCAGAGGCTCTATCACCCTTGCAGGTTTTGAGGTTCGCAATTGAATACCGGGTCGGTTTACAAGTCAGGGAGGTTTCTTCTCCCTGCGCTGCTGGTCTGGGTGATCGCGGGTTGTGCAATTGCCTATATAAACTCAAGCGTCAATGCGCTACCGCTGCATTCATCGCTGCTGCTTATTCTTCCGGCGATGGTTGTTAATTTTATCCTGTCATTGTCCGGAAGATTTATCTGCAGGTTTTTTCCTGCCACATGGATCAATTTCTACAAAACGATAACAGTACAGACTATCTACTGTGCACTGTCGGCAGGTGCCTGGTTTCTGGTCTGGTATGTGTACGCAAACGTGACAATCTCAGTTGTTCCTTCACTGTTTGGCCTGGTTGATTTCTACCATGCAGTCCCGTTTGCTTTACCCATGGTGATTGCTGTCGATATCATTTTCATTCTGATCCATTATATCGTTCTGTATATTGAAAAACACAGGATAGCTTCAGAAGAGCTTCTTCAGCATAAGCTCTCACTGGCTGAGGCTGAATTGAAAGCACTGAAAAACACGATTCATCCACACTTTCTGTTTAACAGTCTGTCGATGCTTCAGTCATTAGTCACACAGTCACCGCAGAAGACAAGTGCAGCATTGACTGCTTTGTCGGAGTACCTTTTGTATAGTGTGCAGTTCAGCAGAAAAACACGGGTTACCATTGCCGAAGAGATTACACATGCAAAAAATTATGGTGATATCGAGCTAATGCGGCGAAATAACTCATTTTCGATACTCTATGATATCGATGAGCAGTGTAATGAATTTGTGATACTTCCGTTTATCATTCAGCCATTGATAGAAAATGCAATCAAGCATGGTATCGGTTCAATGGAACAGGGTGGCAGTATAGTAATATATGCTGGAAAGACCGATCAGCAGGTGGTTATATCAGTTGCAAACAGTGTCGGATCAGTACCGCCACCTTCTCACAAAAAAAGCGGCACCGGGCTTGACACTCTATCCCGCCGGATCTCATCGGCGTTTGGTTCCGATGCTGCATTTCTTGTTGAAAACAAAGGCAATGAATTTAAAGTTACTATTACGTTCCTACTGAAAAGGAGGTCATCAGTTGCCACTTAGCGTTATTTTTGCAGATGATGAAGAGCATAATCGTTCACTATTGCGTCAGATACTGTCTGAATTTCCTGATATTGACATTGTTTCTGTATGTAAGGATGGTTTTGAAACGGTCACAGCGGTTCAGCAGAATAAACCGGACCTGCTATTTCTTGATATCAATATGCCGCGGCTTTCCGGATTTGATGTGTTGGAACTTCTGGGTGACAATGCACCACCGGTTGTCTTTGTGACCGCCTATGATGAGCATGCGCTTCGTGCATTTGAAACCTCTGCAATTGATTATGTATTAAAGCCGGTAACAAAAGAGCGGCTTCAGAAAGCAATCGACAAGTATCTTAAAACCAGAGGAACAATACCCACAGACTATACGCCGTTTCTCGATAAGCAGAAAACCCAATCCGCACCGATTTCCAGAATACTTATCAAGGATGGAACGGAAATTTTTATTGTACCGGTAAATGAGATCACCTGTTTGAAATCTGAGGATGATTATGTAAGTATTATTACCGAAGAAAAGATGTATCTGAAACAGGACCGGCTGTCTTTTCTTGAGTCAATACTTGATAAGTCAACGTTCTGCAGAGTGCATCGATCCTACATTTTAAATATCAACTATTTACTCAAACTTGAGAACACAGGTAAAGAGAGTTATAAAGCTGTGTTAAAAACAGGTGCATCGATCCCTGTAAGTGCATCAGGTTTTCGTGAGTTGATGAGAATTCAGAAGATGGGATGATGTAGAGCGATTATCCACACATCTCTTTTTTGACCCAGGTGACTTCCACCGCAGGGCAAAAAAGACCGCACTTCGATTGAGCTCAGTGACCAGTGTAGCCTGGTGGAGAGCCGACCCAAAGGGGAACGCCCAAAATTTTTTGAAGCTATAGATTAAAGTGTAGATTTGAAAAAACTTCAAAGCAGGATATATTTTAAAAAATGAAACATTTTGTAGTTAACTGATGTTCCACAACTTCTGCGATTGGTCCTTCTGATTGAAAACGGAAACCACCTCAAAAACCACCAGAAAAAATAGAGAACAGGAAAGCAGTAGCTCATTTTCCCGAAAAGCGGCTAAATCCGGGGTTTTTGTCACAATTTCCAAGGTGCTGCGGTACGGCTTTACCTTTATTACCCATCTGTTATTGCTCAACCTGCTGAATCCGGCAGATTTCGGCATGATGCGCTATGTGACTGTCGTGCTTGGTTTTATAAACCTGATCAATGATGCCGGGTTTAAGCTTGCCGTTATTCAGAAAAAGAACCTTGAAGATCAGGAGATCTTTTCGTCGTTTCTTCTGAGTATCCTCTTTGGGACTGTTTTTTATTTGCTTGTATTTTTCAGTGCACCATTGATTGCGTTTTTTACTGGTGATACCACAATTATTCCACTGCTTCGTGTCGGAGGAATTGCTGCCTTTACAGGTGGTGCATCGGTTATACAACGTGGACTGATGCAGCGGCAGTTCAGGTTTGCACGGCTATCATTTATTGATGTTATCAGTGCAGTTGCGGGGTCAGCAACTGGTATTCTCATGGCTCTCAATGGTTGGGGGGTGTGGTCGCTTGTGTATAGTATTGTCATTTACAATACACTGATGTCCCTTCTCTGTACGATTTTTTCCAGGTTACCATTGAGAGAAAAATTTAATGTACGCTCAACTTTTTCTGTGGTAGCATTCGGTCTCAAGGATATTGTAGTCAAGATACTCAATTATGCAAGTGTAAATACAGACTATCTTATCATTGGAAGCTGTTTTGGAGAAAAAATACTAGGGTTTTACGGTTTCGCTTACAGTGCTATAATGGTTGTCAATACTGCTTTCGGAATAATTTTTAATGATATAGGTGTAGCATTGTTTTCGCGACTTCAGGGTGAACCGAAAAGGTCCGGAACACTGTTTTTAAAGATTACCCAAGCCCTGGTGATTGCAACAGTACCCTACACAATCATACTTGCAATGTCAGCTGCAGATGGTATTGCTGTTATATCATTTTTAAAGCATGGCAGTCAGTGGGTTGGTGCAATCCCCTATATTGTTTATCTTGCTCCTGTTGGACTGTTCTATACATTTGCAGGTTTCCCCCTGATGCTCTGGGTTGCTAAAGGGTTGAATCTTCTTCGGGTATATTGGGGAATAGCAGCACTTGTAACTGTTGTGATAGCTATTGTTATTGGTGCGCAGTATGGTCCTTTGCAGGTCTGTATTGCGCTTTTGATACGATCGGTGCTGATGTTTCCTGTAAGCTTGTTTTTAAATTACCGTTATGGAGAGGTCAATCCTGTGCAACATCTTAAAACGCTGGTGCCACCTGTAATGTGCGGTAGTGCTGCACTACTAATGATAGTACTTATGCACCATGTTCCTGTATACAGAAGTATAAACTCTTGCTGGATACGACTTGGGGTTGATGTGACAACGGTACTTTCAACATACGTGATCGTTATGTGGCTATTTTTCAGACCTATATTTGAAGATCTTGAGCGATTGATAACACTTTCGGGATTGGGATGGATCAATCCGTTTAAGAAAAGAATCGAAGGAGAGATTGGCAGTGTATAATGTGATCAGTTTTCTGGGAATTTTTGGCTTTATTGGTATAGGGTGGCTGTTTTCTACAAATCGAAAGAAAACCAGCTGGAGGCTTGTGATCAGTGGCATAGTGATACAGATGGTTTTCGCTGTGTTTATTTTCGTGATTCCTGTTGGATCGCAGCTCTTTCTATGGTTGAATGATATTGTGCTTAAAATCATTGATGCATCATCTGCCGGAACCAAATTCGTCTTCGGTTCACTTGCAATACCTCCGGGACTTGAGGGGTCTCATGGATTTATACTCGCTTTCCAGAGTCTTCCCACCATTATTTTTTTCTCAGCTCTGATTTCAGTTCTTTACTTTTTTAATGTAATGCCACTTTTGATACGCTTTTTCGCACAAATTTTTACGCGCTTAATGAAAGTATCTGGCGCAGAATCCCTATGCACGGCATCAAATATCTTTGTTGGTGTAGAAGCATCATTTACAGTAAAACCTCATATTCCGAAAATGACCCGTTCGGAACTGTGCACAATGTTAACCGCAGGAATGGCAACGGTAGCTTCAAATGTACTTGCTCTGTATGTCTTTACACTAAAAGCACAGTTTCCAACAATTGCCGGTCATCTGATCTCTGCATCGATTTTATCTGCACCTGCTGGCATTGTAATGTCGAAACTACTTATTCCTGAAGAGCAAGTACCTGAAACTGCCGGAGTATCAATAAAACCGCATTATGAGAAGCCAGCAAATCTCTTTGAAGCAATTATCAATGGGGCTCAGGATGGGGTCAAAATGATCGTCGGTGTCGCGGCGTTATTAATTGCAGTTCTGGGGCTTGTCGCACTAATTGACATGGTACTTGGTGGAGCAGGTGGCAGTATTAACAAGTTTATGCATGTAAATATTGACTGGACATTAAAGGGTATCGCCGGGTATCTGTTTTATCCGTTCTCGTTAATGATGGGAGTACCGCCGCAGGATGCTTTTACCGTGGGCAAAATTGTCGGGGAACGGATAATTGCTACTGAAGTAGCAGGGTATCAGGATCTTGCCGCTGCAATATCCTCAAACATTATTCATCACTCACGTTCGATTGTGATTACTACCTATGCATTGTGCGGATTTGCTCACCTGGCATCAATGGCGATATTTGTTGGAGGAATTTCCGCACTGGTTCCGGTGAGAACTCGCGATTTATCCAAAATTGCGTTTCGAGCGCTGGTCGCTGCAACACTTGCCTGTTGTATGACTGCGTGTATTGCTGGCACGTTTTTTAATGAATCGTCGATTTTGTTGGGGAGATAATGTTTATTGTGCTGCAAAAAATAATCCGGATTTGGGGTGTAATGTGTTTTTCGATAGTGAAAAATAAAAATTGATATAATTATGAAAGCGAGGCAAATAGGATCTTTGCGATATTGGATGACACAATTGATACGCATGGTTCGGGGTATCAGAGCACACTGTGGTGTGTTTATGACCAAAATGATGTGTAGAGTGAATGGTTTGCGATTGCATAGATTGCATATGGTTTTAGTACCAATTATGATAGTAGGAGTAATAACAGGCGGAACATATGCGAAAAAAGGAATTGCAACAAACGATACCCTTCTTACAACTATTAAGGAAAAAAGTATCGGTGATATGACGGATGGTGAATTCAGATACTTTTTTGAATATCAGAAAGATATTGATGATTTCAATCCGTGTGATGATAAGTTTTTAAAAGAGGTCGCTCAAAAAGAAGTCAAAGAGATGACCCAGAATGAATTTGAGTATTTTGATGAGTTTATTCTTGATTGTGATAATGTGGATCCATGTTTCATTACAACAGTACCTGCAAATAAAAGATAAGCAACCATTTGATATGACGAATAATGAGTTGGAATTTTATGAGAATTGTGCAGCTGATTGCAATAAATACATGGAAGAATATCATCCGACAAAAAAGCAGCGAAGAAAGAAATATAGAAGAATTATGGGGGTTTCAACTGCGACGGTTTTGGGAGCAGTAAGAGGAGGGATAATATACGCTTTATGGCCTCATGGGTATAAATAAGTTATACGGGATCGAAGCAGGCTGGTTCCATGTAATGAAATCAGGTGCACTTTTACCCGTGCATGCAAACTTCGCAAACTCCCTTTCTCCACGAGTGGAGAGAGGGGCGGGGAGAGAGGCGACTTACCACCCGCGAAGCAGATTAACAGAAACCCTGTGATAACTACCTTCCGACGAAACCCAATGGCTCTGGGTGTGGGTTCACAGAAGTCAAACGCTTCACAAAACCCGCTCACCCACAACAAATCGCCTCGGGCGTCCAGATTAAAAAAATTGACATAATAACAACGCTGTAAAGATTCAATTTCAAAAAGTAATCGCCGGAAAATTCTTCTCCTGACAATTGCGGCTCATATCCCAGTATTGCGCTTCACCGTGTGCGATCCTGAACATGAAGATCTTGTCATTCGGATATGCGGCAAAAACAGCATTAAGCCACGGGCGGTCTTCAAAGAGTTTTTTCTGAAGAACCGGGTCATTGATTACTTCAATACTGCCGGTGATACGCACCATCTGCATTGACCCCATCTCACCCGGATGCATAAATCCGGCTTCGATTTTCGGGTTTTTGTTCAATTGGGTATAAAGTCTCTTCTGGCTTCCGGTATGAAAATAGAATCCTGTCTTATCTGCAAACCACATAGCCATAGCTCTAACATGAGGTTGTCCATCAACTGATGTAGCAACCCATGCGGCGGGATTCTGATTAGTAAATTCGATGACTTCATCGATAGTGTTCATAATGAAACTCCCTTTTGTGAGAAAGAACGGTTTAAGATCATGATAACAATAAAATACATACCATTTTTAAACCAGATCTTTCACTATTCAATCATAACCATTAAATTTTATGATAATTCAAGCGATTTTTTAAAGTCTGAAGGAGATACATTAAATGCATGGGAGAAACAATGTGAAAAATAGGAAGAGCTGTTAAAACCGCAATCCAATGCTATCTGTGTCAATGTTTTTTCATCGGAACGCAGCATCCTTTTTGCATAATCAAGCCTGACTTTCATAATGTAATCTGATGGAGCAATGCCGGTTTCATCCTTAAAAATCCTGGAAAAATGTGATGTGGAGCAGTTCGCTGCGTTTGCTAAATCATTAATAGAGATTTTTTCACCATAATGTTCATTCAAAAACTCCAGTGCTTTGTTTACCGACATCCTGTGCATAATTAAGCTTGATGGATGATTTAAATCGAGGAACTGGCGAATTATAAGGTGGGTGATTTTAAGTGCTGATGCTTTGAGCAATTGTTCGTATCCCGGAGCAGCCTCCTCATACTCGGTCATGAACTCCTTGAGCTCATCAATTAAGCGCTGACTGGATGGGCAGATCATTGCCGTCTGAATTTCAGCGATCGATTTCTTATAAACAGCTATTTGTTCCTGAAGATATCTTGTATCGATCATTACTGCTATATATCGGGATACCGTTTCTGATGGCAATTCCTGGTGAGGGATGCCTGGTTCCATAGCAAAAATTGTCGAGGGCGTTGAATCGTACATAGTAGTTCCGATTCTTGTTCGGCAGTTACTGTCAAAAGAAACGATGAATGACCATACAGGGTGTGTGTGTTCTGGAGTTATCGCATAGTAACATTGTCCGGCAATTGGCATAAATGCCCCAAGTTCATCAGTTACTGCGCAATCAACATGCACAAGTTGTTCTGAAGAGATTTCACCAACAAGGTGACGGATTTTCTCAATATCTTTCATAATAAGTATCATTTTTTACAGGACAGGAGTTAAATATGTCAATGTTCACTAATCTCTTTTTGTTCTGGCCTTTAAAACCGATTTTAATCAAAAAATTTGATAAGTATACCATTGAAAATAGTTAAAATGCATTTGCATGTGGAAAAAAGAGCGCACTTTTTTGAATAAAAAAAGATGATTTTTATGAGTTGAATACCGTGTTGATTGATTTACCTACTTAGTTTAAATTCAATGAATTAGAAAGCACTTTTATAGTAAAAGTCTAAGTGATTGAACTGCATCTTTAATAAAATTCTTACAAGATATTGACATCATCAGGCATATATTGTATACTCATTTGCAAAACAGTAGCACCGGTAGTGGTGGCTTGGATCAAATCGAATCAATTCCAAGAGAGGGTTGTGTAATGGTTTCAACGATTAGAAAGCGCGATGGAAAACTTGTTCCCTATGATAATTACAAAATTGCTAATGCTATTTTCAAGGCGACTGAAGCAGTTGGGATGCATGATTTCGGACTTGCGCTCTCACTGGCGAAAGATGTTGAGACTAATCTGGGAAAAAAGTTTCATCCAAATTCGATCCCAGCTGTTGAAGAGATCCAGGATCTGGTCGAAAAGACCCTTATTGAGATGGGGCATGCCCGGGTTGCGAAGGCCTACATATTATATAGAGAGCAGCATCGGAGATTCCGCAGTACACACGAACTGGTTCTGGATATTACATCAACCATGGATGGGTATCTCAAGCAGGAGGACTGGCGTGTACATGAAAATTCCAATGTTAATTACTCACTTGGTGGTTTGATTCTCCATAATAGTGGTGCGATAACAGCGAATTACTGGCTGGAAAATATTTATGAGCATGATATCGCTAATGCTCATCGTAACGGTGACTTTCATCTTCACGACCTCTCGATGTTCTCCGGTTATTGCGCCGGCTGGTCACTTCGTCAGTTGATCGCTGAAGGGCTTGGTAAGGTGAAAGGGAAAATTACTTCTGCTCCACCGCGTCATCTTTCGACACTTATTCAACAGATGGTAAACTTTTTAGGTATTCTTCAGAATGAATGGGCTGGCGCTCAGGCGTTTTCATCATTTGATACCTACCTTGCACCATTTGTCCGTGCCGATAACTTGTCCTATAAGGAACTGAAGCAGCAAATCCAGTCATTTGTTTTTGGTGTAAATACACCATCACGCTGGGGATCTCAGGCACCGTTTACCAATATTACCCTTGACTGGGTTGTTCCTGAAGACCTTAAAGATCAGCCAGCAGTTATTGGCGGGGTTCCACTCGAAACGACCTACGGTGACTATCAGGCTGAAATGGATCTTGTCAATAAAGCATTCCTTGAAGTACTCATTGAGGGTGATGCAGAAGGAAGAGGATTTTCTTATCCTATTCCTACGTATAATATCACACCGAATTTCAACTGGGACAGCGAGAATGCAAAGCTGCTTTTCAAAATGACAGGAAAGTATGGCACCCCTTATTTCCAGAATTTCATAAACTCTTCACTTAACCCATCCGATGTACGTTCAATGTGCTGCAGGTTGCAACTGGATAAGCGAGAGTTGCGTGTGCGGGGTGGGGGATTGTTCGGTTCTGATGAGTTTACCGGTTCGATTGGTGTTGTAACAATCAACCTCCCAAGAATCGGCTATCTTTCATCGACAAAAGAGGAGTATTTCAGTCATCTAAACCATTTTATGGATCTTGCCCGCGATTCCCTGGAGACAAAACGTAAAGTAATTTCCCGTCTGATGGATCAGGGTTTGTTCCCCTATACACAGCGGTATTTACGTCACTGGAACAACCATTTCTCCACAATCGGGCTCATCGGCATGAATGAATCGGTACTCAACTTCATGGGTAAAGATATTACTGACCCGGATGCGATGGCATTTGCTAAAGAGGTGCTCACTCATATGCGTGAGCGACTGGTGCAGTATCAGGAGGAGACGAAGCATCTGTTCAATCTTGAAGCTACTCCAGGAGAGGGAACTTCGCACCGTCTGGCGAAAATTGACAGAGCTAAGTTTTCACGTATGGTCATTCCTGGTGGAGATGAACCATTCTATACAAATTCAACTCAGTTACCGGTAAATGCCACCGATGATCTTTTTGAAGCACTCGATCTTCAGAATGATATACAGAAGCTCTATACCGGTGGAACGGTATTCCATGCATTCATTGGTGAAGCCATCGACGATGCTGAAGTGTGCAAAAATCTGGTCAAAAAAATTGCTACCAATTATGAAATCCCTTATTTTACTCTCTCACCGGTATTCTCTATTTGCCAGAATCATGGATATATCAAAGGTGAGCAGTTCAAGTGTCCGACCTGCAGTGAGGAAACTGAAGTGTATGCCAGGATTGTCGGGTATTATCGCCCGGTCCAGAACTGGAATATTGGTAAAAAGGGCGAGTATAAGATGCGTAAAACACTTAATTTTGCAAGTGAGACACCTGTTATTAACAGGCAGCATGGTGTTGTTGATGCAACTGTTGCGGAGATTGAATGTCCGGCGACAATTTAGGCATCTGTGCATGGCTTAAGAATTCATTTGTTGATTTCCCCGGGACGGTTTCAGCCGTCCTTTTTTTTGAGGGGTGTAATCTTAGTTGTCCCTGGTGTCATAACCCGCAGATCGTAAAAAGACAACTTCCGCTGGTATCATTTGATGAGATTCTTGCATTTCTGAAAAAGCGAAGCGGCTTGATAGATGGAGTTGTGCTCAGTGGGGGTGAACCAACACTTCATTGCCATTTAAAAAAAGTTGTTGAAACATTTCGTAAACTTGGTTTAAAAGTTAAACTGGATACAAATGGTTTGAACCCTGCAGTAATTAAAGAATTAACTATCGATTATCTCGCGTTAGATGTAAAAACTGTTCCATCACGATACAGTGAACTTGGATACTCTGTTACTGGTTGTGAAGAGCGTCTGATGGAATCAATCGATGTTGTCAGATCAATGGGGGAGAAGGCAGAAATAAGAATCCCCTGTGCTTCAGGGTTTATAGATAATGAGATTGCCGGGGAAATTGCAAAGCTTGTCAGAGGTGTAAACAGAGTGTTTCTTCAGCGGATAAATTATGAACTAGAGTTTCTTGATAACTCCTTTAAGGATACGATTCCTGTTACTGATGAACAGGTTGTTGATTTCCAAAAGATAATTGCTCCCGACGTTGTAATTTGTAAAATAAGATGATCGTCAGGTGATTATTCGTTTTTTGTAAAATAAAGATCATCAAAATCAACCCATGATCTTGACTTAGTATTATCAGAGTCTGATTCGAGCGCAATCGCTTCTACTGATGGTGGTTCTTCATTGAATGCCCTTTTAAAATCTTCCAGTACATTACGTTCCTCACTTATCCAGCGGTCGAGTTTTTGTGGACCTGACTCTACGACTACAATTGCAACTTTCTTATCATAGGGACTGAATGTGAGGGTCCCTTGAGGTAACGTTGCACTCCAAACATATTTCAATATCTTATTGAAGGGTACTTGCCCTTTGAAAATCACATAAATTCCCCCACCACTGTCATCTTTTCCCTTTTTGTCTTCCTGCCCGCCTGCAGGTAAAACATGCATTCGCCATTTCCAGTGCAGTCCGGGGAACTGATTGGGATTCAAGTTAATTTCTTTACCGATAGATTTCACCTTTTTGTTTGTTTTGATAGTAAGATAGTAATTGCCTGAATCAGAATTGATTTCGATATTGCTCATAGGATGCCGCTCTTTCCAGCCACATGGGAGTTTCGATGCATTTACACATGAAGAGAATGTGTCAATGACCACGGTGTCGGCTGGCTGAGCAGTAATTTGAAATTGATGTGGGAAAGTGAGAAGAAGAAGTAATAAACATTTTTTAATTATCATATTTTTATCCAATCTGAAAGTAAGATTGCAGTCATTTTATTTTTGGGAATAGTGCAAAAAACGTTCCGGCAGATCACCGAGGTTCTTTAGTGTGTTTTCCGAAATAACCTGATTGTTCCTCACTGAAAATTCTGCGGGCTCCCAGTTTGACAAAGTCCTGGAAAATGAACAATACAATGCTATAACCCCAGACTATCCCTGCATTCAGCCATCCAATCGGAGACATCAATATACCGTAAACAGCAAGAAATGTAGCGATAATCTGTGCGCTGAATGTAATAATAACAAGCGGTTTTGCAGGAGCTACCGACCAGAATGGGCCTCTGGTACGGGCTGCATAGAGTGTCAATATTCCACCAACGGAAAGGTTTAGATAGATCATTGTTTTTAACGTGTTTAAATCGAGGTGGAGTAGATCAAGGCTTAAGAAATATATGCCAATCGACCGGGCAACTGCATACAGTCCGAGGGCACTTGATAATCCGATCACAAAGCTCATTCTCCATCGTAATGGCAGTGATGCGGAATGGGTATTGTCATAGGCAATCGACAGTATGGACCCGTCGTTTAAAATTGCCAGAAAGACAATCATTATCGGGGTTACAGGAAAGATATTAAAAGTCAGGGTAATTATGGCAATAAATCCAAGTAGCGCTATCGTCTCTGCAATACGATAAACAGCATAACTGAGCATTCGCTCGAATATCCGCCTGCTTTCCCGTATAGCGTCAATAATGACAGAAAGCCCGGGATTAAGAAGTGCGATACTTGCAGCAGAACGGGCTGCATCAGTGGCACCTGATACAGCGATTCCAGCATCAGCTTTTTTCAGCGCAGGAGCATCATTGACACCATCACCGGTCATACCGACAATATGTCCCCTCTTTTGAAGCACATCGACAATGTGATATTTATGTTCAGGATAGACCTGTGCAAAACCGTCTGCGTTTTCGATTAAATCTGCCAGTATACCAATCTGATGGGGCTTTGCCTCATCGAAAATTGATGCGTTAAGGATGTTGGTCCCAATATCGAGCTGACGGGCAATCTCTTTACCGATAGCAGCCTGATCGCCGGTAATCATTTTTATTGACAGGCCAAGTTTTTTTGCAGTGTCAACCGTTGTTTTTGTATCTTCACGAAGCGGATCATACAATGGTATAACGCCTATAAAATGCCAGATACCAGCAGTATCACTTCTGGCAACACCAATAGAGCGAAAACCTTTCACTGCAAATTCTGAAATAGCATTCACTGCACCATTTTTATCGGATATCGCCGTATCCAGTGCCATGATAACCTGTGGTGCACCTTTTGAAACTCTGAACTTCTTTTTGTCATCACCGGTTATTAATGCTTCGGTGCGCTTATGGACCGGATCAAAAGGGGTAAAATGAAGCACTCTGAATGACTTCAGTGTTTCCTTGTCCTTTACGCCGCTGAAGATTGCATTGTCAATAGGATCCTGATCCTCTTCACGTGATGACAATGCGCCACAAAGAAGCACTTCATCAGGACTGATATTTGCAATGGTAAATGGGATACCCGGAGTCAGTTTTGCCTGAGTCAGTGTACCAGTCTTATCAGAACATAAAACATCTACTCCTGCGACTTCTTCGATCGAGGAGAGTTTTGTCACGATCGCTTTTTTCTGAGCCAGCTTCCTTGCGCCAAGAGCCATAGTGATTGATAATACGGCAGGCATCGCTACCGGAACAGCTGCAACCACAAGCACCAGCACGAATTGAAGGACATGCAGAAAGGGCGAACCTCTGATAACCGTAATTGTTACGATCGTTACAGCAAGAATAACTGCAATAACCAGAAGAAAATCAGCCATTTTCATGATTGCTTTCTGAAGATGGCTCTTTGTCTGTGCTGACTGCACCAGTTGAGCTGTTTTCCCGTAAAAGGTGTTCTGACCGGTGGCAAAAACTACTGCGTCAATTTCGCCCTGTTTGAGGATCGAACCGGAATAGACGATATCTCCCTGAGTATGCTCAACCGGCATCGATTCACCGGTAAGAGATGACTCGTCAACAAGAACCCGGTCACCCTCAAGCAATTTCGCATCTGCTGAAATGATACTTCCCAACCGCAGACGAATAATATCCCCGGGAACAATTCCCGTGGCATTGATGCGATTCCATACGTTATCCCTCTTAACATTTGTCTGTACCGCCAGTCGTTTCTTTAATGCCGCAATAGCATCTCCTGCCTGCCGCTCTTCATGGAAACCAACAAATGCATTGACTAAAAGCAGGACGGTAATAATGCCGAAAGTGATATAGTGTCCCAGAATTATTGAAAGTATAGCTGCGGTAAGTATCATAAGCGGGATAGTTCCCCAGAAATAGGAAAGGAACTGCTGGATTGCACTTGTATGTTTTTCGCTGAGTTCATTGGGGCCGTATTGCTGAAGGCGTTGCTGCACATCCCCGGAGGAAAGACCTGTTCTGGAGGTATTCAGCAGTGTCAAAGCCTCATCGATGGAAACCGGCCTGATCTCGACAGCTTTCATATTTTCTATAGTCATGATTGGAACCTTAAATTACGGGTCCCACCCGTAAGGTGGGAAGATGCATAAACATTCATATTAATCAGTCCGATTCCGATTTTTCCTTTTGCTCATGGATTCGTTTCCCATTCTCTCTCAGTGCGGCTTCAGTTCCATCTTCAAAAAAAATTTCATACTGTTTTTTACCTTTTTTCGTAACCATCTCAACTTTTTTAACCATTTTTCCTGAATAGTGTGTTTTTATTGAGTCGGAAACTGCTGCAGGAAGTTCAGATTCGGGTATAATTTCTTCTTTTTCATAAACAGTACCATCACTGGTATAAATAATGGTACGTTCTTTATTTCCTTCTTTACTTTCAATCTCATAGTAGGTAGTGCCGTTCTTTGTTTCCTTCATTAGACCAGTTATTTCTGCTTTGGGATATTCACGTTGAAATGCTGAAAGCACGGCTTGAGGTACCTGGCTTTTATCAATCTTTGTTTCTGCAGCAAATATGAATGTACACAGCATTATTATAAGACCAATGGGTTTTACTATATTCATATCTTTATCCTTCTGAATAGGGTTTTTCAATCAGGAGGGTGTTTAAAACTGAAAAGTTATATGTGAGTAGACTACTATATGGTAAATATTTTTCGTAATATATAGATGAGCAAATATTGAACCAAGGCTTTTTTACGGATGAATAAAAGGAGTATCCAACCGTTTTTATCCCCCTGTTGGCTGTTCAATGCACCGAAAGGACAATACGGATATTCGGTTTCCTTTACAGTTATTTCAATACGCTGATCCCTGGATTCGGCGGAATGGTTGCATTCAGTTTCGGAGGGGTATTGGCTGTAGTCTCGTTAATCCTTTAAGTGTCACATGTAAATGGTACTGCGAGTCGTTAGAATACAATTTGATTGGTATAAAAAAAACAATAATATCAACCGGACTCTACCCGCATATTTAATAAACAGTCTACAGGGAGGTCCTATGTGGCAAGCGTGGGTCAATGTTGTTATCGGTGTCTGGTCAATAATTTCAAGTTTCTCAGCAGGACTGGTGACTTCATCAAATTTCATTTTTATTGGAATTTTTGTGGCTATATTCGGTTTCTGGACACCATATAATAAATGGCAGGGGTATGTAAACGGAATCCTGGGTTTATGGCTTTTCGTTTCTTCATTTATACCGGTATTGACCGTACCAGTAAATCTGCTTTTAACGGGTTTGGCGATTACTATCCTGGCACTATGGAGTGAGTTCAGTGCTACACCGCAGTATCCAAGAGCGCAGGCTTCACATTAAATATGATCATCTTACATAATAGATCATCTATCAAGTTCCATTTTTAATGAGAGAAAACGCATCAGATCTTTAAGCGTGATAATGCCTGCCAGAGTCCCGTCATGCCGTATCACCATAAAGCGGCTGTTACCATTCTGATTCATTGCTGAAAGCAGTTTGGCAACATCATCATCTGTGTACACCGTATTGTCTGGTGAACAGGACCTGGAGTATTCGTCAACAGTATGCTTACTCCATTCCTCACGAGGCACATCCTTGACATCATGAATCGATATACATTTCAGCGTATGATTATCATTTACAGGAAACATGTTATAATGGTAACGGTAAATATAGTTCTCCACCAGGGAATTGACCGTTGTTTCATGCGGGACGGTTACGACCGTTGTGTTCATGAAACGTTCGACTTTTTCACCCTCAAGATACCGGCGCACCTGAAGTGACTGATAGGACATCTGTGCTGCACTTCTGAGAAAAAAGCCGATAAGTACCCACCACATTCCCGAAATGAAATTTCCTGTAACGAAAGAAACGATTCCCAGTATGATAAGAGCAATACCGAAAAGTTCACCTATCCGGGAAGAGAAACGGGTAGCCCAGCTGATATTTTTTTTCCATTGCCAGAGTGCTGATCTGAGAATCCTGCCACCATCAAGCGGAAATGCTGGAATGAGATTGAATATCGCCAGCAAAAGATTGATAAACCCCAGATATCCCAGAACCAGCCGAACAGTACCTGGCCAATCTGCACGAGCCCCGGCAGCATCAATGAATATAAAGACTGAACCAAGAAATAAACTTGACAATGGGCCTGCTGCTGCCATTAAAAATTCGGCTTTGGGGCTTGGGGGCTCTTCGTTCATCTCCGCAACTCCGCCAAATACAAAAAGGGTAATACCACCCATCGGTAAACCGAATCTTCGTGCAATAAGAGAGTGACAGAGTTCATGAAAAATGATCGATATAAAAAGCCCCAGAGCACCACATACTCCCATCAGCCAATAAACCCAGGTCGGCCTGTCGGGTAAATACCGCGGAAAAACACCTGAAGCAAGTGACCAGGTAATGAGAAATGCGATAATAACCCAGCTGAGATCTATCCGGACGTTAAAACCAAAAAGGTTGAAAAGTGTAATCCTTTTTCCAAACACAGTGTATGTCCCTTTTCAATTGCTAATTTTTAGAGAGGGTTTGATACCATCGGTGAAAAATAATGGGACAGTGATGCAAAGAATGTTCCATGATACCAGAGAGCATTGAATAAAAAACTCTTGCAGAAATGTATGGTATTGAATTTGTACGCTATTAACTAATTTTCAGGAAAAAGGTGATGAAACAGCCCAATAGCGTATACACTCGTCTTTTCTTTCTAATGATAATGGTTGTACTGATTGTTACGGAGAATTCTGTTTCTCAAACCGATTCGATAACCATTGAAGACGCTTTGCAAAGAATGATCAGTACCCACCCGTTAATTAAACAGGCACAAATCTCTTCAGAATCGGTTTCCCGGACAATTGAAAAAAGCCGTAGCGCCTATTTCCCGAAAATTACTGGACATGTCAACTACGCACGCATGGAACCAGTGAACACAATACCGGTCGGAACAAGACCAGTTCCATTTCAACCGCCGAATAATTTTAATTTTTATGGTGAACTATTTCAGAATGTCATCGATTTTGGCCGGCGCAAAACGGAAGTTTCCCTTGCCCATAATGCCTATGAACAATCGCAAACCAGTCTTCACACCATGAAATCTGATCTCATTTATCAAACGATAGATGCTTTTTACCGACTCCTTTTTTTATACAGGGATATTGATGTTCAAAAAGATGAAATTGAGGTGCTGAACAAACACCTCGACGTTACAAAAAGATTAGTGGCTTCGGGAAGTGCTACTCCCTATGATATCCTGGAGGTGAGGGTACGGATTGCGGAGTCGGGAACGTCATTGACAGAAATAAACAATCAGCTGTTGAATACAGAGTATACGTTAAAATACCTGCTCACTATTTCTGACAGCATATCGCTGATACCCCGGGGAGATTTTTCGGTACCGGTTATATCTCTCAATGCAGACTCACTCATTGAAATAGCATTAAAAAAATCTCCTGACATGGAGACTGCCAGACAAAAGGAACAGGCGACCTTTTTACAATACAATGCCGCAAAAGCAGCGTACTGGCCGGTAATAGGCTTTAATGCGCAGGGTGGATTTAAAAACGGTATAATTCCCGACATTAATACTTTACAGGGATACTACACGCTCAGAGGACAATTGGTAATTACCATTTTCAATGGCCTGGAGCTTCGGAATGCGGTAAAGGAAGCACAGTTGAACTATCATGCTGCTGAAGAAAATGTTCAGAACACCCGTCAGAATATGGAGCGTGAAATTCATCAGGCTGTAAATAATATCCGATCAGCCAAAACTGTTTTTCTTGAAGCAGAACCTCAGGTACGTCTGGCCGATACTGCTTACAGTCTCGCACAGGTCCGGTATGAAGCCGGAGTAATAACTTCAGTTGACCTTCTTGATGCGCAGACAAGAAAAAGACAGGCGCAACTGCTAAAAATTCAGACTGAATTTAAATTGAAAATGGCATATTTTGAACTGAGACGGATTATTGGTGAAATAACAGATATGATAGATTTCTGATGGTGTCGCAATTGTTGCGTTTTTCGGGAATCGAAATTCTAACGAGTCAAAATACATTTACAACTTATCCGCCAACCCATTGCGTATGAAAAACGCCACGATCATCTATACGTTCATAGGTATGTGAACCAAAATCGTCTCTGAGGGCCTGAATCAGATTTGCAGGAAGCCATTTGCTTCTCAGGCTATCGAAATACCAAAGGCAGGATGAAAAGGCTGGAACAGGAATCCCGGCGTTGCATGCTTTGACAACCACCGTTCGCAGATCATCAATTCTTTGACAAAGTAATTCTGCCACATCGTGATCGAAAAGCGGATTGGCAAGATCGCAGGTGCGAACATAGGCGTTCCGGAAATGTTCAAGCAAGCGTGCCCTTATAATGCAGCCGCCACGCCAGATGTTCACGATGGTTGCCGGATTGAAATCATAGGTATACTTTCCTGATGCGACAGAAAGCAGCTGTATTCCCTGTCCATAGGTTATCAGTGAAGCTGCAAAATATGCATTCTGTAAGGTCCGCAGAAATGTATCCTCATCCGCATCAAGTCGAAGAGCTTCTCCGAATATGGTTGATGCATGAAGACGACCGTCTATATGCATCGACAAATTTCGTGCTGCTACCGATGCATCGATTGTCGGAACGGGTACCTGCAGATCCATTGCATCCTGCGAAGTCCAGCGACCGGTTCCTTTCTGCCTGGCTGCATCAAGAATCAAATCAATCAGATGGAATCTTGTTCTGGGATCAATATACCCGAAAATAAGTGCTGTATTTTCGATAAGAAAAGATTCTGATTCTGCACTGTTCCATTGCCGGTACATATCTGAAAGACGCACATCATCGACACCCAATCCGCGTTTTGCAAGATCGTAGGTTTCTGCAATAAGCTGTAATATTCCATATTCAATGCCGTTGTGTACCATTTTGACATAGTGACCAGCTGAACCTGGGCCACAGTACGCAATACATGGTTCCCCGTTAACTCGTGCAGCACATTTTTCGAGAATGGGTTTTACAC
Source organism: Chitinispirillaceae bacterium (assembly GCA_050301235.1). GTDB lineage: Bacteria > Fibrobacterota > Chitinivibrionia > Chitinivibrionales > Chitinispirillaceae > JAFGIN01. The sequence goes on along the minus strand of JBNKZD010000008.1, from coordinate 35,620 downwards.
GCTCAAATGCATAACTATCGCCGCCGGGCATCATGCAGGGACCATGTCGCGCACCTTTTTCTCCACCCGATATCCCCATACCAATAAAATGTATGTTTTTAGATGAAAGCATTGTACATCGAAGATCGGTATCACGAAAATGTGAGTTACCTCCGTCAATGATACAATCCTGTGGTGCAAGATGGGGAAGAAGATCAGCTATAACGGCATCGACAGGTTTACCGGCAGGTACAAGCAGTAATATCGTTCGTGGGACATCGAGAGCATCGATCATTTGTGAAAGGGATTCGTATCCTGAAGCGGAAATATTTTCTGCCTCGATCTCAAACAGTTTCACTCTTTCCGGGTCCCTGTCGTAGCCTGCTACTCCAGCTCCGTGTTCTGCAATGTTAATAGCAAAATTTCTTCCCATTACGCCTAGACCAACGATTCCGATAAATGCGCGTTTTTCATGCATGTAAATATCTCCATAGTTTGTTTATATGGGTCAAACAAGTACTATGCCTGATTTTCCTGACAGTTTTTTACCGGTATGGTATTTAATTTGTATCCCATTATCTTTATGGTGATGGGGGTGGTGGAGAAGGTGGTAACGGAGATGAACATGGTAGATGAGATAAAAAAACGTATAGTTTGACATAATATATTACCATTAAAAATAGTAAGCATACCATTTAATATAATTGGAGAAAATTATGAAAATTTCAGTAGTTACCTCTATCGTACTATTGCTGTTGATGATCCCCTGCATTACAAATGCACAAAATCATCGGGATAGAAACAACCAGCAATCAAGAGAAAATGTCTGGTCAGGTATCAACTTAAATGAACAACAGAAGCAACAGATCGATTCGCTTCGCAACAAGTTACGAACAAAAGAAAAAAAGAATTTTAATCAGATAAAAACTATCAGAAAAGAAATTGCTGATGAGTTATTGAAAAGCTCACCGGATTCTAACGTTTTACAATCGTACGCACGTCAACTTGGATTTCACATAACGTCCCGCGAGTAGCCGAAGTTGCCGGAGCGTACTCGCGGAGGCAATTTGGGTGAAGGCGGTACTCCGCCGGAACCGGCTATTCGCTGTTATATGCAGTACCGCACTTTTAATCAACCAGTTTGCCGTAGTCCATGGATGGTCGTAGGCAGTATCATTTCTCTCCTTTAAACAATGCATATCCTAACTTGCCTTGTAATACTGTTTTGTAAAATACTCTCTCATTTTTTAATATAGTAAAAATGCCTTTTAATCCATATTTTGCAAATATTCTTTTCATTGTTTTCATTTTTTCTGTTATACTCATTGTGAAAAACCAATGTTTTACATCGCGATCCTTTCTTATCTTCCAAAACATTTCAGGCTTAGACCACTGTTCAAATTCATAAATAATTTTTTTTACACCGGCTTTTTCTAACATATCTAGCCATTCAGTAATCTCTAAAGGAGTTGTGCCATATCGCTCAGAAAATTCATCTTTTTCTTCAGCGGATAATTTTTTATGCCAGGTTGATTCATGAATTAAAATCTTACCGCCGGGCTTTACAACACGAACCATTTCATTTAAAACTTTTTGAGAGTCATCCGGAATACCTACAGCACACTCATTGATTACAACATCAAATAGATTATTCTCAAATGGTAAATATTGTGAATCTCCGATTTGAAACTTTACTTTATTATTCAACCCTGCTTTTTCCGCATTTATTGAGGCGGTTTTTACCATTTCTTCTGATATGTCAACGCCTGTTACTTCAACATTAAATTCCTTTGAATAAAAAATAGATTGAGTTCCCCGGCCGCTAGATACATCAAGAATTTTTAATCCATTTTTTAATTCAGCGAGCTCCGCTGTTCTTTTGGTGAGAGCAAAACCTCCGGGGTGTAATGTTTCAATCCCTCCGATTTCTATAGCATCTTCAATAGTTGGTTTATAAATACCTTTTCTCTTCATTTAAATCCTCCTATACGATAAAAGCACTCATACTCCTGAACCCTGAACCTCTGAACTTTTGAACTTTGAACTCTGAACTGCCTATTAATATAGGTATATATGAGAGGGGAGTCAAGGGGATGGGGCAGGGCGGTACTCCGCCCGAACGGGCTGCATTGTCGAATCCGTTCCGTGGCTATTCCCAAAAATCCGAACCTATTTCAATTAAATTTCCTTCCGGATCTGCTATCATAGATGATCGCATGTTCCATGGTTCATTTCTTGGAGCATAGATTGGTTTCGCTCCTTCGTTAATAAACCTGTTGTAAACTTCATCAACCTTTTCAGGCTTACCAACATTTATTGCCAGTTCAAAAGTACCATTAATTCCTTCAGGGAATGATGGGTTTTGACCGAGCAATTCAGGTAGTTTTTCTCGCTCATACATTGCGAATCTAATTCCATCGTGTTTAAATTCAGCATATGGACCGTTTCCATCCCAATCTGTTGTTGCACTATACAAAGTTTATCACGAACCGAATGGCATTTAATTCGCTCAAGTAAGGGTAATTACTCTCACAACTTTTTCCCGGAAAACATTATAGATTTCTGGATTTCTGGTATTATTTAGCTGGAAATATCATGCGGATCGTCATTAATGGAATCGGAATCGCCGGGCCCACGCTTGCATATTGGCTGTTGAAGACTGGTCATGATGTAGTCCTTGTCGAAAAGGCACCTTCCGTGCGGACTGGTGGCTATATAATAGACTTTTGGGGTATCGGCTACGATGTTGCAGAAAAGATGGGGTTGATTCCAACGATTCTCGAGATGGGATATCAGGTCAAGGAAGTCCGTTTCGTTAATAAAAAAGCCCGTAAATGCGGCGGGTTTTCTGCTGATGTATTCAGCCGTCTTACCAATGGTCGCTTTACCAGCCTGCGCAGGTCCGATCTGGCAATTGCTATTTATCGTGCTCTTGAGGGAAATGTAAAATACATATTCGGCGATTCGATCTCCCGCATTGAGGAGAAGGAGGGTTTCCTTGATGTGGATTTTGAACATGCTCCGCCGTTGAAAGCCGATCTGGTTGTCGGCGCAGATGGACTGCACTCCCGCGTTCGGGAATTAATGTTTGGGCCCGATCTGCACTGTGAGTTTTCACTGAAGTATAGCGTTGCGGCATTCGAAGTGAAGGGGTATCATCCCCGTGATGACCTGGTGTATGTAAACTATGCTGTACCAGGAAGGCAGGTATCCCGCTTTGCCATGCACGATGATATGACGTTATTCCTGTTTGTCTTCCATGACCGGTTCCTGCCATCGTCCTATCCCATCGGCGATAATGAAGTCAGGTCTTCCATCGCAAGAATTTTTGGGGATTCAGGCTGGGAATGTCCTCGCATTATCGATGCAATGCGCGATGTCAGGAACATATACTTCGACAGAGTAACCCAGATTAGAATGAACCAATGGACAAGCGGCCGAACAGCTTTGATCGGGGATGCGGCTGCGTGCGTATCTTTAATGGCAGGTGAAGGTTGCGGACTTGCAATGGCTGAAGCATACGTGCTTGCCGGCGAACTATCCAGGTCAAACGGAGACTATGCAACCGCTTTTAACAGATTCGAAAGCCTGATGACTCCATTTTTGCAACGTAAACATAGAAGTGCGGCACGATTCGCTTCTTCTTTCGCACCACAAACCACCTTCGGTCTGGCATTTCGCAATCTGATCACATGGACAATGGGGATCAGGTTCATCAGCGACTTATTCATGGGCCGTGACGTTCGTGACAATATTATCCTGCCCGACTATTTTGATAGCGCCAGATGAATTTTCACTCATAGAACAGGATTGCCCCTGGATAGTGTTAATCCGTGAAGCATACCAACGACTAACGAGCCGACGGAAGAATAATGGTGATGATGCACTATTCAGGTAGTATTTCGAACCGAACGAAAAAAACGCGTCGTTGCCTTCAAGCAGCTTTAATAACGAAGTGTAACGAGGAAAGACAAGTAAAAAACACTTGTAAATTTAGGTCTGCAGAGGATAGTATTTTTTAATTGACTTTCAATCTTCTATATATGTTATGTGCTGTACCATTGGTATTATTAATGTATATGTATTTGGTAAAAAAAACGGCCTATCGTGGTAATCAATTTCCCACTCATATAATAGTTATCTACTTTCAATAGTAAAACAATTACATAATAACCATAACCAACAGTTTTATGAGCAACATTCATAATCATCAAAATAGTAATTGTTTTCAAAAAAATCTAATGAGTGCAAATTTCAGGTGTGAAAAAAATCGACGTTGGGTAATATAATAGGGAGTCGTAAATTAAACTAATTGAGAATAAGTCTGAAATTGTGCATTTCCGGTTCTATATAAAAATCGAATCAAAAATGCAAAGATGTTTTATTGTGGCAATATTATGGATTCAGGTAAAAAAATTGAAGCTTTCAGGAATGGCCGAATACCGAGCGATTTTTTCAGTCTCAGTTGGAAAATGTCCCCTCAACTCACCTCTTTCCCTCGACTCTCGCTCCTCGTCCGACCTCAACCTTAACCTTTATTCTTCCTTCGCCCCTCGAAAACCCGAATCTCGCCCCTTATTCTATCAACCCCACAATAGGGCTCCTGATACCAATAATAGTATGCCCAGCAACATGTGTGTAAATCTATTCAAAAAGATACTCTTTAGTCATCAATTGTCACACTCTAAACTGCGTTAGGCAGGACAGAAGGTGCTACCCGTAATGGCAATGAAGGGTATCAGTATTTTCTGACCCAGGTGGTTCCTCCACCGCAGGGCAGAAAATACCGCAACGAAGTGGAGCCTGGCGGAGGGCCGCCCCGAGTCTTCGAGGGGAACGCCCAAAAGGTAAAAAAATCTTCTAATGAGAACATCTTCACTTTAAGTTTCGTTGTCTTCAACATGAGATTCATCATCGATTTTTATAACAAGTACTTTGCAGCACGCGTTATCAAAGATATCGGTGGCAGCCATAACAAAACAGATAAAAACACTGGAACCACTAAAAACACTGCAGAATTAGCGGAAGCTTCAGCGAAATAGTTTTCCGGAAGGTTACCCTGGGATATAGCAGGTTGTTATCTGAATACCCGGGATAATTGATTAAAGATAACTAATTAAAAAAAAACACAAAAGGGTGGTTGCGACGTCCATCCTTTTGTTTCTTAATGCGCTCACAGTAGTCTGCTGTGATAAAGAGATTATTATCAATTTCAGGCGTGAATGTTGCTCACTAATCAGGGAATTGTTTGAGGATTTTTAAAACCGGGTGATACAATGTCTAAAGGCAATACGCTTCATGCATTACAGATGGTTATTTTCGGAGCCGCCGGAGATTTGACATGGAGGAAAATCGCTCCAGCGCTTTATAACCTGTATTTGAAGAATATGCTCCCGGAATCGCTGGTGATAATCGGTGTGGATGCCAAAACGTTAAGCGATGAATCGTTCAGGGAACGCTTACTCGATGGTGTCCGGACATTTTGTTCTCATGTCAACATGCATGACTGGAATGTTCTTGCTGCGAAATTAAAATATCTTTCGGTAAATTTCAATGATACAAATGCCTATCAGCAACTGGTGACAGAGCTAAGCGAAAATGAAAAACTGCTGGGAACCAGCACTGAACGTGCCTTTTATCTGGCAGTACCACCAGGTATCGTCGGCAGAATTGTTGAAGGGCTTGGGCATTCCGGGTTAAGCCGGGCCAGCAGCCCTGCCCGCATTGTGGTAGAAAAGCCCTTTGGTCGTGATCTTAACTCTGCCCGTGAATTGAACCACCTTCTTGCATCCTATTTCAACGAAAACCAGATTTTTCGCATCGATCATTATCTGGGAAAGGAGACGGTTCAGAATATCCTTGCGTTCCGGTTTGCAAACGTACTCTATGAACCGCTCTGGGACCGTCGCTACGTGGATCATGTCCAGATAACGGTAGCCGAGCAGGTCGGTGTGGAACATCGGGGTGCCTATTATGAGCATGCCGGTGCACTCCGGGATATGGTTCAGAATCACTTGATGCAGATATTGTGTTTCATTGCCATGGAACCGCCGGTATCCTTTGATGCTGATGAGATCAGAGGGAAAGAGGTGGATGTTCTTCAGGCAATACGTCCCTTACCCATTGATAAGATCAGTCAATTCAGCGCGCGCGGACAATATGGCAGGGGGTGGATCGAGGGCAAACAGGTCCCCCGTTACCGTGAAGAACCAGGTGTATCCCCGCAATCTTCCGCTGAAACATTCGCAGCCCTTAAACTGCACATAGATAACTGGCGCTGGCAGGATGTTCCCTTTTATTTACGTACAGGAAAACGTTTATCCGAAAGAGTATCGCAGGTGGTTATTCAATTTCGCCCCGTACCACATCAGTCATTTCCAACCTCTGCAGTCACAAGCTGGCAACCAAACCGGTTGATTATCAGGATTCAGCCAAATGAGGCCATTATGTTTATGTTTCAGGCTAAACGGCCAGGCTATCCGGTGAGGTTAACGCCTGTATCGATGCATTTTGATTATTGTGAATCATTCCACTCGACGCCCCCTGATGCCTATGAAACACTTCTGTATGATATTATCATAAATGATGCGACACTTTTCAAACGATTTGATCAGGTTGAAATTGCCTGGTCGGTTGTCATGCCGGTATTACAAAACTGGGAAGCAGACCCTCCTCAGGCATTCCCTAATTATGTCTCCGGCACATGGGGGCCCGAGGAAGCCGTCGCTCTGATCGCGCAAGATGGGAGAAACTGGGTCGAGCCGTCACTGGAAGAACCGGTTGGACCGCCGTGTAAAGAGGAAGAATGAGCGTTTCAGTTGATGAAATATCCAGAGTTACTTTTTTCCCATTTTTAAATTCAATCGGATGCCGTGTTTCACCTTTACCTGTAATTTTTATATTCAAGAATATGCATGAACCCCGAACTTGTCAAACTACTTCTGGCGCTGGCGATTTTTATCATCGGTTTTATCGGTGGAAGTTTACCCTGGATCATTCAGCCCCTACATCAGGGGGGACGATTCATGGCGTTGGGAAACACCTTCGCAGCAGGTGTGCTTGGCGGCGTCGGCCTGATCCACCTGCTGGGGAGCGGTATTGACGGATTGCGGTTGGCTGCACCCGGAATGCAGTATCCTCTTGCATTGTTTCTTACAGGTGTCTCATTTTTATTCATGCTTCTTATTGAGAAAGTCATTATCGGGGATCACCATCAAATCAGGGCAGGTGATGTGCACATCGGATCGTTGCATGAGATCCCGCCATCCCTGTTTTTGGATGTCAAACATACTAATGCGTTAATTCTGCTGGTTGTACTTTCACTACATTCGCTGATACTGGGTCTGACCCTTGGGGCACAGCAGACGTTGAGTGGGATTACACTTGTGTTTTTCTCGATCATTGCCCATAAGTTGTTTGCCGGTTTTGCACTTGGTGTCGGGTATAAACGTGCTGGATTTTCCTGGAAGCAAGCCTGTGGATGGCTTACCTTTTTTGCCGTTATGGTACCTGCAGGCATCCTTTTAGCGACTATCACTGGTGCACTGCTTTCAAAAAGTATAGGTATATGGTTCGAAGCTGTCTTCGATTCTATTGGTGCGGGGACATTTCTATATATTGCTTCAGTAGACATAATCGACACTGAATTTCACGAACCCGAAGCGGGGGACCGGAGGCTCAAATGGCTTTTGACCGTTGCAGGTTTCTCAGTCATGGCAGTTCTGGCGGTATGGGTTTGAAATATTGTCTGTTACACTTTTCTCACCATGTCAGATATAGCATTATTGAACTTTCTCACGTGCTGTTGTTCTGGCAATCCAGAATGCGACAGCTGATGCAATGAAATCACGAAGTAAAAATACCCATGAAAAAAGCTGACATTTACGAAGTCAGGATGAGAACTCCTGCTGAAATTAAAAAAAGATGTCTTTCATACGTTTGTACAATTGGAATGTTCATTTACCGCTGCATTTTTTTTCCAAAGCGGTAATGAGTTTATCATAGGATACCGAAAACTTTTCGACTCCTTCATGTTCGAGCTGTGCGGTGATTGAATCAATGTTTATGTCGACACGGGCAAGAGAGTCAAACACTTCCGGAGCTGATGCAGCGGTTGTGTCAATACGAAGTGCCGGATTTCCATGATCCCGGTATGCCTCGATGGTTTCGATCGGTTGTGTCGAGATCGTTTCAGGTGCGATAAGCGGATCGACGTACATTGTATCAGAGTATAAAGGATTTTTCGTACTTGTACTCGCCCACAGAAGCATTTGGGGATGTGCACCTTTTTTCGACATCTCAGCAAATTGCGCATTGCCGAAAAATTCTTTATTAATAGTATAGGCCAACCCGGCGCTTGCCAGGGCGATTTTGCCTTTCAGTGATGCAGCACGTTGAGCGATCTCTCCACCCGACCTTGCTCTGTCATCAAGTATTCGATCGACGAGTACATCAATCCGGCTAAGAAAAAAACTGGCGACCGATGCAATATGAGCGACCGGTTCGTTGCGCTTGATACGAGCATCGATACCATCAATAAAGGCCTGTATCACATCACGATATCTCGGCAGCCCAAACAACAGGGTGACGTTCACATTTATTCCCATAGTGATCAGTTCCCGAATAGCCGGTAATCCTTCACTGGTTGCCGGTACTTTGATGAAAATATTGGGACGATTGACCGAACGCCACAACTCACGTGCATCCCGGATCGTACCCCCGGTATCATGCGCCAGATGGGGGGAGACTTCGATACTGACGTACCCGCTCTTTCCGCTGGTTCGCTCGTAAAGGGCCCGGAATTGGTCTGCAGCGGCAGTGATATCAGCGATCATCAGAGATCGCGCAATCTCGGCTGGCTTTTTGCCATTCATTATTTCATCATGTATAGCGCGATCATAATCAGAGGTTCCATCAATCGATTTTTCGAAAATCGTCGGGTTGGAGGTCACTCCTGCCAGCCCGTCGTTCTCGATCCGTCGCACAAGATCTCCATTAACTATCATCGCACGGCTAATAAAATCAAGCCACAGGTGTTGACCCAGGGCTTCCAGTGTTTTAAGTGGATTTTCTTTCATATGCTGGATTCCTTCCATAACTGATGATTGATAGAATAAGCCTTTTGAATGTCGCAATTTTAATACCGATCGTGTTCCTGGGTCGTTCCGACAATGCGACAAGGAGGCCGGATTCTCGCATCAGGAGACACATTTGCAGATGGAGTTCTGTGTGGTGCATGCTTGATTCAAAAAACATTAAAGCATTCACATCATATTTAAAGAGGCTATCGTGAAGATTGAAATTTTTTCTGATCCCGATGCTGTTGCCAATCATGCTGCAGCGGAAATCGCTTCTCAAGCCCGCTCGGCCATTGAAACACGTGGTCAATTTACTATAGCATTTAGTGGTGGCCGAACACCGTTGAATATGTTAAGGGCACTCAGCAAAGAGGAGATTTCATGGTCCAGGGTACATGTCATGCAAGTGGATGAACGGATCGCTCCTGCGGGACACCCGGATCGAAATCTTACTCTTTTACAGGAATGCCTGCTGAATCATGTCCCACTGCTTCCGGAACAAATCCACAGCATGCCGGTTGAAAAAAAAGACCTGGATGCAGCTGTAAATGAATATGCAGAGACACTCCGCACATTGGCGGGATCCCCACCGGTTCTTGATTGTATTCACCTGGGATTGGGAATTGATGGCCATACGGCTTCTCTTGTGCCAGGAGACCGTGTGCTCGATCTGACCGATACCGATGTGGCACTGACTGATGTCTATCAGGGAAGACGTCGTATGACGCTGACGTATCCGATCCTTGAACGCTCCCGGTCGATCCTGTGGCTAGTGATTGATAAGGAAAAAGCTGATCAGCTTGTACATCTGTATAATGGTGATATTTCCATACCCGCCGGACGTGTATCCCAACACCACGCGATTGTATTTGCAGATAAAGATACAGCTGCAAAAATAACATGTACCTGATATAAAAAGTAACATTAAAAATGTTTGAATCTTCACGCGCGGGTGCACCCTTATCCTGGAAGATAGCCACAGTGTGGCACGTGCCTTCAGGCCGTGACCCCCAAAATAACGCGAATAAAAAATCACCTGTAATAAGTTTTAATTATCAAAAGAATGGAACTGACAACTGTAAAATCTACATCACACCAATACGCTGAATTTGTGGATTTAACATTGCCACAGGAATATTAAATTTATCAGGAATTAAGCCGACATTTTTTTCACGCGCGTAAGCAGATGACCAAGGATATTCTGATGGTTTAGTTGCAAGATTACGACGTACAGGATTTGCCTCAATATATTCAATTGATTTATTTATTGCTATTCCATTCCATAAGTTTCTGTCAAAACCACCACCCTGCTGCCAGAAACGGAACACACTTCGTTTTTTACTTTTGTCAAAAACATGAAACGCTTTAAAATTCTCAGGCTTATTTTCTTCAATAAACTTCCGGTAACAAGTCACCATGCGACCCTTGATACTATTGAGAATTAATGCTATATCGTAATGATTCTGATGTGGCCAGATGAGTAAATGTACATGAGTAGGCATCAGGACATATGCCCAGAGTGCAAAATCATACTCCCTACGTGCTTGTTCAAGCTCAAAAAGAAATAGTTCACACGCGACAGGATCTGATAAATAGGTGAGACGGTGATAACAGGAAAAGGTCAGTTCATGTGCATGACCTGGAGTGTTGTAATGTTTCAGGTGTTTGTGCTTTTGTTCAGGATTATTCACAGTATTCTCATTTTACACATTTGTCTGGAGCACGGCCTAAAGGCACGTGCCACACTCTTTGTTTATTTTTGACTACACAGAAAAATAACTTATGGTGATCTGGCCCGGGGCAAATCTCGCGGTTGGATCCTTATCCTGAGACAGTCATAGTGTGGCACGTGCCTTGAGGCCGTGCCCCCAAAATAACGCGAATAAAAAATCACCTGTACTTTGGGTTAATCACTGAATTCTAAGTTTACGCGTTGTATTGGACACGGCCTATTGGTACAAAAAATACTACAATAATCATATCCCGACATTCGGGAAAGGCACGTGCCACATTTTTTGTTTTTTTATGGTCCACAGAAAAAAGTTTATAGAGATCTGGTCGAATCACCCGCGCGCTGGGCGTTTAAGAATTTGTTAACCCTTTGCGTGCAGCGACTGTAGTGTTTATGTTTGTTTATTGATGGGATCAAAGATCCTGTACGCGGCCAGCTTGATACGGTCACCTATGAACGCACAAATCAGCGCATACCCCTAGACAAACCCAGCCCAACCCCAACCCAGTGGTGTCATAAAAAGCCCGTAAACCGCAATCAGCTCGCTATCGATTGCGTGCCGGGCACGGCCACCCAAAATCCGCGCAGGGCGTATAGACCAGAACGGACCGCGTGTGTGGCATCCACGGGATCGGCCCCCGGAAATAGGAGAGAAATTTCAGTAGCGTGCTCCGCCATCAGACAACCTGCTGGTTTCGCTGGCAGTGGTTTGTTCGTGCCGCAGGAAATTAATGATTAACCCCACCTGGTATCCGATGAGTCAAAGGCAGGACTATCCTTTACTGCATTTCGGGGGCGATTTATTTCTATGCTTCTATCGGCCCAATTTACATTCTTGATCCATGCCGGGGTGATGAGCACTTTTCTTCCCGGCAGCCAATTGGCGGTATCAACCACCAAATAGTCAAAGAGCCACGTTTTATCATCAACGATAAAATCTTCCACGTGCCCGATTTTACCGTCCGTAGCGTGAATATGGTAGCCGGTGACGTGCTGCGTGCTGCGCAGATGCGGATCTTCCTCTCGCTTCGAGCCGGGAGATTCTTGTATCTCGGGATTCTCAAAGAGGGGAAACGGCGTTATTCCCAATGTGCCTCCGTAGCCGACTTCCCAATATCGGGGCCACTGGTAATACTCATGTAATTGGGCTTCATGCTGACGATATACGGGCCTCTCCGTATCGATATCGGGGCTGTTACGAACCTGATCGCGGGTAAGAGTTACCGGAAATGTGCGTGACTCCCACTGCGGTTTACCCAGTGCAACAAGAGAAATAAGCACCTTACGATTCAATAGCCAATTTCCTGTTTCCACAACCATATAGCGGATAGTCCAGGTTGCATCATCAAAGTAAAACTCGTTCACTTTTCCCAAGTCGCCATCGGTAGCCTGGATCGCATAACCGAGCATACTGCGCAAACGGTGTTGCATAGGTGTACCTATATTTTTTCTTTAGCGGGTTTATAAGCCTTGCCCTCACAATGATGAAGCTCAGGCTTTCTTAAAGAAGTTACAAATGTATTATACACCCAGGCGAAACAGGCTCCTCCGGCCAGCCCGTCAAAAAATCCCCATAGCAAACCCCAAAGGCTGCCTGTTGGTGATATGTTGTACCCTCTGTAAATTCGGCCAATTGTAGTTTTTTCTCGCGTTGCCCCATCAAAGAGCATTATCCACCAGGTAAGGAAGAACAATCCGAAACCCCAGACCAGCCCAAATGTGACAGCAAAGGCCTTTGTATAAAGTTTCATTGCAACTCCTCTGCAGGAATATTTATTTACGGAAATACAAAATGCAATATGAATGCCATGCAGGGAATCCTGCTATTTTTTGCGGTGCGAGGACAAATATGAACTATACTGGAATTATCTGTGTACTGGATTTTTAGGTACAGAGAATGAAATCTGGGTGCGGATTAAGAGGCATGAGAATTGTGAAAATAGAATTTGTAGCTGCGATCTGCGCCGCTTGCTTTTATGACAATTGATACACGTTTCACAGGAGAAACATGATGATTGTATATAGGAATATTTTTATGACTTTTGTGCTGCTTTTATCTTTGTTGTGCGTCTCCGCACTTCCCGCGAAACCAGAGAGCTCAATTATGCCCAAAGGCTGAGCAGTTCAATCGATGTCCTGAAATCCAATTCTGCAATCCCGGAAAAAGCGATTCCTGAAGCAGTGTTGAAAAACGCGAAAGGTATTGCAGTGATTCCTAATGTGGTGAAAGGCGCTTTTGTTCTTGGCGGACGCTACGGAAAGGGTGTTATCTCGACAAAAATTAATGATTCTTCATGGAGCTATCCCGGGTTTATTACCATTGAAGGAGGCTGCATTGGCTGGCAATGGGGAGTCGAAAACGTTGATCTGGTACTGGTATTTAAAACCAGCCATGCAATAGATTCGTTAATCAGCGGAAAATTTACATTTGGAGCTGGTATCGGCGTAGCCGCTGGTCCTCTGGGAAGACATGCCGAAGCGTCAACTACAGCTCAGCTCAATGCGGAAGTATATTCGTATGCGCGCAGCCAGGGTTTATTCATCGGAGCTTCACTTGAGGGGTCAACATTAAGAACCGATATCACGGCAGATCATGAATTTTATAATTCAAACTCATTAAATGAGAGTGACATTTTGAAGAATGATATTAAGAATGTCCCTCCTGATGCGGTCAAATTTACACGAGAAATAGAACAGATGACAGGTGTCAAATGATATCGTGGTACAGAAAAGTGGTGCTATTTTACGGTTGTACCTGATAAAATGCTCCCAGAACAGCCAGCTTGTGACATTCATACTACCTTTCCCTTTTCTTCAATACTGAGAGCTGTATTGATCAACCCGACATGTGTCATTCAGATGTAAAGTACCTGTGATTTGCTCGATAACTAAAATCACTGAAAATTTCAATCTAACATATATAGTAGGGAGCTTTTTATGGCAAATATTGCAGTAATTCTTGCCAGCGATTTCGAAGATAGTGAATACAGTAAACCTGCCAGCGCATTTACAACTGCCGGTCATAAACTCACCCTTATCGGTCTTTTCCGCGATGAAACCATTTACGGAAAACACAAATCCGCGTCGGCAAAAATAGAAAAAACATTCTCTGATGTAACCATTACGCAATTTGATGCCCTTTTTATTCCGGGAGGATATTCACCGGACAGACTCCGTATTGATCCATCAGCAGTTTCTTTTGTAGAACAATTTTTCAAGAGCAACAAACCAGTTTTTGCGATCTGCCATGCACCTCAGATACTAATCACCGCAGGTGTGTTAAAGGGTCGGACTGTTACTGGCTGGAAATCTATTGAGCAGGATATAAAAAATGCAGGAGCAAGCTTTGTTGATCAAGAAGTTGTCAAGGATCAAAACCTTATATCAAGCCGCAGTCCTAAGGACATACCAGCATTTGTCGATGCTTGTCTTCGTATGCTGTCAGAAACAGCAACAACACACGATTGAAACCGGCATAGATGATTAAAGTTACAAATTATGTAAATTCATGCATGTTTTGCAACTGTTAAAATAGTAATCAACTCAAATAGGATGTATTTGTGCCATAATTATTGGGATAGACGAAACTTGTGATCCACAGAAAATGTGGATCATTAATATCGTAGCCGATAACCGCGCTGTACTCTTCTTTTGCAGGTTTGCTTTTTATTTCCGGGCCTGTCGGCTCTCTACACGTCGGAAGATTATGTCAGATCAGAAAGCGGGAAGGCTACCATCGAATATTTCATATCCGGTAAAACTGGTTTCTTATAAAGAAAAAGATTAAAGAACCTATGTAGTGAAATCGGCGGATTGTTAAAGAGTTTAAATGCTTTTATCGCATTTTTGATCAGCGATACTTTCCACATATTCCTTTGCACTTTCGGTTAATTTTATACATGCTTTGTTGGTGCGTGACGCTTTCACATATTTACCAATAGCAGCGGAAAGTTTCATTGCCACATAAACAGAAACAACAACAAGCCAGAACCATCGCTGCGAAAGAAGCTTTTCGGGTTTGACCCTGTTTTTTATCCGTAATCGTACTTCACTAATCAGTGATGAAAGCCGGTTGAGATGGTATTCTATATTCCTTTCAATCTGGTCTGCTTCCGACGAATTTATTGCCTTTTCATGATTATGCAGCATGTTTTTCAGAATGCCCTCCGGTAATGTGTCTGTCAGCATTGAGAACTTCTCTTGTCCTCGTGAGCGGTTGTCTGATTCGTCTGCTCCATCCGAATAGAAATCCGATACCACTTATCAACATCATCACCCCGCTGACAATCAATCCTGCTGCCCAACCTGGAAAAACCAGCGAAAGTGCAAATATTGCTGTGACAAGAAGAAGAATACCGCCTATTGATCCGGCAGCAATACCTACAACAAATCCTGCAGCCAGGAAAGACTCCGATCGTATCTCTGCCCTGAATTCTGTTTTGGCCAGATCAATCTCTCTCCTGATAAGAAGTCTTGTTTCTTTCTCTATTCTTTGGAACAGTTTTAAAGTTGATAGATTATGAATATTCTCATCATCAGCTCGATCAGGACTGGAACTGTTGTTACTGTTATCGGAGTTCATTGCCATATTTCAATTCGTTAAGATTTGTTACCAGTATCGGAAACTTTAAATACTCAATTCTTTATACTGAAGAATCAGTATGCAAATATAAGACCTTAAAGTAGCGCTTTTTCAGATACCATTATCGAATTCAGCCGTTTTTATTTAGCATTTTATTTAAATTCATTTTTCACAAATGAGGAAATGCGAAAACACCGGCTATGAATGATGCAGGATGAGATTTTCGATAACAAATTGCCATATCGCTACTACCAGAAGCAGTATTATGGGAATTATAAGAGTTTTCACCTGCCAGAACAGTTGTAGATACCCGCTCAGTAATGCTCCGCCTATATAGAAAACCACAATTCCACCGGTTATAGATGCTCTTGTTAATTCTCTCCCCATTGACCTTTACCTCCATGAATACCGAATGCCACCCCGTTACCGCTCATATTAGCAATGAAAACCTGGTATAACACAGGATACGCTACAGCATCGGTGAAACCACCGATCCAGGAGAGAAGAAAAGCCAGAGAAGTATAACTTCGACTGTTGAACATATACAAAAGCCAAGCAACATCAAGGCATGAAAAAGTTATGATAACTGTACATGGCAAAATCATCGGCTGATCATTGAGAAAATTACTTTACCAGTAGTATGGTTTATGGTAATGATCGAACAACCTGGTTTCATAATCCCGTGTAATTTGTATTCCGGTATCATATAGGGGGCTTCGCTCAATAATTGTCGGATCTATATCGAAATAGACTGTTTTTGTCTCCCACTCAATGTTTCGCGACCATTGTGAAGCAAGAACAATTCTTTTTCCTGCAAAAAAGCAACCGGTCTCTGCAACAGTGTAGCGAAGCACCCAAAGCTCATCATCGAAAAAAAAATCTATTACATTGCCAATATTTCTGTCACGCACTGATACTATATAGCCTGTAACCTCTATTGTACTTCGTAACTCTTCCTCAGATGTGTTTTTATTTTCCTGAACCGGAGTTCCGTTCTGTATATAATTACGATCTGCATTAAGAGGGGAATACGGATAGGCACCATATCCGGGATAGAGGGGTGTGCCTAAAGTACTGGTGTACAGAGGGTAATTCCAATAATATGGCCAGCCATAATAACGATGTATCTCCAGCTCTTTTCGTCGTGAAACAGGTTGCTCTGTATCGATGCCAGGACTTTTTCGTATCTGTTCCACCGAAATGTTTACACGTAAACCTTCCGGACCAAAGGAATGAAATGAAACCGGAGAAAGCAATTTTTTTTCTTCGGTGAATAATGAGCCCGTCTCTACAACTATGTACCGGATTGCCCAGCTTCTGCTGTCAAAAAGGAATTGATCCACTTTCCCGAAAGGACCATCTGTCGCACATACCATAACATTTCTCACAATTCCGGTACTTCGGTACATTATCGTTTGCTCCACAAGAAAAATTAATTAAAACTTAATATCTGCCGCTTTTTAATTTCGGGATCATTGGGAATCACCATAGGCATTTCATAACCGATCACCGAAAAGGTAGCCCCATGTTTACGTGGCGGCGAAGAGACTCCCGTCATCTCCTGAACATCATTTGGAAAAATTACACAGGTCACACAACGTTCTGCTTTAGCTATACGAAGTGCCTGATCGACACATTGACGAACCCGATCAGGGTTACCGATCATATGAACGTCTTCAAATGCCCCAATTGTAAATTCGTTCTACAAGGTATTCACTTGAATTAATCATGCTACCCCTGAATTGAATAATATTGCTTCAATTAAATTAAATCACATAGGTTTTAGTCTTTGACGGAAATATTCATGCGGACCCTGTCCGGAAAATGGAAGAAACATACTTATCAATCCGATAATGGTAATGATTATTCCGGTTATAATATTATTCCAGAAAACGCCGATACCCAATTGTAATGGAGGTATATATGAAGAAATTATCAACCAGAAACCTGTCACAGCTGCTGCAAAACCGTTTAGAAGTTGTTTGTTTGATAGTATAAGACCCGATACCGAAAGTACAATTCCAGAAATAAAATTATTCCATGTGTAAAAAGCACGGGTACTCCCAAAGAATGGTACCAGAATACTCCAGATCCCCAGAAGGGCAATTATATACGTTGAAAACATATTTCAAGAATCCTTTATCTGGTTGACATATCTTTTTTTCTATGTTCTTCGCATTTTCAAATATTTTTTTTGACTCGGTTTTCTAAAAGCTAAATTTGTGCCGAATATAGGCACAAATGTTAGAATTTAGCTTTATTAAAATTGAGATTTCTGGAACACTATTTGTTTGAATTTTACAACCTGAATGAATCGTTTCATACACGATTAACCTAAAACGTGTTGTAAAAAATATGGCTGCAGAAATATCCAGAAGGGCGTTTTCGGGAATAACTGCATCATTGGGTGTTTCCTCATTACTTCAAACTCCAAAAAGATTTGTAAATCAACTTGTTTCGAGGTTCAGCCCGGTCGAAGAGATCAGGCCGGGAATATGGTACCATTTCGTGACAACATGTAGGGAATGTCCGGCCGGATGTGGAATGATTATGCGGCATATTGATGGCCGGGTGGTTAAAGTAGAAGGTAATCCTGATCACCCTGTAAATCGTGGGGGATTGTGTGCACGCGGTCAATCATCGGTTCAGGGGCTCTACGATCCCGATCGGATACAAAAACCAATTGTGCGTCTCAGAAAAAATTCATCCCGAAGCGAAACGACATGGGAAAAAGCATTTCAGGAGATCTCAAAACTTGTACAGAATCATTCTGGTAAGATATCACTGATTACAGGTGCCCAGTCCGGTTCTGATTTAACTGCTTTGAAAAAATTTGCCGAAAGTATCAATTCCGATAAAATACTCATTTATGAACCATACAATTATGAGTACATACGTGAAGCACATCGCATACTTTTCAACAAACCGGTAATCCCGAGGTATAACTTAAAGAACGCTGATCTTGTAATCAGTCTTGGATGTGATTTTTTAGAGACCTGGATTTCACCGGTGGAATATACACGTGCACTGGCTGATGGCCGGACACCTCAAAATTATGATGATAAATTGACACGTATGATCTATGCAGGTCCTCAGCGTTCAATGACAGGTCACAATGCAGATGAGTTTGTATTTGTTAGAGCAGATTCTTTACGGTTTTTCGGGCTTGCGATTCTTCAAGTGCTTGAGTGCATGGATCCAAAAATGAGGTCCATTCCGCAGGTAAGGGCACTGATGCAACGATGGAACATTCAGGAATGTTGTAAACGCGCGGGAATTGCCGAAGAAAAAGTACGATCGATCGCTCAAATGTTCTGCAACTCCAAAAATACTCTGGTAGTACCCGGTCCTGCTGCAGCGCGGAATGAAATATGGGCAATCGATACTGCAATTGTCGCCGCACTTCTTAATATAGCAAAGAATCCATCAAATCCTGCTGTAAATTTTAATCAGCCGCATGCACTTTCTACGGTTGCCAGTGAAAAAAGTACGGAAGATTTTCTAAATCGGATCGGTTCTGATGAACTTGTTTTCATTATCGATACAAATATTGTTTTTACACGACCCTCAACAGTCGGGCAATTGAAAAAGAGCGCAGGAATTATTTACATGAGTACCCTTGAGGATGAAACCGCTCTTATTTCTGACTGGGTGCTTCCTGTAGATTCACTGTTGGAGCGATGGGGAGAATATAATCCGTATGAAGGAATCGATTCTATTATTCAGCCTGGTATGAAACGTCTTTTCGATACAAAATCACCAATAGAAATAGTTTCTGAAATCACTTCACGTGTTAATACTGGAATTCAGAAAACAGACCCTTTATCATTACTGAAAAACCGTTTTGAAACTTTATTCACACCGACAACGCAATTTCCCACATTTGATCAATTCTGGAGATCAATAGTACAGCGTGGATTTTACACAGAGGAAGAGGTTCCTGTTGATGGAATACCGGAAAAACTTACTATTGTTAATAACGCGGAACTGTCAGGAACGTTTTCCGAATCTGAAACACTAACTGCGCCTGGTCTTGGAACCTGGTTCAAGCCGTCCCTTTTCTTCTTTGACGGAAGAACAGCAAACCGTAACTGGCTTCAGGAAGCACCAGAACCGGTTTCCTCTTTTGTCTGGGACGGCTGGGCGGAAATCGATTCGGAAACAGCAAATAAACTAAACGTAAAAGAAAGCGATATAATCGAAATAGTTTCCGGTAAAAATAAGATAACGATGCCGTTGTCCGTGACACACAATGTCATGTCCGGAACAGTTGCGATCATGCTCGGGCAGGGACATACTTCACCTTTTCTGACTAATGCATATAGTGAAGTGGGAAATCCTTTCAATCTATTAACACCTGAACCCGGGTTCAGAAAATGGGAATGTATAATTAACAATTCGGGGAAGCTCTGGAAACTTATCAAGTCTCTACAAACAAATAAACAGTATGGGAGAAATATTTTAAGAACGGTATCGGGGAGCCAATTGGTATCAGGCCGGCAGCTACCTGAAACGCTTACCATGCCATTAGCAACCGGTTATATCAAAGAACGGGATCTTTATCCACCGGTACAGCACCAGTATGTACGGTGGGCAATGGTCATTGATTTACAGAGATGCACTGGTTGCGGCGCCTGCGCTGTTGCCTGTTATGCCGAGAACAATATCACTATTGTGGGAAAATCAAGGGTTGATAAGGGGAGGGAGATGGCATGGCTGAAAGTGGTTCCCTATATCATTGATGCTGAGTCAGGGAGGGTTGCATGGTTACCGCTTCCCTGTCAGCAATGTGATGCTGCCCCCTGCGAACCGGTTTGCCCTGTATTTGCATCGGTACATATGGACAATGGTATCAATGCTCAGGTGTACAATCGTTGTATTGGCACAAGAGATTGTTTGAATAATTGCCCATACCAAGTCAGGCGATTCAACTGGTTCAATCCGAAATGGCGTCAGCCGTTGAATGTTCAGCTCAACCCTGAAGTCTCTGTAAGGTGCAGAGGGGTCATGGAAAAATGTACCTTCTGTATACAGCGTATCAGGAACGCTGAATTTACTGCAAAGGTTGAACACCGTCATGTTCGCGATGGTGAGGTGCAGCCTGCTTGTGTTCAGTCCTGCCCTGCAAAAGTATTTATTTTTGGTAATCTGCTTGATAATAAGGCTGAAGTGTCAAGAGTGATACAAAGTAATCCACGAAGGTATCAACTTCTTCAGCAACTCAATACTAAACCGGCAGTCATTTACCTCAAGAGAATAAGTCAACACATATGAATGAACCCGATTATTCAATGATACATGAGGAGGCACTGTCTCCGTTAAAAATTCCCGGAATTCTCTATATGGGGATTATTGCTTTACTTGGAGTGATCGTTGCTTATGCAACCATATTGTGGATTGTTCAACAAAAAACCGGTATGGAGGTAACAGGTCTCAATAGTCCGGTTGGATGGGGTGCCTATATAGCGAATTACGTTTACTGGATCGCTGTAGCTATGTCAGGTACATTCATTTCAGGAATGTTGTGTCTTGTCGGATCAAGATTCCGAAGCTCGATTTCACGAGCAGCAGAGACAATGACAATTATTGCGGTAGTCATAGCAGGATTATACCCGCTGATTCATGTTGGAAGATTATGGGTTGTCTATTTCATGGTACCCTATCCGCAGGGGCTCCAGATATGGCCGAATTTCAAAAGTCCTCTGGTGTGGGATATGCTTGCGATCTTTACCTATATGATGGTGAGCTGGATCTTGTACTATACTGGAGTAATACCTGATGCAGCTGCGGCATGGCATAAAGAGGTCAATTCTATTGGTCCTTTCCGCATGAGAACAAAAATTCACCGGCTGCTTGCTCTGAACTGGCATGGTGCTGCATCACAATGGTGCCATTACAAACGATCATACCTGCTTCTGGCGGCACTTGCAACACCTCTTGCGGTTTCGATACACACAGTTACTTCCTGGGATTACAGTATGCAACTGCTTACTGGCTGGCATACTACATTTTTTGCTCCCTATTTTGTTTCTGGTGCAATTTTATCCGGATGCGGATGGACACTTATCATGCTGGTTCCCTTACGCAATGCATTGAAACTTAAAAATGTTATCAAAACAGAACATCTCGCATCTCTTTCCCTTATTATGATCCCGACATCGTTAGGGCTGGCATATGAATATGGCATAGAACCATTTCTTGCCTGGTATTCTGGAAATGAGATCGAAATGCAGTATCATACGTGGGAAGCAACAGGAAATTTAGCATGGATTTACTGGTCGCTCTACTTTTTAAATGTTGCAATACCACTTACCTTTATATCGGGTAAACTACGATGTAATGAATGGTATCTGTTTACTGCATCAATACTGGTGAATATAGGAATGTGGATTGAGCGATGGTTTCTGACCGCATCTGCCACTTCTCACGGATTTCTACCGCACTCCTGGGGTTCCTATTCTACAAGCTGGATCGAATTCAGCATCACTGCCGGGACATTTGCATTTTTTGTACTCTTTATACTTGTAATTATCAGATTGATTCCGATAATAGATATTGCTGATGTCAAAGAGGAGCATTATCGGGATATGGAACTTTCTGGAAAGATAAAGGATGAACGTTATGAATTCGGAGGAACAATAGAACATGTTGCACCTTCGGATACGGGAGTCACCGGTGTATTTAACAATGTCTCATCGCTGCATGATGCTATCAGTTCAGTACTTGATCTTTCATATAATAGAATTGAGGTATATTCACCATTTCCTATTAAAAATGTTCAAAAAGTTTTTCGGGAACAAACCAGTCCGGTCGCTTTCTGGACTTTGGCAGGTGTGCTTGCGGGATTGGGAACCGGTATGTTTATCCCGATCATAACCGCAGTAGAAAATAACCTTGTCGTCGGTGGTAAAAGTCCAGTTACTTTGATTCCTTACTGGGTTGTTGCGTTTGAAGCAGCTGTTCTTTTTGGTGTCGGAGCAAGTTTCTATTCATTTATCAGATATGCGAGACTTAACAGATTTGAAGAGTGGCCGGGATTTCACTCCAGATTTCTGGCCGACCGATTCGGCCTCTTTGTAGCATGTAAATCGAATGATTATGAGAAAATTCATCAGATATTTATCGATAATGGGTGTGAAGAGTGTTTTGAGGTATTATCACATTAGTTAATCGACGTTGTAATTCCATCTGAATTATAGAACAGCACATTTACCGGAATGCATTACAACATTGCTCTTGTAGCTGAATTAATTTCAGAACGAGAAAAAAGGTGAAAAAAATTTATAAAAAAAACAGTTCATTGCTCATTACTGGTGCAGTTCTGACCGCAGCCGGACTGACATGGTGGATTATTGATGTAGTATCAGGTGAGCGAACAATATGGCTCGCCATTCTTGTTAATTTTCTGTTTTTTCTCTCAACAGCAGCCGGGATGTGCATGTGGCCGATACTTCTGAATCTGGTTGAAGCTCGCTGGGCAAATGCTATAGAGCACCGAAGTATCGCTGCATTGGGTTTTGCTGTTCCATCACTTTTTTTGCTTGGAGGATTGTGGGTTGGCTCTTCCATACGGGACCATTGGGCTGGAAAACAATTTTCGAATGGAGTATATCTCAACACCACATTCCTATTTGCGCGCGATCTGTTTATCATTACTTTGTTCTGGCTGCTCTGCTATGTTTTTATACGTCTGAAAGGATCGCTGAAAAGCAGGTTACTTCCCGGTTTTACAGTACTTTGCTTTGTTACAGGATTTACATTTCTTTCCATAGACCTGGTTGAAGCGCTCAAATTCCCCTGGAAAAGTGCTCTTTTCGGACCCTATTTTTTTGTAAATGCGCTCTATGCAGGTGTTACTGCATGGACATTGTCAGTTATAACCATAGCGGAAAAACAGACTCTACATACTCTTGCGAGTCTTATCATTGCGACCAGTCTCATGACCACGTATGCATTTTTCTGCCAGCTACTTACAATCTGGTATGAAAATATACCGGATGAAACATTGTTTATCATACCACGGTTCAATTACAACTGGAAATATTTAAGTCTGTTTGTCATCATATTGCTGTATGTCAGTCCGCTGATGCTTCTCTTATTGAACTGGTGCAGACAAACAAGATGGTACCTGGGAACAGTATGTATAGTGTTATTACTATCTCAATGGATAGAGGTATGGTGGTGGATAGTGCCAGGTATCACAGGCAACCACATGAACTGGAGCTTTTCCTGTCTGGCCGCTTTCATATTTACAGGAGGTCTTTTTCTGTTCTCTTACAGGATTGCATTGAACAGAATTAAGAAAACGTATTATAAGGAAAGTGTTTAGTGTCCGAAAAACGAGGGGTTAACCGCCTTGAGGGAGCAGTTTATGTTTCAAAAAGAAACCGGAAGATCGCCAAGATATTCGCATTTGTTCTTGTGCTGTCATACCTGATCCTCATTCCGTTTTACTCGTTTTTTCATAAGGTTACTATGGGACCACCTCAACCGATACCATTCAGTCACAGAGTGCATGTCCACAAAAAAGAATTAACATGCGTTGTATGTCATACCAGTGTTACCTTTTCGGACAAAGCAGGAGTGCCCCCTGTTGAAACATGTCTTCTTTGTCATACACGGATAATCTCGCACCTTCCTCCGATAATCGACTTACGGGAGCATTTTGACAAAAAAATGCCTGTTGTATGGACAAAAGTTACAAATGTTCCGGATTATACCTATTTCTCGCATAGGGTTCATATACAGGAGAATATTGATTGCGGGAAATGTCACGGCAATGTTGCAATGATGGACAGGGTAACCCAGGTTCATAAGTTTACTATGGGGTTCTGTCTTGATTGTCATAGAACGATGAAAGCACCAATTGATTGTTACACTTGTCACAGATAGGTAAATGATGACTTTTTTCTTCAGGCGAAACGGATCATCGGCGATTGGCTTTCTCTTTACGGGAACGGTATGGTTTTTTATTGGTGCTGTTTACGGGCTGATTTCCGCTACAGATCTTATCGCTCCGGAGCTTTTCGGTAACATTCCATGTATGTCATTTGGGCGTTCGAGACCATCACACGTTGATACGATGTTGTTTGGGTTTGTAACCACAACACTCTGGGGGTGTGCTCTTTATATATTGCCTGTATTACTTAAAAGACAATTGTGGTCAGAACCGCTTGGATGGGTAAGTTTGTTTTTATGGAACAGTGTGATACTCAGCGGACCAATCGGTTTTGGTTTTGGGTGGACCCAGGGGAGGGAGTACGCTGAATACCAGTGGATATTTGACATAATATTAGAAGTCTCGGTAGCGCTTATTCTACTCAATTTCATAATGACTATTATTCAAAGAAAAGAAAGAGTACTATATGTATCGGTGTGGTATTTCACAGGAACGCCAATCTGGCTTGCCTGTTTTTATTTTATTGGAAATGTGATGTGGCATCCTGCTACGGGAGCTCTTGCGGGAATAGAAGATTCTATCCTGCTGTGGTTTTACGGACACACGCTTCCTGGATTACTTCTTACACCTCTTGCAGTCGGAGCTGCCTACTTTATCATCCCCAAAATTGTAAACGAACCACTCCATTCGCATACAATATCTCTTGTCGGTTTCTGGACATTGATCATTTTCTACACGCATATCGGCGGTCATCATATCGTGCTCACACCGATCCCGTCATGGCTTAAAGTTATTTCAACCGTTCATTCGATGGCAATGGTTGTTCCGGTAATCGTTGTGGTCATGAACCTCTGGTTGACAGCCAGGGGACGTGGCGGAATGTTGATGGCTGACCCGGGAGGACGTTTTATTGTTATAGGAACGATTTGGTATATTCTTACCTGTATTCAGGGGCCACTGCAGTCGCTCCCGATGCTTCAGAGGGTTACCCATTTCAATAACTGGACAATTGGTCACAGCCATATTGCGGTACTGGGATTTTCGGGTTTTATTGCACTGGGAACCATGTGGTATATTCTCCCGCTATTGATTAAAAGGAAGCTGTATTCATCAAATTTGGTTAACCTTCAGTTTGGATTATTGACAATAGGTCTTACTGGTTTTTTGATTGACCTGTCAATTGCAGGACTGATTCAGGGGTCATCATGGAATAATGGACAAATGATTTACAGAGTGCTTCCGCAGATAATGCCGGAAATGGTGGTACGAGCAGGGTTTGGTATCTTGATATTCACCGGGGCGCTGATAGGACTTGTGAATTTCATCACTACATTATGGTTCTGTAGAAAAAATGGTATTGACTAAAGTCTGAAGAATAATATCTTTATGAAAATGACACCCCTCATGCTTGTTCTGGGTTCAATTATAGTGTTTGTTGCATCGCTGTCAATTGTTGTCATCCTGCCAGCGGCTACAATGCACACTCAACCATCAGATATATGGCTGCCAATACAAGAAAATCAAAAAAAAGGACTCAAAATATATGCTACTAACGGGTGCAGCTACTGTCATTCAATGTACATCAGGGTAAATGACTGGGGGACTGGTGCTGAAAGAATTTCAAAGGCAGGAGATTATGTAAATATGGAACCTGCAATTCTGGGAACCGAACGCACAGGACCTGACCTGTCACAGGAAGGTGGTGAACATCCTGATGACTGGCATATTGCCCATTACATAAGTCCGCGCAATACAAGCCCCTTCTCACTGATGCCCAATTTTGAATATTTGGGGAGAAAAAATATCAATTATCTGATCGATTATATCCAGTACCTTGGGTGGAAGGACGCACAGGTACGTGTTAATCGTCAAAACTATTGGAAAAATGAAGCTATTCATGCTTACCAGCTTGGATCCGATTCCAATATCGCGTGGCTGCACAGGAATATTCCCGAGGGGTGGCGACCTTTACCAAATCCTTATCCTGCGACACAAGCATCTCTTTTACGTGGAAAGAGAATGTTTCAACAATACTGTATGGGATGTCATGGAACCATAGGTGACGGGCAGGGGCCGGCTACTCCATTTCTCTCGCCACCACCCCTTAATTTTACGACTCTTAGAAGATATCTTGTCGAAAACAGATACATTGGCGGGATCCTCTATTATCAGATAATGAACGGCATCACTGGAACAGCAATGCCTTACTTTAAAAAACAACTTGAATCGGCAATAATCTGGGATCTTACTAACTATATAGCTGTTGCATTTATCGGATACACAGATGCAAATATACCTCCGCGTGGAATTGATGCAGCATATGAGCCAATATGGCTTAACCATTTCAAGCAACCTGATACACTGAAAGCTGAGAATCGATGATTACAGATCAGAAATGGTATATCATTGTATGGTTTATTTACTCACTGATAATTATCACAGGATTAGTGGCGTTGTTTTTGCGTGCCTTTACTGATAAGGATAATCCTGAACAGGAAAGGGCACGATTTCTTCCACTTGAATGCGGTATTCCGGAAGAAGGCAGGGAAGCTGAGGATAACGACTGAGTTACATTTCACCAACCAAGGAAAACATCGATGTTCAATATGACTATGGTTCAGTCGCAATATTGTATCATTGCTGCTTTAGGGGGAATCACTGTTACGATATTGTTAATACTGGGATACCTTGCAATGTGGACACCCAGAATCAGAAAAGATGGAAAGTATGAAGGGTACAATGGTGGATGGAAAATGATATGGAATTACCACCCATGGGTAATTCTGATAATTTACCTTGGAATAATCGTTTTTGAAATCTGGTTTCTGGTTTATTTCGCAATTAATCCGCCCAACTGGTAGTTCAATCGGGGAATAAATACAATGGATAATTTTGAAGAGTATACCATTTTACCACGTACCTGGGGATGGATTTTGTTATTCCTGATCTGTGGCGTTCTTATCGGGTTTGGACTGCTTTCACATTCAATTGTCAAAACCGTACCTCGACACTGGGACTTTGGTCAATTACCAGATTATCCTTCACAGCATCCGTTTTCTACCTTCATTCACGAAAATAAAACTCGGGTTCCGGAACAATTACCTCCACTGCCTTCAGTTTATACGGTCAAGCATTTTTCGAATAATGATTCAAATTTTTCTGAAGTAAGGTGACAGATAAATGAAGTTTTTCTACAATTTATTACTATTGATCATTGCCACCTTGCGTCTGAGTTCCGGTGCTCGAAAGTCTTTCGGTGAGCTACTTGTTGAATTTTACTTCAGGCACTCTATCCTGGTACTATTTTCCATTCTGGGCGGGATTGTCATTACAGGTGTTATTGCGACCCTTTTACTTACCGGACCGCATATGACACATCAGGATAAATTTCTTGCTTCACAGTCAATACTACCCGGTGTTGCTGAAGGGACATTACCCCGGGAAGAATTCCCATTATGGCCTGAACAGGAGATAAGCACACCAGATACGGTCAATGAAAGTGTTCTGTTAGCCGGGCAGATGGGATACAGGCTGTATTGTCAGTTCTGTCATGGTGTTGAAGGTGATGGTGACGGTCCGGTTGGAAGAAGTTACATTCCAAAACCGGCAAATCTTCAGTCCGGACGAATTAAGGATATTAACGATACAACTCTTTACAATATAATGTTAACAGGAATAGGTCATGAGATGACCACTGTAAAAGATACATTAACAATACTTAACAGGATAGTTCCACTGCAGTACCGTTGGTTTATTGTAAAGTATGTAAAAAGTTTGGGAAAAAATAAGTGTAATCATATGTAGATTGTGGTGGATTATCTCCTGGTTTGGTGCTGTATTGCTATAACTCCAGAAGTTTCAATGCTTCCTGAAATACATTGTCAGCTGTGAATCCGAACCGGATCATATTTGTTGTGCCCGGAGCAGATGCACCGAAGCGATCAATGCATATCGTTGTCCCCTTATCGCCTGTATATTTATGCCACCCAAAACATGCCGCGGCTTCAATCACTATACGAACGTTGATTGATTCAGGCAAAACAGATTCGCGATAGGAAATTGGTTGTTGTTCAAACAGTTCAACACTCGGCATCGAAACTACACGTGATGCGACTCCCCGCCGTTCTAATTTTTTGTATGCGTCCAATGCATGTTGTACTTCGGATCCTGTAGCAATGAGAATAATTCTAGGATTGCTACGTGAATCAGCAAGAGTGTACGCCCCATGCCTGACACCTTGTGCGGTAGCATAGAGGCCACGGTCAATAGTAGGTACATTCTGCCTGGATAAAATCAATGCAACAGGACCATAATTCCATTCAACAGCAAACCGCCAGGCCTCAACGGTTTCGTTGGCATCAGCTGGACGTAACACAATCAGACCCGGAATCGCTCGCAGGGATGCCAGATGTTCTATTGGCTGGTGGGTAGGACCATCTTCTCCAAGACCGACAGAGTCGTGTGTGAAGAGATACAGAACCGGAATTTTCATCAGTGCTGCAAGTCTTATGGATGGACGCATATAGTCGGAGAAGACAAGAAAGGTCGATGCAAACGGACGGATCCCTCCATGTAAAGCTAAGCCGTTGGAGATGGTACCCATTGCATGTTCACGGACACCGTAATGAATGTTACTGCCTGCATAACTCCAAACACCGCCACCAGCCCCCTGATTGTCTTTGTTTGACATATCAACACTTTCGAAATCTCCTTGCCCTTTGAGTGTTGTGTGCGTTGAAGGGTCAAGGTCTCCAGATCCGCCCATGAGTTGGGGCAGTGTGGTTACTGAAGCTGTAAGAGCCTCTCCACATGCGACTCTCGTTTTTACCCCTTGTTCATCGGGTGGAAAATCCGGCAGATCCCGATCCCAGCCTGTATCAATCTCATTATTTAATACTTTCCGGAACTCTTCAGCAAGGTCCGGAAAACGGGTTCTGTAATCAGCTAAAAGTGATTCCCATTTTCGTTGGGTCTGCTGACCCGATTCACCAGATTTTCGAAACCATTCTATTGCTTGCTCAGGTATATAAAATTGGGGTTGTTCAGGCCAACCGAATTTGTTTTTTGTCAAAGCAACATTTTTTTCTCCAAGTGGAGAACCGTGTACTGTATAAGTATCCTGCAAAGGTGATCCATATCCGATATGTGTATGAATGACTATTAGTGAAGGGTGTCCGGTTACTGAGCGGGCACAGGAGATCGCGTTTTCGATAGCTGCAAGATCATTGCCATTTTCAATCGTTTGTGTCTGCCAGCCATAAGCCGCAAAACGTACAGCAACATCTTCAGTAAAATCCAATGCTGTTGAAGCGGAAAGTGAAATATGATTACAATCATATAGACAAATCAACTTACCTAAGTGTAAATGTCCGGCGAGCGAAGCAGCTTCTGAAGCTACACCCTCCATCATATCACCGTCACTTACAAGAACATAGGTAAAATGGTTCACTATATCGAATTCGGAACGATTGTAACGCGCTCCCAGATGCGCTTCCGCAATGGCCATACCTACGGCATTTCCGAATCCCTGACCCAAAGGACCGGTGGTGCATTCGACCCCGGGGGTAACACCATATTCAGGATGACCCGGTGTGCAGCTGTTCCATTGACGGAACTGTTTGAGATCTTCAATGCTGAGGTCATATCCGGTGAGGAAAAGCAGGCTGTAAAGAAGCATTGACCCATGGCCTGCTGACAAAATGAAACGATCCCGGTCCGGCCAGTGAGGATCCGCAGGATTATGCTTAAGAAATTTTGTCCAGAGTATATATGCCATCGGAGCAGCCCCCAATGGTAAACCAGGATGTCCGCTATCGGCTTTCTCAACAGCATCTACAGAAAGAAACCGTATGGTATTGATACAAAGTTCGTCAAGCGACTGGTTCATACATTATTCCTTATATGGGAAATTCCACATATTAGCGAATCTCATTACCTTTTAAACTGTTTCAAGTTTTTCAGAGTATCCGGCCCATTATAATATTTGAGATTCTCATTACTTAATGGCCCGTTTTCGGAAAACAATATATACCAACTGATTATAGTTACAATGAAAAATACAGCTACAGTCCAGAAACGATAATGATGAAATGAGTGCCTGGTTTTTAATTTTTCATCCTGTTTTTCCAGTCGTGATGGTATGAGAGCTGTAAGAACAAGGATTACTATGAGTCCAATTATCAGCATTGGAAGTCCATATACACCATGAGTATAAAGAAACAACTGAGAAATCCACTTTCCACCAGCCCAGACAGCAAGAAAAATAAGAAATAGAGCGGCAAAAATACCGCCCCAACCCCTTTCACGGCCATATCCAATTGTAAAAATTGCTGTGAAAAGAATTCCAGGAAAGAGCGCGTAAAGTATATCCCATAAGATCATGATATTACATTCTTTCAGTTGATTGTTTAAATGAATAAAAACAAGTTATATGCCGGGATCCTCCTGGTATGAAAGTTTGGGGCACGGAGATTGCGGACTATGCAGGATTGAGTTATCGCAGGAGATATCCAGCAGAACTACTTTAATATAAAGAGTATTGTCAGATGAGCAACATGAAGACACTGGGAAAAAGTGATGTATAAAATTTTCCGACTCCTTCAATTTCGAGCTGTGCAGTGATAGAATCGATGTTTATATCGACACGGGAAAGCGTATCGAACATGTCAGGAGCCGAAGCGGCTGTTTTGTCAATGTCATCACGTATCGCACGACCTTAATCAGAAGTTTTATCTATCGTTTTTTCGAAAATCCTTGTGTTGGAAGTCATTCAGAATTGTACTTGATATGCATGCTCGAACATACCCAAAAGAGAATAAAACTTTAAGCAGAATAAATACCCGCAAATCTCTGTCCATATATTCATAAGCGATTCTGAAATTGGTGTGTGTTTTGCGCCGTGAATGTTAACCTGGTCTCGATCTGTTATTTAATAACAACCTCTTTTTAATTCAATCAGGAAAGGGTGCGATTACATGAAAAACAAACCTGAGCGTAGATCTATTGTCATCCCGTTAATTTCAATTACAGTGGTGATTGTTGCCATCACTGTATATTTATTTACAAGTCAAATATTAAAAAACCGGCACATTTCAGATTCCTTTTTACCAGATAAGAGCGCCACAGTTTCAGGCAACTATCTGAAATCTAATGTAAGTGAAACCGGAGGTTACAGTTCTTCACAACAATCATCAGACAAAGGTGTCGGGCCAATTCAAAATGTACAAACAGGACCGATTGATCAGGAACTTGCATCACGTGGAAAACAGATCTTTGATGAAAAGTGCAGCCAGTGCCATAATCTTGACGCTAAAGAAGTCGGACCCCCGCTCAGAGATGTGACAACTGAACGTACACCGGAATTTATCATGAATATGATTCTCAATCCTGAAGGTATGGAACAACAAAATGATACTATCAAAAAAATGGTTCAGCAATACAATATGCGTATGCCGAATACCGGGTTGGATTCAGCTCAGGCGCGTGCAACACTGGAGTATTTGAGGTCAGTTGCTAAAAAATAAGGTTATTACATTCAGGAGGGTATATGCAGGAGCGTTCATTTTTTTGTCTTTTCATGCAAGCCTGTGCGATGTTACTTTGCCTGACAGCAAGATCGTTTAGTGTTCCATCATTTGCAAGACAAATGGATGTTTCCTGCCTTCAGTGCCATTATGCTTATCCACAGCTCAATGAGTATGGACGAACATTTAAAATACGCGGATATGTAACCGATGTTGGCAAAAACATAAAGAACGGGAAAAAAGAATCGGACCTTTCTCTTGTAAAAATACCACCTTTGGCGACCGCATTTGTAACATCCCTGACTGCTACAGGTAAGGAACAGCCGGGTATCCAGAATGGCTCAGCAGCATTTCCACAGGAACTGAGCATTTTTATGGCAGGTAAAGTTACCAGCAATATCGGTTCTTTTCTTCAGCTCTCTTATGAGCAGGAAGAAGGAAATATCGGTATGGATATGGGTGAAATCAGATTGGCGTTTAACTCATCCTTGATGAAAAAGCCTTTAACATATGGATTTATACTGAATAATACACCGGCTCTTCAAGATGTATGGAACAGCACACCTGCATTCGCGTTTCCCTACTTGTCATCAGAAACAGCTCCAACTCCAATTGCGACAGTGCTTATAGACAATGTGTTAGGAAATGAGGTTGCAGGATTGGGAATGTATGGTTTTTTTGATAATCAGCTGTATCTGGGAGGAGCAGTCTATCGTTCGGCACCTCAGGGTGGTTTTCCAGTTGCAGAACAGCCAGCTGAAGGAGAAAATACGCCAGGTATCATCAGCGGTGTTGCACCATACTGGCGGGCAGCAGTACAGCCAATAAAGGGTAGTCAATATCTTGAAATAGGTACCTATGGGATGTTTGCATCACTCTATCCATCAGGTGTTTCCGGTACGACAAATAAATATACCGATTTAGGTTTTGATGGACAGTATGAATTACATGCAGGTCCGGGAAGTGCACTTTTTTATCTTACCGGTATCTATGAATGGCGCACCTTCAATGCCTCATTGAGCAGTGGAGAGGTGGAAACAGCCCACCCGAATCTATTCTCATTAAATTTCAACATGCATTATTTCATGAATTTCGGTCTGGAAGGGTCATTTGGATATATTTTGACAGCCGGCAATACTGACAGTTTACTTTATAATCAGGAAATGATACGTGGGAGTCGCACAAACAAACCAAACAATGGAAGATTCATTCTTCAGCTTTCATATCTACCCTGGCAGAATGCGAAAGTAACTGTTCAAGGTTATTTATATCACATGTTCAATGGTGCATCGGAAAATTATGATGGCTTCGGCAGAAATGCATCCGATAACAACACACTATATGTGTCAACATGGCTAGCATTTTGATAATATTAACAAAGAATTTTGAGACTAATTTTTTTAAATAAGAAAAAGTAAAATTATTTGTATAGCTAAACTGGTGTTTTCAAAAGCATGGAACAGAGATAAAAAGTAATATTAAAAATGATTTTAAAAAAAGGTTATAGTAATCCATACATTATTCCTTTCAAATAAAAAATTAATGTTACTATTTATTTTGTTCTCCGTTCAGATAGATTACGATAGCTGGAGCAGGTAATTGATAGGCCGGATCGAATACAAATTAATCAGGAATCTGGAGGATGAACGCTCAAAGTGCACTCAAGTGAGATTCAACACACAATTGTGGTAAAAAACTGCTAAAAGTTCCGGACAATCTGCTTCTTACCGGAAAAAACAATACACTGGCGCATATTTCGACTTATCAGCAACTCTTTTAATTCCGGAAACGCTTTACCAACATTTCTTGGTTCATGAGCATCGGAACCGATAGTGATTGGCACAGAATGCTCTGCTATAAGGTCAAGCATTATAAGAAACGGGTCGAATCCGGATTGATTCATTGCACTCCATAAAAAGCTGTTTGCATTTACCTCGAGAGGTACATTGTGGTCAAGTGCAGTTTTTACCGTTAATTTCAATTCGTCAATAATAGATTGTTGCAGGTCTTTGGGTGCCGGTATATAACGAAAAATAAAGTCCGGATGTGCAATGGATTGGAACAGATGGGAGGTGATCGCCAGGCGGAGCAATCTGAAATATTCATCATACACTTTTTTAGCATCAGCTGAACGATAATCCGAAAGGTGTTTCCAGCCGAAACGGGGAAGGCAGTGAATCGACCCTAGAAAAAAATCGAATGCGTAATCGTTGACTAACGGTTTGAAAAGATCCTCTGCGCCTTCAATAAAATCAACTTCAAGCCCGACTTTTATCGAGATGGTATCATCAAAGGTCGATGAAAGCGCGGCGATTTCTTCAAAATAGCGACTGATATGGCGTTCATTCATGCCCCAGTCCCAATATCGTCGTTTCTGAGTTGATGTCAGATAATAACGTCCCAGATGGTCTGCGAAACCGATCTCTTTTAAGCCTTTGGTGATGGCATTCTCGATATATTGTAATGTACTGCCGGTTGCATGACCACAGTACATTGTATGAATATGAAAATCAGATGTCAATTTAGTCCTTTAGACGTGAAGTTCAATCTGGTTTGCAGCCGTGATTGACTTCATTTGCTGTAATACCGGCTCAACATGTTCCTTGATAAATTCTACTACCTGCTGTGGCGCTCTTCCAGTAAAATCATCAACGTTAACGATTTTTTCGAGCTCAGATTCTGTAAGGGAGAAAACGGGATCTGATGCAATTCTTTTCAGCAGGTCGTTGGGTTTACCCTCTTCTTTTACAACTTTCGCAGCATCCATGGAGTGTTTACGAATTTGTTCATGAAGTTCCTGACGGTCTCCGCCGCGTTTAACACATGCCATTAAAATGGTTTCTGTTGCCATGAAAGGAAGCTCTTCCTGGATATGGTGCAGGATTACTTTGGGATAAACAACAAGTCCATCACAGATATTAAGTGCAAGCAGCAGTGATGCATCTGCTGCAAGGAACATTTCGGGAATGGAGAGACGTTTATTTGCAGAGTCATCAAGAGTGCGTTCGAACCACTGTTCTGCTGCGGTCATGGCCGGTGATTGATATAATGAAATAATATACCTGCACAGTGAAGTCATACGTTCAGAGCGCATCGGATTTCGCTTGTAAGCCATTGCAGAGGAGCCGATCTGGCTCTTTTCAAATGGTTCTTCAATCTCCTTGAGGTGCTGAAGAAGTCTGATATCATTAGCCATTTTGTGAAGTGTCTGGGCAATTCCTGAGAGTATTGCAGCAATTTGTGAATCGATTTTTCTTGAATAGGTCTGGCCACATACCGGAACACATTTCTGAAATCCCATGACACCTGTAACTCTCCTGTCGAGCTCACGTACTTTTGCATGGTCACCTTCAAAAAGGGAGAGAAAACTTGCCTGAGTACCGGTTGTACCTTTGACACCGCGGAATGGGATATTTTCTATGAATAATTCCAATGCTTCAAAATCCATGAGGAGTTCATTGATCCACAATGTCGCCCGTTTACCAACAGTAGTGAGCTGTGCAGCCTGGAAATGAGTAAATCCCAGAGTTGCCAGTGATGCATTTTTTTCGGCAAATTCTGAAAGTACTCTGATTACACCGGCGATTCTTGATAACAGAATTTTCGCACCGTCGCGCATCTGAATAATATCGGTATTGTCACCTACGTAGGCGCTGGTGGCTCCAAGATGAATAATCGGTTTTGCTTTGGGACAACACTCTCCGAATGTATACACATGCGCCATTACATCATGGCGGGTTTGCCGTTCATGTGCTTTAGCTTTTTCGAAGTCAATATCATTGATATGCGCTTTCATCTCTGTGATTTGTTCATCACTGATAGGCAGAC
>JBNKZD010000007.1:0-16525 GCA_050301235.1 Chitinispirillaceae bacterium | reverse complement strand
TTTTACATCAGAAATAAGTTTCTGATGAATCTGTTTGTGCAGGTAGCGTTTCGGGTAACCAACCGACTGCATATACGCTTCTTCAGTGATAAAATGATAGTTGGTATAGTCGACCAGAGCCCTGATAGTGTTGTTGAATGCAGGCTGTTCTTCCCCGTTTTTGATTGAAACCTGAAGTTTTATGAGCAAATTTACAAGTTCCTTATGCTGAGCATCTACGGTGATAACACCAATCTTAAATTTGTCATTCCATTCCATTCCGGACTCCGGCTACTTCATTTAAGAACTCTGCAAACCTGCCACTCATTCAACTCTACGGTCTGGATATACCTGCCTGATAGCTTCTGTCATTTCTTCCATACATAATGAGCTATACGGTATCTATAGTATAGATGCAATGTTAGAAATGTTCAACTGGTTTAACAGTACAGTTTATCATTTCCGGTTGTTCCTGCAGAGAGATTGGTGATTTCCCGGTTCTGGAGTTGAATTAAGGAAGGAAGATGAGAATGCCCGTGTTAGATAATTTTAAAATGCAGCCTGATGCAACATCTTTTTATTTCAATAATTTACAATCACTTCCTGACCATCTATCATGGACAGCGCTATTTCAATATCGGAAAACAGCAAGTCATCAAGAAGATCCGATGCTTCATCATGCGAAAATCGTACCCCGATAATATCTGCCAGCTTCCCCACAGACAAAGATCCAAGCTTTTCGCCCACACCAAGTGCATCTGCTGCATCCTGAGTTACCCAGCGTAACATCTCCAGAGTAGAAAGGTGGGGATATTGCTGTTTTAGAAGATATAACTCATCAAAAAGACTTAACGAACCGGGAACATACTCCCCTTCAGTACCGACACATAAACGCACATTTCTGTTTAAGACCACATCAATCGGCAATGATTTATGGTTCATCGATTCGCTATACGTTGGACAATGAACAATCGTTGCATCAAGGGACGCAAGCTTTTCCAGCTCAGATGCGCCGGCATAATTACAATGAATACACAGCCCTTTATTTGGAATGAGATTTTTCTCCAGAGCATAATTCAATGAACCGAGAGAGGTTTCTCCAAATGGCCATGGTCGTTTTCTTGTGATTTGAAAAAATAGATCGCCCTTTCGCTCAGCAAATGCCTGTAACTCCTCTGCACTCTCTGCGGTATGTGTCATCCAAGGAATTTTCTTATGCGCAGCAAACGTCAAAAACCTGTTTTGAATTTCAGGTGAAACAGAATAAAGAGCATATGCCCCTAGCCCCCTTTTTATCCGGGAAAATTCGGGTCTGCTAAGACGTGTCTCGATAAACTGAGTTGCCTGCTCACTCTCAAGCGAAGCATCAACAGGATGAAACTCGTGTATCACCCACGCCCTGATAGATTCTTCTTCAAGAATCTCCTCTGTATAACCGGTCCTGGAACTATCAACAACCGTCGTGACACCATTTGAAAGAAGTTCCCGTACTGCCAATCTGGCCGCCGCACCAATCAGCTCTTTTGAGCATTGATTAATTTTTGTATGTTTTTTCGCACTCCATGCAGCAAAAGTTTCGTCAGATCGTTTTGACATACCCCCAAGTACAGCATCTTCAAGATGTATATGAATATTGATCAACCCCGGAAGAAGCAGTGTGTCCCCCAGATTAATAATGTGATCATCACCACTTTTGCGTGCCTTACTTCGTGGGCCGATGAAAGAAATAGTATTTCCCTCAACCGAGAGCGCACCATTGTGCAGTATCTCACCGCTATCCAGAAGAATCCATCGTGCGAAATAGATTATACCCATATCAGGTAAAAATATATCGTGTTACAATATGATTAACCTAATGTTGAAGGCTTCAACTATATTTATTGCAATCAAGATAACATTCAAATTTCAACCAGAACCAGCTGCTATGTGGACATTCTTTCTAATCATTGCTATCATTGGTGTAATTATTCTGATGATCTACCTTCTGACACAGCTCAACGATATGGAGAAGAAAATGGTTGAATTGTCCGAAGCGATCAGGAAACATTATGAACAAAAATGAAGCTTTAAATCTGATTAATAAAAGTGTACGCGACCTGAAAGGGTATCATCTGGAGCCTAAAGATGTCCCGATCAAGCTCAATCAGAATGAAAATCCGTTTGACTGGCCGCAGGAAATTAAAGAGGAGATTGCAAAGTTCTGTATTGAACGACCATGGAATCGCTATCCCACATTCATCCCTTTGGAACTGAGAGAACTGCTGGGAAAGCATGTCGGACTTGATGCATCACAGGTAATCGCAGGAAACGGTTCAAATGAGATGCTTTCGGTACTGATGATGTCGCTTGTTAACGAACGCAGCACGGTTATTATATGCGAACCGACGTTCACCGTGTACCGTTTATTGTCGACCGGTAAAGGTGCACGATGCATCAGTGTAAACCTCACCAGTGATCTGGAATTCAATCTTGATGGATTATCGGAGGCTTTAAACAAAAATCCTGAGGCTATTCTCATTCTATGTACACCGAACAACCCAACCGGAGCTTCACTTGACGAAAACGAAATCCGCAATATTCTGAATAAGCATAAGGGATTTGTAATTATTGATCAGGCATATATAGAATTTGGTGGGTATAATGCAATTCCACTGCTCAAAGAGTATTCGAATCTGATAATCTGCCGCACATTTTCCAAAGCATTTGCCGCTGCTGGCTTACGAATAGGATATATGCTGGGGAATCCTGAAATAATATCGGAAATAAATAAGATTAAACTCCCTTACAATATCAATTTTCTTACCGAGAATATCGCAAAGACATTATTGAAAAATTATTCTCTGCAAAAGGACACCATCGACACCCTAATTTCTGAACGTGATGCGATGTTTACCTTTTTGAAACAGATGCCATTTGAGAATATATATCCAAGTACAGCAAACTTTATCTGTATTCGCAGCACGCGAAAGAATCAACTTCTGGAAATGCTTCAGGAGAACAGTATTCTTGTCCGGGATGTATCCGGTTACCCGCTTCTGGAAAACTGTTTCAGACTCAGTATCGGAACACCATACGAAAATGAACAGTTTAAAAATGTTGTAAAGCGTTTTTTCGAAAAATAATTGATTTACATGCAGGAGCTCTCATGAAACGAAACGCACAGGTTGCAAGAAAAACAAACGAAACTGATGTATCCATTGATCTTACCATCGATGGCACCGGTGAATCGGTAATCAGCAGTGGGAACGGGTTCATGGATCACATGCTTACGTTGTTTGCCCGTCATGGACTGTTTGATCTTAACCTCACCTGCAAAGGCGATACACATATCGATTTTCATCACAGCGCAGAAGACATCGGGATAACTCTTGGGATGGCTTTCTCGAAAGCTCTTGGTGATATGAAAGGTATCACCAGATACGGAACATGCTATCTACCCATGGATGAATCACTTGCAAGAGTGTGCCTTGATATCGCCGGTAGACCGAATTTAATATACTCTATAAATCTTACAGATCGAAGGATCATGGATTTTGATTGCGACCTTGTTGAAGATTTTTTCAAGGGGTTTGTTGACCACTCAAGAATTACGATGCATATCGATCTTCTCAGAGGCAGAAACAGCCACCACTCCATTGAAGCTATTTTTAAAGCTGCTGCACGGGCACTTTCTGCTGCTTGTGCTATCAATCAGAGAGCTGCCAATGTTCTCCCTTCGACCAAAGGTGTGTTGTAAACTCTCCTGCTCTACTCACTTCCATATGGCATTCTGTTCGCACTCTCCAGAGTAGGATAAATCTTCTCTAACAGTCACTCAAACACGCTTCATCCTCCCGGAGGTTTCATGGAAAAACTTTCAGTTTTGCTGTTCATTGTTCTTATTGTCTTGATTCAATCGTGCAACAAAAGCCCAACAGAATCCCCATCAAATATCGATGAAAACACACACGTAAAACTGAGCATGAAAATTACACCGGTAAATGCACAATGCAAAAAAGATATTATTCCTCTTAATAAACTATGCCTGAAATTGTCTGCTGATGAGGCTGCAACGATTTACGACTCCCTCCCCATTGCTCAAAATGAGGATTACCTCTGGAAATATTATGATCTCAAACCATTCAGAACATGGAATATTGAAGGGATAGTACTTGACGATAACGATTCCGTTTCACATGCAGGTTCCCGAACATGTTACATTGGTGAATGGATGGACAACTTTGTCATAGAGATGCTGCCGAACTTTGCACAAATCACTGCTCTATTTTTTCCGCTCAGCAGTTACACCTATGGAGACTTAACCAGATGCGAATTGGTAATTGATAATAAAACGGTCGGGGATAAAACTTCTTATGCCGAATCATTTGGTGATACAGTATCAATTCTGTACAACTACCTGCGACTTCAAAAAGAACATACACTCACACTGAATGTATATGGAACATTTCTGATGAACGAATGGCTACTGTTTACCGGAACGGTAACGAAACAATTTGATCAAATTCCTGATGATACGCCTATTTCGGTCCAGTTACAGTGGGTTGGTCCTGAAACCGATCCAATACAGATCGAAGTTGCGCTGTATTACCAGCAACTGAGCATAAAAGGAGAAATAATCAAGCCACAATTTTAAGCTTCTTCAAGCACAACTTCCTGTGATTTAATAGAATGCAGTAGTACTTCGATCTGCTCTAAGAGTTCCTGCTGGTTGTAGGGTTTTTGAAGAAAGGCACTGCAACCGGCTTTGAGCGTAAGTTCGATATCTTTATTCAACGCAAATCCAGATGAGATGATCGCATTAACAGAAGGATTAATCTCCCTGAGTTTCAGATAGGTTTCTTTTCCATCCATGTCGGGCATTGCCATATCAATAATGACAACATTAAATTTATCCCATTCAGTACGATATAACTCAATCGCTTGTACACCAGAGTAACACATCGCAGTTGAAAATCCATATTTACCTAACATATCAGCTATCGTGGCAGCAACTTCCTTTTCATCGTCTATGATAAGTACATTATACCCACGATAATCTGTTTGTAATGGTTTGAACAGCATTTCCTTTTCCTGGGCCAGTTCTGTTTCGGGTAAATAGATGGTAAATTTTGAGCCTTTGCCTTCTGCACTCTGAACAAGTATACTCCCCATATGACTTTTTACAATACCATACACAGCAGCCAACCCCATCCCGGTTCCCTTCCCCTCCTCCTTTGTGGTAAAAAACGGTTCAAAAAGATGCTTCTTGACATCTTCACTCATACCACATCCCGTGTCTTTAATCGACAATGAAATGTATTTTCCCGGAGGAAGATTAACATGGTTGTTTTTACAGAAGCCATCATCAAGCAAAACATCTTTTGTCTTGAACGAGAGGGTGCCCCCAACTTCCATCGCATCACGCGCATTTAAAGCCAGATTCAGTATCGCATTTTGAAGTTGAGTGACCCCACCCCAGACAAAGGGTTTTTTTGATTTAAAAGAGGTTTCTAAAACTATATTTTTGGGAATACTGCATGAGAGCAATGATGAAACATCACGAATAATTTCATGAATATTAACAACCTGCTGTTTATACACACCTTTCCTGGCAAAGGCAAGTAACTGCTTCGTTAAATCTGAAGCCCTTTTTCCGGAATTATTTATTTTTTGAACGTATTCAAGAAGTAACGGGTTGTCTTCAAGGCAGTTTGACAACAGTTCGCAATATCCCAGAACTATAGTTAGTTGATTATTAAAGTCATGTGCAATCCCTCCCGCCAGTTGACCCACAGCTTCCATTTTCTCCACCTGACGAAGTCGTTCATTAGCGGATTGAAGTTCCTGGGTTCTTTTCAGCACCAGTTCTTCAAGATGGTTCTGATATTGTTTCAACTGTTCTTGTGCTTCTTTGCGATTTTTATTTTCAATACGCAGCTTTGAAGTTAATCCTCCGATTGTGCCCGTAGCGATGCAAAAACAGATGTGAAGAAGCATACCGGCGATCGACTGAAAGGACAGTAAGGGGGCATGCGCACCAGGAGCAATACACCCCAGGATCAATGAAGTCCATATCACATTGATAGCAATTACTGCCAAACCGGCAGGACTTCCCCAATACCATGCAATAAACGCAATTGAAACCAATTCAATTGATGTCAAAATTGTGTTGGGAAATGCCCTATACATAAAGTAGAAGCAAATCCCATAAATGATTGATTGGAGAAGAATTACAATAACTTTCTGCAAGAAAGTAGCTTCTTTAATAAAATCTTTTTTTTGCATTGAAACCAACTGGTGTGTAATGTTTGTACTGAATGTGAATAAAATAATATCTTGACTAGAAGCTATCCAACTAATTTATTCTGTATTAAAACAAGACAGTACTATGTTCAGATGAAATACTTCAATAGAATGGTAATATTACATTGATAAGGTTTAACTATCTACTACTAATTCATAATAGATTACACATTTTACCTCTCAGAGACTATCAGGTGAAAAATATGCACCCAGGCATTTTTCAATAATTTTTACATTCGAAGGATCCATCAAACATAAAACCATATTTCTTGATCCACATCAAGGTTTAATTTTCCTGAATTTCGTATACTTAGTACATAGATATCAAAATTCATTATTCAAAGAAGGAGAATCGTTATGGGAATGTTCTGTTATCAATGCGAGCAGACAGCTCAGGGAAAAGGGTGTGCTATCAAAGGTGTATGCGGTAAAGAACCATCAACGTCCTCACTCCAGGACCTTCTGATCTATCAGACATTCGGGCTTGGATGGCTTGCAAATGAAGGGCGAAAAGCCGGTGTTAAAAATGAGTCTTTAGATATGTTCATTGTTGAAGCACTGTTTACAACAGTTACAAACGTAAACTTTTATGATGCTACGATCATAAACCTGATCCGCAATGCAGAAAACCAGAAACAGCGTTTTATTACAGAACTTAAAAATGCCGGCATCAATCTGAATACAGTTCCTGAATCAGTGAAATTTGTACCTGCAGCAAGCGATAATGAAATAATAGCTCAGGGAGAAGCTCACACTATTCCAGAAAGCCAGGAGAACGAAGATCTTCGGTCACTTCAGCAGTTGCTCGTTCTTGGTCTCAAGGGAATGGCGGCCTATGCAGACCATGCGTATGTTTTAGGCAGAAAAGATGATGCAATATTTGCATTTATTGCTGAAGCACTCGCTATACTCAACAAAAGGAATCCAACAGTTGATGAGCTTGTTGCACTGAACATGAAGTGTGGTCAGGTAAATATCAGGACAATGGAAATCCTTGATGATGCAAACACCGGCACCTATGGTCATCCTGAGCCCACAAAAGTTTCGACAGCCTGGAAACCAGGTCCAGCAATCGTGGTGAGCGGTCATGATCTTTTAGATCTTGAGCTGTTATTAAAGCAAACCGCCGGAACTGGTGTTAATGTCTACACTCACGGCGAAATGCTGCCAGCTCATGGCTATCCGGAATTGAAGAAATACAGCAATCTTGTGGGTCACTTTGGTACTGCATGGCAAAACCAGCAGAAAGAGTTTGATGATGTCCCCGCAGCATTTCTCTTTACTACCAACTGTATTCAGAAACCCAGAGATTCCTATTCTGACCGCGTTTTCACAACCGGCCTGGTTGAGTTTCCTGGATGCCAGCATGTGATAAATAATGATTTTTCTGCAGTGATCAAAAAAGCAATCACTCTCGGTGGCCTTCCGGCAAAAGAAGGTATAACCCTTACAACCGGCTTTGCCCGTAACACGGTTATGAGCGTTGCCGGTACAGTTATTGATGCTGTAAAGGCCGGTGCAATAAAACACTTCTTCCTTGTTGGTGGCTGTGATGGTGCAAAGCCCGGAAGAAATTACTACACAGAGTTTGTTGAAAAAACACCAAAAGATACTGTTGTCTTAACACTTGCCTGTGGTAAATTCAGATTCAACCATCTGGACATTGGTGAAATTGGCGGTATACCACGACTGCTTGATGTGGGCCAGTGCAATGATGCTTACAGTGCTGTCAAGATTGCGCTTGCTCTTGCAGATGCGTTCAAATGTGGTGTCAATGACCTTCCGTTGTCACTGGTATTGTCCTGGTACGAACAGAAAGCGGTTGTAATTCTGCTTTCTCTGCTTTCGCTTGGCATAAAAAATATCAGACTCGGCCCATCACTGCCGGCATTTATCACCCCGAATATTCTCAATTTCCTTGTTGAGAATTTCAATATCATGCCGATAACCACTCCTGATCAGGATCTTGCAGCTATTCTTAAAAAGTAACGCCGCATAAATAAAAACTGCACAGCACCAGCTGTGCAGTTTCTCTCCTGCTTTTTCCTTATTTACGCACCTCACCCTTGAGTTCTATTTCTATTGAATTACATCTATTATTGATGTACAATAGACGTATCCCCAAATATCACTGAAATATTGGTGAACGACGCAAAGACAACAGGCAAGTTACATGATTAGAAACCTGAAAGCTGACTTTAATAAAAAGAATCTTTTATTCTTAATAATGATTCTTGCAGCTCACACTTTATTATTCACCATATTATTTCAGCTCACCCACCGGACAACAGTTGCCAGTACAGGTGTCATCTGGGC
Source organism: Chitinispirillaceae bacterium (assembly GCA_050301235.1). Taxonomy (GTDB): domain Bacteria; phylum Fibrobacterota; class Chitinivibrionia; order Chitinivibrionales; family Chitinispirillaceae; genus JAFGIN01. The sequence goes on along the minus strand of JBNKZD010000007.1, from coordinate 7,948 downwards.
TGCTGTGTTAGGATGGAGGTTTGGGAAAATAACTGGATCATTAACAACAATTCTGCTGACACTTATTACAACATTACTATTAGCCTTTAACGATCGAGCACTCTTTATATCAGCAACACATGCAATTGATCCCTATAGCGGTTCGATCATTCAGATGTTAATAGGCTTTTTAAGCGGAACACTCTCTGATCTGGTGCGCAAACTCAAAGCTGAAATTACCTATAGAAAAAAAATTGAAAAGGAACTAAACGATTATAAGGATAACCTCGAAAATATTATCAGAAAAAAAACCGATGAACTTACTATTAAAAATGAATACCTCAGACAGGTAGAAAAGATGGATGCTCTTGGGCAATTAGCAAGTGGTATAGCCCATGATTTCAAAAACATTCTTTTTGGAATCAATGGCTATGCAACATTAATACAAAAGAAAGCAGTCAATGACCCGACACTTCAGAAATATTCCGGTAAAATCCTTGAAGCTTCAGAGATGGTAAGTAAACTGATTGGTAATATGCTGAGTTTTTCACGCAACGAATCACATGAAATGTTATGTCTTGATATCCATGCGATCATTAGAAATACCATCCACCTTCTTGAACACTCCATCCGTAAACAGATTTCACTTTCGCATCAACTGGAAGCTGAGTTTTATGATGTGTACGGAAATTCAGCAATGCTTCAAAATGTGTTCCTGAACATGGGGATCAATGCTAAAGATGCAATTGAAACAGAGGGGGCCATCTGCTTTAAAACCCAAAATCGAGTTTTTACTGAAAATGACACCCTGGTTATAATAAAGAAATTACTTCCCGGAGAATATATTTTAATCTCGGTTACAGATTCCGGAAAAGGTATCAGTGAAGATATTATGCATAAAATATTTGAGCCATTTTTCACAACCAAGGAAAAGGGCAAAGGTACCGGAATGGGGCTCGCAACCAGTTACGCCACCATTAATGAACATCATGGGGTCATTGATGTGAAAAGCCGGGTTGGCCAGGGAACAACATTTGAAATTTACCTTCCAATTCTCTCTCACAAAAAAGATATAAATGTTGCACCATCAGAACAGTATACCAACAGCATGCAGGCTAAGGGCCTGTAAGAGAATAACTGTTACATTCTACTTGTCTTTTGGCTGGATTCCTACGTTGCTGTTTTGCACCATAATATCTAATTATGCTGCTGCAACAGCGCCTTGGACTCCAGCCAAAATCCTGCGTATAATGTGACACACTTATTCTTTTACAGGCCCTAAGTAAAATTACTTCATTCTAAAGTGATCCTCATAACAATCCTTGTTTGATTCAATCTATATTGAAGATAGTGAAAAAAACGAATTCGCTGTCTTTGCAGGATCATTACTATTTTTATATTTTTATATACAGAATAAATTGAAAACTCCCTGTTTGTTTTGACTCCGCTCAACAAACGGCTCAAAAACAAACCGCAGCGAAGTCGATGGGTACATTGGTCGAGTTTTGCAATTACCTCCAAACAATCTCTGATTCAAATTTCCGATTTTTCGTTTATGAAACACTTAGCATTCAATTTATTAGTCATCCTGTTATTTACCTGCAGCGCCAAATCCGACAGCCAGGTTGCAAAACCGTTCATTCTTCGTGATAAACCGATTATTACTGCACTTCGAACAGAACTTACTTTCTTTAAAGATAGTCTGAATCAATTTTCTTTTCAAAAATTAATGTTTTCAAAAGACAGTATCATGTTCCAGCAGAATCAATCCTCATCACCTAATCTTGGATATATCAGATCATCGATCTGGTATCGGATGTCTATAATCGACTCTACCTCAAAACCTACATGCTGGGTAATCGATATTGCCATGCCCGGATTGCATCGAGTTCATTTTTATTTGAGAAATGATCAAACGGGTCATATTGATTCAAGCTATTCAGGTTTATCTGTTGCAAAAACACACCGTTCAACCTATTACCGTAACCCCTCAATCGATTTTTCATCCACACCAGGCAGTTCATTTACTGCTTATATCAGAGTGCAGAGTAAAACCGCGATAATAACACCATTTTTCATTCGGGAGAAAAATGACTACATCAATTATGACAGAAATCGTGAATTTTTTTATGGTATTTACTTTGGGGCAATTCTCATACTTGCACTCTATCACTTTTACCTTTTCCTCACCACCCGCGATCGTGGCTATCTCTGGTTGACCCTATTCTCTGTCACCTATGCATTCAGCCAGATGACTGCAATGTATGGCTATATTATTGATTGGGGAATTCCATTTCCAGGTATTCTTTTACGATTTCTTCACATAAGCTATTTTCTTGCTGTTTTTTTTGGTATCGTCCTTTCCCGATACTACATTAAATCTCGTCAATACACACCTGTTAGCGACATCATTCTGAAACAACTGCAACATGCATCCCTGATTTGTGCTACAATTTCCCCAATTCTCGATTTTATGCTTTCCGATAACATTTTCCTTATTTTGAAAATTGCACCTCTTCCATTATACCTGTATAGTGCCATCACTGCATACCGTAAAGGTTACCGTCCGGCACTTAATTACCTTATTGCAACAACCAGTTTCATTCTTGGCATTTTTATCTATAACAGTATGTACGGATTTGGCATTCTTCCTTGTAATTCATTTATCTATTTCATCCCGAACATAACAGTACTCATCACAATGACACTATATTCGATAAGCATTGCGCATACAATTTCGACTTACAAAAAAGAAGAAGAAAAAGCCCGTGAACAACAACTTCTTGAACTGAAAGAAAAGTTAAAAATTCAGGAAGAAAAATGTAAAATCGAAAATGAACTTCAACAATCAAGAAAGATGGAAACAATAGGCCGCCTCTTAAGTGGTGTTGCACACGATATGAATAATCTTGTTAACCCCATTCTGGGATATACGCTTCTGATTAAGAAGGAAAGCAGAAGCAACGAGACGGTCAGTCAACATCTGCTCAATCTCTCTGATGCAATTAACAATCTAAAAAACTTATCCGCAAACCTTCTTGATATTACACGAAAAGATAATATTCAAACAACATCTGTCGATATCAATGCCGCTGTTATTCAAATTGGCTCCCTGCTTAAACACTCGTGTCCACCCGGCATTAAAATTTCTGTCAAAACGCAACAATCTTCACTTATGATTGAGGGAGATCCAGGAATGATTCAGAGCTCAATTATCAATCTGGGAATTAATGGAATAGATGCTATTGCAGATACCGGTTCCGTAACTATAACTACCGGACTTGTGGAATTCCAGACTGATAGTCCACAATGCAGAGATTTTGGTATTTCCGGTGGAAGATTTGTCTCCGTTGCTATTACAGATACGGGTACGGGGATTTCATCTGAGAACAGAGCCCATTTATTTGAACCCTACTTTACAACTAAAGATAATGGAAAAGGGACCGGACTTGGACTCACCAGGGTTTACAATTGTGTTAAAAGTCACAATGGTTCTATCTCAGTAGAGAGCACTGAAGGTAAGGGCAGTACATTTACGTTGTATTTTCCGGTTAAAGATTAATGCTACAACGTTAAATACCTGAATCGCATCAACAGGTCATTGAGCGGAGTCGAAATGACAAGCGTGATTTGCGTAAAATGCGCCGTCTCGACACTTCGACGCCGCTCAGTGCATCGCTCCGCTCGACGACCGGATCAATAATTCTAACGTTGTAGAATTAAATCTACAAATTATCTGTCCCTGATCAGATCCAGTTCAGATTTATTTTGCAGATAATATTTTATCATTTGTTTATATTGTTCTATCTGTTCAGATGATACAGCAGAAGGTTCTGTGCCATTTAAATCTGCAATATACTCAGCATTATGATACCTGAAAGAATTTTTATACATTCTATAAAGGAATAAAATATAATTTGGCGGGTAAGTAAAGCACTCCGCCCAAAGTTTTCTGATATAGGTATCGCTTATTGAAGCCATCGTCGCCCATTGTGAAACAGTCTCTGGCTCTTCAGTATAAAGCACATCCCGGCAAAATTTTAAAACAGAGTTACTTCCGCTATTTAAAATGGGATAGATTGAAAAGTTGAGAAAAACTGTACTTAACGTATTCCAGAATTTTTCTGACAGCACCTGAATCGGTTTCGCAATCATACCTGCCGCATCCAGCCGTGATGCTTCAAACGCTCGTTCCATATCCATGGAACCACTCACAATTATGAACGGTACCCGTGATGCATACTTTTTCAGAAGGAAAAATTCATCATTACCGATATCATCAATTCCAAGATCCATAACACATACATGTGGTTTTTCCCCGCTGCTACTATTTAAAAATTTCTGCGCTTCAGCAGCATTCCCGGCAGTACTTACAGAGTAAAGAGCATGCCCGCTCACCATATCACGATAATATCGCAACTGTTTTTCTTCATCATCAATAAATAAAATCCTCACAGATTTACAAAGAGGGTCATCTGGAAATTTTGTTGATTGTTGCAAACCGGCCATTGTTTTATAAGCTCCATAACCTTGAAATTATTTTAAAATTACTACTCGCAGTTGTAATACATTACTAAAACTTACATCCAGCCCAAAATTAAATGAGTGATTATTTCCTTTATAGCCTGTTGTAACCGGGAACAGAAAATAATTTATATCCAGTAGAGCAATATCTCTGATTGGAAGTGTACAACCCAGAGCTGGTGTGCATATTAAAACACATTCCCCTTCAACCATCCCATTCGGATAGCGCTCTATAATTCCATCTAAATGCGAGTCAAAACGCACCCTGAATTTTCGTAAGAATATGCAGTCAGTGACATTATATGTCATTATGGACAGAGGGTAATGCTTACTTTTTCTTTCATTAACTCCATAGTAAACATCATTCATATTCCATTGGTTGATACTTAAAATGGACTTACGATTCTCTTCATATTGTAAGGTGAACTTTACAAATCTGGGAAAGATTTCAACTGTTTTTTTACGATCATGTTGAAGGTAGATCTTATCTGGAAATCTTTCAGATAACAATACATCAAATACAATTGATCGGCTTTTATTATTTTTTCCGGAGAACTGGATATTATCCGGGCCACTTGAAAAAAAATACGACCTGACACCATCTATTAGTGACACATCGGAGTGTTCAATGCTTTGCTGATATTTGAGAGAAGCAAAGCGTAATCTTTCATATCCTCTTTTGGACATATATTCACGTAATAATCCAACTCCGGCAGCAAGTCTGTTCCGGTAAGCACCATTACCATAGTTAAAACAGGTGATATTATCCTGGAAGCCCAGAAACATGTCGGTTGAATACTCCGTTGTTTCTCTGTATTCAACGCCATCTTTAATAGTGTGAGCCGTTTCAACACCAAACAGTAACCGTTCTTTATCATTAATATGTACTGAACCATTTACATTTCCAAAGAAAGTATTCTCTTCCCAATCGTTGATATACAAATAACGGTTTTTGTCGGAAACAATACTGCCATTCATGATGACGGTCTCATCAATTTTAATATCATTTTCACCATCATAGTCATACCCGGCTCCAACTCCCAGAACGCAATTTCCTATTGTATTATGAAAAAACAGTTGATGAGATCCGAAATCGAATCTCTTTTCTCCACTTCGTATATTGTCCTTTCCATAAACAGAAAAAGATCCATTTCCAAAGCAGGAGTGTGATGCCATCAAATCGAGTTGAATATCTGTGCCGATAGTTTGTGGATAAACAGGCAAAGTGCTGTTTAAATCTACTTTACTCAGGCTATATGATGATGCAGCAGATTCAAATAATGACGGTATCTGTGATTGTGAAGGAACTTGCAGAACCTCAGTATATGCAGGGATAACCAGACAAAAAATTGCACAGAAATTTAACACTGTACTCATGTTACAGATCATTTCTGCAGTGTTCCGGTTTTGAATTTAATAGTAAATGATTTTCCAGACACAATGCCGTACTTATCGGCAACTGAATCGCCAAGAAAAAATTCATAATCCGTATCATCCTTGAATTCTGCATGTTTCAAATAATATTTACCATCCTTGTCTCTTGAACATTTTACAGAATCAACCGGAGGGTTAAAATAAAGATTTGAAAGTAATGATACCGTATCGACGGGTGTAGAAAATGTCAGGGTAATATCCTGAGCAGATGAAACATTGACCTGCCCAAACAAAGGATAAAAGGAGGTTACCCGCAGCGGTTTTGTCAGGAATTTGAACATATATCCTGAACCGCGAGTACGATGATCAGCAGTGAAATATCCCGAATCAATTGTTACAACATATTTTGTATTACTCCGGAGCTGCTGAAGCTTTTTGATCTGAAGTGTTGAGGTACTAAGCCAGATAAAATCAACTGGTAATGCCGGTGTAACCGCAACACGGTCGGTAACTGATTGTCTGTCCATCGCCCCTGTAAATGTAACAACAATATCATCATCACATTCGATAACACTTGTCGAATCTAAAGGATAGGTTTTCTGTATACATGATGCAGAATGGATAGAATCGGTCAACCCGGTAAAAAATGTCTGCTTAAATGCCGGCGAAAGATGTTCACCGGTATATGCGATGAGAGTCGTATCCAGTGCAACGGTGTATATCGTATCAAGAATAAAGTCCTGATGCAGGACCATTACAGTCTTCTTATTATCAAAAAACAGTAATTGCAATGAGTCTACCGGTGGAGTAATCGAGAATGCATTCATAAAGCTCGCACTATCAACCGGGTATGAAAAAGTATAAGTCAATATCTTAGAATCAGAAACATACATCTCTTTAGCATTTGGAGAAAAAGTAACGACTTTCATCCGATCGGTCGTAAACATTGTTGTTACAGGTCTGGGGAATCTGATTCCATCGGCTGATTTTGCACTGCTGTCGATGGTCACGATGTAGGTAATCCCCTTTTTTAGGAGGTCCGCGAACTGCATCGTCAGCTGCTCCCCCCCATCATCGGTATTCTGCCAGTTCATCTCAAATTTTGTATCCGGTTTGATTATCAGTGCACTTTCCACACTTGCACGATCCATTGGCTTTTTGAACCGTAATTTCAGATCTGTACTCACTGATACTGCCTGAGCATTATTCTGTGGTATCACTGATGAAAAAAAATTGCGGTAAATCAGATCGTTTACTTTTGATGTATCGGGAAAATAGGAAACCGAATAATCAAATTCGAGCGGTTCAAAATAAATTGAAGAAATTCCTTTTTTAAAGGTAAAAGTAACCTTCGGGTATAAAAAAAGGTATACACCTGGGATCTCGATATATATATCATGCCTGTAATCATTTATGGATTCTTTACTCAACCTGTAAGGAAGTGCCGGTGAAATTGAAAAATTTTCAAAAAACGTTTCTTTGTTAACCGGTTTTTTAAATGAAAAACAGAATTCAACTGTTGAATCGTTCGAAGTGCGTTCATAATTGATAACACTGTTATCTCGTGGTGAAACAGCGCTGATAAGCGATGGATACCTGGTCAATACAACAGAACCAAGAGTGTATATTCCCGAAGTAAGCCTTACAACGGTATTTATTGTGCCAAAGCTATCAGCTTTTACAATAATTTTGTAGCTTCCGTAATTAATATCCTTGAACTCAAAATATCCGGTAGCAGAATCGGGGTAAACAGAATCAACAACAGCAACATTGATCAGAACGACAGTTGACTTCACACCAACTGGATCGATATACCCGTTAATTATCCCTTTGGTTGGTACCTGTGGAAAAGTTATCTGATGATCTCCACCACATCGACAATATATGATTATCGCAGCAAGAATAAACAAAACCGATGTACTTTTTAATTTTTGTAAAATACCTTTTTGATTTTTGACTACCATTGTCTTCCCCATTTGCTGTTTTTCCCGACACGTTAACACTGCACGGAAGTTATTCATTAACAAGAAGAAAATCGGCCCGAATCAAGGGTGCATGTGAAATTGAATCT
>JBNKZD010000006.1:0-10781 GCA_050301235.1 Chitinispirillaceae bacterium | reverse complement strand
GGTCCATAATTCGTAATTTATCTTATTACGAAAACTATAACTAAAATATTGTACCACACCTGAGCACAAGGCGTTATAGCACATCATCCGGAAATATATACAGGTGTTTTGATACATTGAAGTGAACAAATGGTTTCAAATAAAGATTCTATTCAATTTATTCTCAAATACTTTAAAAAACACCGTTATGCTATAGCTGCAGGTATTGTGGTTCTGGTTGGTGTCGATATACTTCAGTTCATAATTCCCAAAATTATCCAGAGAGTGTTAGACACGTTGAGTAGCGAAGTTGCAACAGATGGCTTTATCACTCAGAGTGTTTTGATAATTTTCGCTGCGGCACTGCTCATGTTCAGCCTTCGTTTTTTATGGCGCATTTTTATCCTCATGCCATCAAGGAGCATTGAGCGGGATATCCGGAATGATATGTTCAATCATCTGCTTACCCTCTCTGTTTCCTATTTCAATAAAACCCGGACAGGCAATCTGATGTCACTTTTTACCAGTGATCTGGCATCGATAAGAATGGCATCAGGTATAGCAATTGTCGGGTTGATTGATGCGATATTTCTCAGTAGCATGGCCCTTATTTTCATGATGATGATCGATGTCCAATTAACACTGATCACCATCGCGCCACTGCCTCTAATCGTTTTTATCCTTATATATTCAGGTAAAAGAATTCAAAAAGCGCACCTCGCTGTGCAGGAATCGTATGATGCTATCTCTTCTCATACACAGGAATCGTATTCCGGCATAAGGGTGCTTAAAGGGTTTTGTAAAGAATTCACCGAACACCGTCGATTCCGGGATCTATGTACCATCTATATGCATAACAATGTTGCAATGGTCAAAATATGGGGGCTACTGTTTCCAACCATTGGTTTTTTAGCATCACTATCGATAAGCTTACTCCTTTTTACCGGTGGAAGACTTGTCCTTTCTGATCAGCTTACTTTTGGTAAATTTGTCTCATTTTCCTTTTATGTCAACCTATTTGCCTGGCCAATGGTTGCAGTTGGATGGGTGTATAACATTTTTCAACGTGGAATTGCATCTACAAAGAGAGTACTTGAATTACTTTCCGTAAAGCCTGATATTCATGTTGTTCCTGTTCCTTCCGGTGCATCAAATTCAATTAAGGGAAATATTACTTTCAACAATTTAACATTCAGATACACTGAAAATACACCTGACATTATCAAAAAAATTTCCCTTCAAGTTCCATCGGGAGGTTCGCTTGGGATCGTTGGGAAACCTGGTTCAGGAAAAACAACTCTGATATCCCTTCTTTTTCACCTCTACCTGCTTCCGAAAAACTCGTTATTTTTAGACAATAAGGATATAAACGAAATACCAGTGCCCCACCTTCGGTCGTCGATCAGCTTTGTACCACAGGATTCGTTTCTATTTTCTGACACAATACGGGAAAACATTGCATTTGGTGCCAAAACAGCGGTCAGTATTGAAGAGATTGAACACGTAGCAAAGATTGCGTCGGTTCATGATGATATTCTGAAATTCAAGAACGGGTATGATTCAGTTGTCGGTGAACGTGGAATAACTCTGTCAGGAGGGCAGAAGCAGCGAATTGCTCTTGCCCGGGCATTGCTTTCTCAATCGCCGATACTCATTCTTGATGATGCACTCTCAGCAGTTGACGCATCAACGGAGCGAATTATTCAGGCAAATTTAAAAAAGTTACTTCAAAAACGCACAGTGATAATTATCGCTCACCGGATCTCAACTGTCAGATTGTGCAACGAGATAATCGTCCTTTCTGATGGCTCGATTGTTGAACAGGGTTCACACGATCAATTGGTATGCAATAATGGATTTTACAACAGAGTGTATAACATGCAACATGGGAATGCATCATGACCGATCTGCAGCACGACGATGAAACTGCCAGTCGCCATACATTTGATCGCGATGTTATCGCTTTGCTGTTCAGATACATACTCCGCTATAAAAAGCTTGTTGCGATATCGTTTCTTTTCCTGAGTATTCTTACCTGTACAAAACTTGCAACTCCATTGATTATGCGGTATGCTATTGATAATGCTATCATAAAATCAGGAACTGCGATATTCAGGTTGAACAATGTACCGCGCAATACTTCCTTCAAGAAAGAGATTATTGTCAACGACTCCATACGTTTTATCTTTCAGCACGAGCTATCAAAACTATCCACTAAAGAGCATGATTCATTAGTTGAACAGGGAGTTATCTCGAAAAACTCCTTTACCCTTATCCAACTCCCCCGTTCTCTTCCCGACACCTTGCTACGGAAAGCACAATTGATTCAAAAAAAGTATGCTCTTCCAGGCGGAACACAGTACCTTCTTCTCACCGATAGTGCCAAAAAAGAGTTTTCTGCCCGGGAAATGATGCTCCTGCGCAGTGATGATCTCAGGATTATCAGCATTATAATTATTATTATGTTAAGCTTGTTTATACTTGAATTTATATCCTCATATTCACAGGTGATCTATCTCATGAAGCTCTCGCAGAATGCAATGCGGGATCTGCGAAGTGATCTCTATAAACATATTATGACACTCGAAACGGCTTTTTTTGATAAAACACCTGTTGGCAAACTGGTCAGCAGAGTTGTGCATGATATCGATGCGCTCAATGAGCTGTTTTCATCAGTGCTGGTCACACTCACGCAGGATATCCTGATTCTTACCGGTATCACGATTGTACTTTTTATCATGGATATCCGACTTGCACTTGCTGTATGTGTTACCTTCCCACTGCTTATTATCGCTACACTGATTTTCAGAGTACAGGCCCGAAGTGCATACCGAAAGCTGCGGACCGCAATTGCGGATCTCAATACCTTTCTGAACGAAAATATTACCGGTATGAGAATTGTACAGATTTTCACGCAGGAAGTTCGTCAGTTTACACGTTATGGGGCGATTAATGGAGCGGTTTACGATGCAAACATAAAGCAGATTAAAATATTCGCGGTATTCAGACCATTTATCGATTTCCTCAGGTGGTTTGCAGTTGCATTAGTTATCTATGCTGGTGCCCATGAACTTATTAACGGAAGAATTTCTTTTGGCATTATTGCCATGTTCCTGGCGTATATCTCTAACTTTTTTGAACCGATATCCGACCTTGCGGAAAAATTTGATATCCTCCAAAGCGCAACTGCTGCCGGCGAAAAGATAAATACGATCTTTAATACGCCTTCGCGAAAAGAGATCTATTCGGGAACTATGTTGTCTGAAAGTGCTTCCTCCCCATTTGCCGGCAATATCACATTTGATCATGTCTGGTTTACATACAAAGAACCTGAATGGGTACTCAACGATATATCGTTTACTATTAAACCCAAAACGACTGTGGCTATCGTTGGTGAAACGGGATCAGGTAAAAGTACTATTATCAATTTAATTACTGGCATGTACGAAATTACAAAAGGTAAGCTGTTAATCAATGATAGAGAGATCTCATCCTATCCGGTTGATCATCTTCGGGCCCGAAGCGCCATTGTTATGCAGGATATTTTTCTTTTCTCCCGTTCGGTCATCGACAATATTACTCTTGGAACAACTGTCGATAAAGAGAAGCTGGATCGCATTCTCAAAATGACCCACTGCGACAGCTTTATAAGCAGGTTACCAAAGGGGCTTGATGAGCCAGTGATGGAACGTGGAGTTACATTCTCTACCGGTGAACGTCAGTTGATATCATTTGCCCGAGCTTTATATACAAATCCGGACATCCTTATTCTTGATGAAGCCACTTCCGGAATAGATACCGAAACGGAACTGCTTATCCAGGATGCTATTGCGCACATCATTCAGGGACGTACATCAATTGTAATTGCCCATCGACTATCGACTGTAAGAAATGCGGATTGTATACTAGTTCTTGATAAAGGAAGAATCATAGAATCAGGTACCCATGATGAGTTGCTTGCACTTGATGGGCACTATAAAAATCTGTGTACATTACAATTTGAACATATTGAATCGTAGCATTATAAAAGGAAATCCGTGTGAACATTCTACTACTTACCTATCAAGGAGATATGGCCGGATCGACCAATTCAATTGCATTCCTTTCCAAAGGTCTTGCAGAACGTGGACACCGGGTTGTCGTTGGCTGCCGTAAAGAGAGCCTCCTTTTTTCAATGCTTAAAAATACCCCTGTTATTGTTGAACCGATGGTGTTTCGTGGGCGTTTCGATCGTAACAACATTCGTCATACACGTGATATTGTTCAAAAATATTCTATTGAGCTTATCAACGCACAATCCAGCTATGATCGATATTCCGCAATTCTTGCTCGCATGCTGTATCGCTTAAAAGCAAGAGTCGTTCACACCAGAAGGCAGCCGCCGCGCAGTGATGGGGGGTTTATCCAGCGAATGTTTTACATTGCCGGTACCGATAAGATTGTCGTTATCAGTGATTCGTTAAAAAAGATATTTGTCGATAAAGGGTACCCCTCCCACCATCTTGAAGTGATTTACAATGGTGCGCCAGTTCAACGATATTCATCCATAGATGAAAATAAAATCAAAGAGTTGCGATCACGATTTAATATTCAACCTGATGATATTGTCGTCGGATGTATATCCAGACCTAAAAAACAAGACCAGTTAATCAGAGCACTGAAACTGCTGCCGGAATCTTATAAGGTACTCTTTGCAGGAATAGAACAGAGTTTTCTGGATCCGCTTGTTCAAGAACTCGGCTTAAAAAATGAGATCATTTATGCAGGAAATGTTGATCCACAGGAAGTGCTAAACTACTACAAGCTGCTTGCGGTAAATATTCTCCCATCGGTAACTGATGGGTTTGGTCTTGTTTTAATCGAGGCCATGGCATGCGGGATTCCGGTAATCGGTACAGATTTTGGCGGGATTCGTGATGTTATTCAGCACGAGATTAGCGGATTGCTATTCAAGGATGGGGATCATGAGGGTCTTGCAGCTTCGATTAAGCGTTGTATTGATGGTAAAGAGCTTCGTGATCGATTGATAAAAAATGGAAAAAAGCGAGCATTTGAGGATTTTTCTATTGAGAAGACTGTTGAGAATTATGAGAAGTTTTTTTTGAGGTTGATTGAGACCGGGAAGTAAGGTTTGCGCGCGTTATTCGCTGATCGCCTCACCCCACATTCGACTTCGCTCAGTGCAGCGCCTCGGTCCCCCTCTCCATTTTGATGGAGAGGGGGAAGAAGAGAGGAACCGGAGTCAGTTCTTGTGGTACACACTACTTTCTGGCAGAGGATCCTTTGGCATAATCGCAACTTGTCTCCTCGGAGGGAAAAAATGTATACTTAATCTATGCATATTAAAGGAGGCATACCATGGACGCATCGATTCTGGATCTACGGTATAAAATGCGGGAAGTATTAAAAGCATTAAGTAGAAGGGAAAAGGTTCGCATTCTCTATCATGGAAAAATAAGAGGAGAAATAGTTCCTCCCGGGAATCTGGAAAAAAACAAAACTGTTGATCATCCCATTTTTGGGATGTTGAAATCAGAAAAAGAGGATCCTGTAGAAATAGTTAATAAATTAAGAAGCAAAAGATATCATGATCTTTGATACAGACATCATTATATGGATTCAAAGGGGAAACTTAAAAGCTGCTGAGCTTGTCGATTCTTCGGATGAACGTTCAATATCAATCATTTCATATATGGAATTGCTACAGCATACTTCAAATAAAAAACAGCAGCAAATCGTTCAGGATTATTTAAAATCGCAGGATTTTATAGTGTTGCCATTATCTGAAAACATAGGTCATCGTGCGTTGATTTATGTTGAAGAGTATTCACTTGGTTATGACATTTCGGCAAATGATGCACTCATCGCTGCTACAGCAATGGAAACAAATCAGGTACTTTCATCCGGAAATCTTAAACATTACAAACCAATAAAGGATCTCCAGTTTAAACCATTCAGAATATAACCAGGCAGATTTCACTTTGGCAGGATTATTATTTGCTTAAAGAATTAAAAATGAGTACTCAAGTATAATCATTATTACTTCGATAAGGTTAAATTATGAAATCAGGTGTGGAACTGTTAGCGGAATTTGCAGGGACATTCTGGCTTGTGTTTGGTGGTGTGGGTGCTGCTATTCTGGCAGCTGATGTTCCGAATTTGACAGTTGGAGTTACAGGAGTCGCTCTGGCATTCGGGTTGACACTATTAACTATGGCATACGTTATCGGTCCGATCAGTGGATGCCATATCAATCCCGCTGTAACGGTGGGGTTTTGGGTAAGTGGAAAATTTCCATTTTTTAAAACGCTTCTTTTTATAGTGGTACAAACCATTGGCGCAATTGCAGCGTCAGGTTTACTTTATGCCATTGCATCCGGAAGAGCCGGGTTTGATATTACTGCTGCACCAGGAGCGAACGGCTATGGGGAGCATTCACCTGCGGGATACTCTCTCTGGGCTTGCTTTCTGGTTGAAAGTGTGCTCACACTTGGATTTGTCTTCATCGTGTTAGGTTCAACAGACAGCCGGGTTCCAAAAGGATTTGGTCCGATTTCAGTCGGTCTGGCACTGACTCTTGTACATATTGTTGGTGTACCGGTCACTAATATGTCAGTTAATCCTGCACGTAGTTTCGGACCTGCTGTTTTGGCTGGTGGATGGGCTCTATCTCAGCTCTGGTTATTCTGGGTAGCACCATTGCTGGGTGCTGTAATTGCTGGTCTTATTTATCGCTTTTCAGTATTACAAAGAGAAGTGACTTAATAATAGAGTCCGAACGGTAAGGCCAGGTGTGACCATGGGGTCGCATTTGCGAGACAACTTTCGATGAGTATTCATTGAAGGAACCAATGGTTAGCCAAAGTTAACCAAAAATAAGATTCTCACAAGCTGAACAGTACGGTATGTGATACATTGAGTTGTTTATTTTAACTCACTGAACAGAACATTTCCAGTTTGAGGCTTTTCCCCATTTCTTTGTAGATACCCTACCCGCGCTCTCATACTTGAACATAATCACCGATCTGCACCAACAACAATTATTGAAAAACCAGGATAAGAGATTATATAATGGGAGCAGCAGATTAACCGAAAAAGGATGGACACTACCGTATGAAAAATAAAAAAAATCCCTGTAATGTAATAGACAGTTGGAAACGATTCGCTTTTTTGTCGGGTATAACATGTACGGTATTGCTTTGCTGTTCACAGCCAAATGAACCGGAGGAGCACCCAACGCTCATCAATGGAACCGTGAAAAGTATGAGTGATAGCAGTATTATCGCAAATGCCAACGTCATTGTTTATGATGCCACTACCAATGCTCCGGTCACCCGAGCGTTTTCATCAGCAAAAGGGACATTTTCATTTGAAGTAGTGCCTGGAACGTACTACCTCAAAGTCGCTGCGCAAGGGTATATATCTGATCCGCTTCCCTCATGCAAGCCGTTATTTTTTCAGGTCACTGCAAATTTGACATACGAACATCATGTTGTTTTAACAAAAGATACATCTGTTTCAGCAAACACGAGCATAGCCGGTTCTGTTAAAACGGTGGATGATAAAGGAATTACAGGAGTACTGATCGTTGCACAGAGTGCTGACAATACCCTGACCGTGAGCACAACCAGCGGTCCTGATGGCCTTTTTGTTTTGTACAATGTTCCGGCAGGAAATTATTCACTACAATTCTACAAAGCGGGGTATCAGCTCGACTCGGCCTCAGTGCCGATCACTGCAACAGCCGGTACTCCCCTTTCCAATCTGGACTTCTTATTAAAGGCAACCACAACCCGAAAACTGAACGGAAAAATTACGTTTCTCGCATCGAACAACAGCGTTGTGGATATTACACTCATTCATCCCATATCACGTGAAGCCATACCTGGGCTTTTTACTTTCAACGACCCAGCTGGATTAACTTATGAGCTGACTGGGATTCCTGAGGGAACGTATATCGTTTGGGCAAGTTATCGAAACGACGGTTATGTGATGGATCCTGACTGGATCAGTAAAAATGGGCTCCCAACTGTAACGTTCTCCACAACCGATACGTTAAAAATCATCAATTTCAGTGTTACCGACGCTATAAACGTTCTCTCTCCGACAAATCCGTCTGATTCAGCCTACCCAACAATAGTTAATACTACCACTCCATTGTTTAAATGGACCAGATATCCCCAGTCAAAAGAGATAATCATCGAGGTTTCTGACATTCATGGCAAAATCATTTGGGGCGGCTACGATACTGCCAGAACCATTCTTCATCAGCAGATCAGTGCCCTTTCGACGGATTCAATCGTTTTTAATTTTGATAACAGCGCGATAGAGCCGCTTATGCACGGTAAAGTATATCGATGGAAAATATATGCAGATGACGCTAAAGATCCCAACATTCAGACATTGATTTCTTCAAGTGAGGATCTTAAGGGATTATTTATGGTAGATACAATGGCGTCTCAGTGAGAGCCCTTTTTTTGAGCTGCACCCTACCCCGTAAGCTTCAACTTATTGTCCCTGTTTTTACTGATGCCTGTTTCAATGCCATATAAAGCGCTTTTAATGTTACGTATAATAAAACATCGCAATTCAGGCGGGATGCCAGTTCTTCTGATGGTTCGCGTGTGTATTCAAGTAGGCGCCTTTCTGGTAAAAATGATCATAAAAGTCGAGGTCCAGGTGATGAGCCTGAAGATACATTATACAAAAGATAGACGGGACTGTGCCTGGGAATTTCCCGAAGTGGTCGTAGATGTACTGTGCCTGTAGAGCGATGCAATTTCTAAATGTATTATCGTGAATTTGCGCTGCAGAACGTATTTCTGCACTATTTTTCCAGGGACCGGGAGTTGTCCTGTTAAAAGGGCCACCCGAACCGAACTTCCGATCACAAACTGCTTCAACTGCCTCACGCATACTTGTAAAGTGAGGCGGGCAGAATCCTTCCATAATCCCGGAAAGACCGGTAACGTTGGGGTACGGCCAACTATCATTAACATCGTAACGAAAACCGAGCCCATGGATTTCGGGGATTCCACTGGCTCCCAGAACACTGAATGAATCAAGACCGTTAAACATCCAGCCCCCAAGCCCCATCGCCTGTAACATAAGCGCTCCGGCATAGCAGCTTGTTGACAATTCAACAGTGAGTTCTGATAGTGACCACTGTTCAACAAAGGTGAGAGGCCAGGTATTTTCTATATTTACAATCGAGCTGAATTCCGATATACCGGGAATTTGACGATTATTGATATTATCGAACAAGACCAGACCATTCTGCAGCATATAACAGAGGTTAAGTAATACATGTTGCGCCAGATCGCCTACCGGTATCACCAGAAGTGAACCCGATTGGTTCGCAACCCAGGTATTATGCGGTTCAGTGTAAGGTGGTTGTGCTGGAAGTGAAAGTCTGTTTTGCTGCAATTTTACCGTATCAGAAGTGATGCTATCGATAAGCTCTTCAATTGAAATATTACCGTCAGTATCCCGCTTGTTAGAATGAAGAGTGTCCCGATTATTGACAACATAAACTCCGTCATCATTTGTGAAAAATGTCTTACTGGTATGAAAACCAGCAGAACTGGGAAAAATTCGTCCAGCTGCACTTCCGGCATAATTTGAAAGAAACGGGGCATAATTTTGAGCTCGGTAAATCATGTGATGCCAACTTGAATTACCCGCACAGGATGCTAAAACCAGGTTTTGTTCGATTTCGGTAAGTGGAAGTGATGAGTGGCTTGATTTATAAGCGAAAACGCCGTCAGGAATTTCAGCACCCATAAAAAAACGACGGGACCTTCTTCCCAGTAGCGCATCAACAAGAGGGAACTTGATCATGTCGGAGAAACCTGGTGGAAGTCTGTTTGAGTTCATAGTAGCTCTTTTAAAAATTATTTCCCGGGGCAAGGAGAATGATGTTGGACTATATATTTTTAAACTGTAACTACAGAAAGAGCAAAAATCGCACTAAATTATTGCACGATCCCTGACTTTAATAAACAGGTCCGGGCGTAGTAATGCATACATTAGCATGACTCAGCCATCAATTATTAATTATTTGCAAAATCAACAAATAATCGAATTCGTAGTTGAATTCTACAACTGTGCAAGCAGATAAACAAAAATAACACTCCCTATCAAAATCACCATCAGAGCCACAAACAACATATAGGTCCAGGGTGCCCGTTTGCCGGTAAGTTCCAGATCCTCCCCTATCTTGTTAAGATACCGATAGTGGTCGATTGTACCAAGAATCAACACCAGTGTACCCAGGCCTACCAGCACCAGTCCCAGAATTGCGGGACCGGTGAGCGGCTTGACATCAGCACCCAGTTGCGCTTTGATAAATGCGCGAAAAAATGTATCGATACTGAAACCGAAGCTGATCATCGAAAGTGATGTGCGGATCCAGGCCATGAGTGTGCGCTCGGCAGCCCTTTTTGTCCGATCAAAAGCAAGGCGGGTCCGTTTGGCTGCCAGCTCAGTACGCTGAGCAGCCAGTTCATTTCTGTCGGGTTGGCCTTCAGGACTCAGTGCTTTCCTCCCAGATTCTGCATCTGCTCCAGAACACGATCGAGGTTGAATGATGATGGTTTCTGCCGTTGCGGAAACTCCTTAAGCGTCTGCAGTTGATTCTTTACAATCGCCTGAGCTGGAACCAGAATGAACGCATGGTCAAGCACCCAATCCCAGTACCCGTTACTGTTCTGGTCGGCTCGCTCGAATGGATCGCGCCTGAGATTGAATATCTTTGGCAAACGAAGCGGGACAAACGGTTCAGCCCACAACTGCATGGTATG
>JBNKZD010000005.1:0-69040 GCA_050301235.1 Chitinispirillaceae bacterium | reverse complement strand
ATTGTATTGAAAAAATAACATGCACTATCAATAAAAACCAAAAAAAGTGTCCACCTCTCAAGGGGACAAAAACACTTTATTCTAAAGTCGAGACAAATGTAATATAGATTCTATGAAAGCATAATGACACCTCTATTTTTGTCCCCTTACATAGCGGACATGTTTTTCTGAACTTTACATTGCAATTATTTAAATTACATATTGTCGCGATAAATATAGTTACAACATGATATATGCACTTGTTCTTAAGCATGGGCAATAATTGTCTAATATTTTTAATGGGTGCTTTTTTTGTTGGAAAGGATGAATATGATAATCTTACGGGTTATGATTTGTTATGTTTTGTTAACCATATGGGGCTGCTCACAGAAAATGCCTAATGCGGATAGTAACGATCAGGAAGGCAGCCGAACACTTAGTGTATTAGATTCTGTAAGAGCTGCCATGAATATAGACAGGTGCAAAACACTCTCCAATGATGAACTTAACAAAATTATAAAAACTATTCCCACACCAGATTCTGTAACCAACTTTGAAATGGCATGTAATAACAGGTATGTAATCGATGATGGAGATACGACAGCACCATTAGCTAAAAGGCAGTATGTCATTCTGGAAAAAGGAAAGTTTAAAGGATGGCGAGGTAATCCTTCCCCCATTAAATTGGCATTTATGAACAGTACACCGGATATACTTCCACAAGATGTCTTTTTGGAAGGGGTAATGGCTATGGGAGCATGGGTAACCGTCTGTAATCAAAATATGGATTTTAGTTCTGATAACCCTCATATAAAAATTTATTTTGTTCCTCATTTATATGGTAGTGTTGCGGCGCAGACAACCACGGGTGGTTTTTTTGAGGGGAATGGTGATTTCTGGGCTACAAGTTCACGTATTGAAATTGCCGAAAGAAATGATTTGATGTCTTTTGACTGGAGTTCATTTAACGGAAATTATTTGTGTTCCGTTTTAATGCATGAAATCGGACATAGTCTTGGTCTTGGTCATCAAGAATCATATGGAGATCAAGAACCACTGATGAAAGCAGTTCTCTCTCGTCCTCCTGTTTTTTTAGATAACGATGACATTAACGGAATACGATCTATTTATGGGACAAGATATTCTCCACAGTACACTATTTATGCCCAATTTGTAAATCCCGCCTATCCACAATATTTTGGAAATTTATATCCTATCCCGGATTGGCATACTACTCATCTACTAGATCGTTCCAATTGGCAAAATTACTGGAGATTAATCCACTTTTAGTAAATTATGTTAATTAAAAAACGAAAGACATGCCAAACCATTGGGTTTGGTTGTACCTTTTATAATATGTCAAAATGCCTTGCAATAGTGTAAAGTCCCTTGGGCAAGAAAATGTATTGTGCTCAGGATCGCAGTATCGGAATCCAACCTGTTAGACAAAAAGTTATGGTTAAGTTGATTTGGCACGACCTCTTATCTGGTGATATTATTGTAACACGATTCTATTTGGTATAGTTCAATGTCGAAAACATGTTAATTTCTTAAAAAAGGAAAGGTCAAAATGATATTTAAAAAATTGAGTAAAAGCAGGAGTGCAATGATGATTAAAAAAAATCGGAAAATATTGGAAATAATATTTACGACTGGCACATTTATATTAACGGGATGTTCCAATAATGGTTTAGATAATCCATTTTCAAATAATGAAATGGTTGAAGATCCTATTGTTTCTGATAATAGCGAAATTGCAATTAAAATCAGAGATGGTTATGTACTTGTTGAAGGTGACATGCTGGTACCAAGTGAAGTTGTTGATGGATTACAATCTGCAGAAAGTACCCTTTCAAAAAAAAGCAGTAATACTTTTTTGGGGGTATACGAGTGGGATATGCGCTGGCCAAACGGAATTGTGCCATATGTCATTTCGATAAATGATAATAGCAGTAAAGCTAAAATTAATAGCGCTATTGCAGACTGGAATAGTCATACTGGTATCAAATTCATCCCAAGATACAGTCCGGCGCATCCGGATTATATTGATTTTGTTACTAGTACTGAGAATATATCAACTGTCGGAAAACTCGGGGGACGCCAACCAATTACATTAAAGTCATATTTTGACGTTGGCACTGCCACCCATGAAATGGGACACGCAATTGGTCTGCTTCATGAGCACCAAAGGAGTGACAGGGATAGTAATATTATTATTACAGGAAACCTGAAAGATGAGTATGAAAACATGAGTATTATGGGTACACCATACGGTCCATACGATCTTAGCTCCGTAATGCATTATGCTGGTGATCCTGATGCTGTTGTATTATGGGTAGGTAATACACGTTACGGTGGAAAACTCATTGCAAAATCCGGCATCACAATCACTCCTTCACAAACTCTAACAGATTTAGACATCGAAGGTGTACGATTTCTTTACCCTTCAACCCATGCCATCTCACCAGCTTTCTACCTTGAATATAATAGTGACGTGCATGATGTTTATGGGGATAATTATGCGGCGGCTGCAAAACATTATCGCGCGTATGGTATAAAGGAGGGGCGATGCGGATCGCCAGTATTTCATCCGCAGGAATATCTTTTTCTTAACCCGGACCTTAAAATGGATGTGATCAAGGCTACAGAACATTTTAATACCTGGGGAATAGTTGAAGATCGTTTTTATTCCGTCTGTTTCAGTCCGAGTTACTATCTCTCTGCCAATAGTGATCTACGTGAACATTATGGAGCAACTAATTATGGTGATGCAGCCCGCCATTTTGCAGAATGCGGACTTAATGATGGAAGAAAAAGTTCACCAGTATTTGATGTTACCTATTACCGTCAGATGAACCCAGATGTAAAAGGGTTTAGCAACCAGGCAGCTCTGATTCATTTCAGAGCATGCGGAATGGGTGAAGGACGAATCGCATCACCAACATTCAATGTTAAAAATTATCTGAAACGATATGTTGATCTCCGAAACACCTTTGGAGCAACTAATTATTCCGCCGCGACTATTCATTGGCTTACTTGTGGTATGCGCGAGGGACGTATAGGTACCTGATTTTTTAATTTATAAATAAAGCAATGTCAGCACCAAAACAGCATTTCAGTTAACACATTTTTACAATGAAGGAAGGTATTATGAATGGTAAATTAATTGTAGTTAGTATGGGATTATGCGCGGCATTTTTCGGATGCAATCCCAATAATCCAATGGAAGTTGGAAGTAATCAAGTCACAAAAACTACTGCCGCCTCTTCCTTGCCAATAATGCATGCCTCTGATGTTGGAGTCGGATTAGATGGAACGGTATGGTGTATTGGGAAAGAAATCGCCTATTCGTCAGGTGATCATAAAATTTACAAGCTTGAGAACAATGTCTGGATCGAAGTTGGAGGAGGTGGGGTCAGGATTGATGTCGATGCAAATGGTATTCCTTGGCTGGTTAATGCTGCAGGAACAGTATATCAACGTCAAGGATCAGCAATTTCAGAAAGTTATTGGTATAATAGAGGAGGCAGTGCAAAGGATATCGGCGTCGGGGGAGACGGAAGTGTCTGGATAATCGGGAAACAAAAAGTTTCAGGTACCAATGATTACAAAATATACAAACTTTTAAATGGTTCATGGAAGCTATCAAACGGCGGGGGGCAATTTATTGATGTTCTTGACGACGGTCGACCAGCAATTACGAATGCTATCGGAGCAGTCTATATTAAGTCTGCAAATAACACATGGGCAAGTTGGGGAGTTCCGATTCCCGGGGGAAATGGTACCGATATCACTGCAGGTCATCAGGATTTACGGACTGATCCTTCAATTCTCAATACAACCTATGGCGTTTGTATTATCGGGCAAGACCGTCAAGTATATGAATATCGCTATGCATTGCAAGGCGATGGATCTCGCAAATGGAAATGGGAGGTGTGTAATGAACCAGGCGCTGTTGAATGCTCGGCAATAAGCTGTAAACCACAAAATTATACGAATCCATATTCACTTCCGATGATTATTGGTGTCAGATATAATGATATGGTAATCGTAAAATTAAATAACAGATTGTAAAAATCCTCATTTGATTTTCAGAGAAAATGCGGATATAATCAAATTGCTACCGCCCGTTGCGGTAGCATAGATTTTATTAATACCTGAAAGATGTGTTGTTTCTTATTAGTTAATGATTCATCTTATAATTGAAAGTCGAGCTGTGCTGCATCCACCTTTAGTTTCTCTTGCCATTGTATGTATTTTCGAATCCATTCTCCATATAGTCTGCAATCTATCCATTCAGTATTCTATGTCCGGTATTTGGGACAAAACACATATGGTACTTGTGTTCATAAATTGTGTCTCCTTTATTGGCATACTGGTTTTGATTTTTGCATATTTATTTTTGTCCCCTTGCGTAGCGGACATGTTTTTCTGAACTTTACATTACCATTATTTAAATTTAATATAGTCACATTTAAAGCTGAGAATCAAATGTTAAATTGTCAGTTTTTCAAGTGGGCCCATGTAAACAATGTAACCTTAATATGGAGAATCAGTCAAAAAAAGGCAACATTACCGATTTATTTATGATTAGATATGAATGCTGTCTTATGAAAGATTATAGAGTACCTGTAATAAATAAATCGTTGATCAATGATTTGATGTTTTAATTACTTATCACATTTTCAAAAAGGAGTTCTTGAATGAACAAATGTTTTATTTTTACCGCACTTATCGCTTTTTCGGGGATACTTGGCGGGAGTTTTGCACAAACCGGAGTAATAAATGATAAAATGGCCAGTAATCCTACAATAAAGTATGATGTTCCCGGTGGCGGAGTTCTTGCACTGAACGGTTACTATGAAGTAAAAGTAACACTATACAGAAGAGACGTAAAAGGGTTACTCTGGGCAACCGGGGTTAAATATACCGGTAAGACGATTACTGTCCAGGGTTTCATGAAAGACATTGATGGTGATTTCGATTACAACAATGGTTTGGGTTTTGTTAAACATACTCGTCCCGGTGGTGTAATTGATTGGGTAGCATATACGCAGCAACCATATATATATGCTGATTTGTGGTATATTCCTGTTAATGCACGTGATAAGCAGCAATACGTTAATTTACGGCCTCAGGCGAGAGTTAATTGTCCAAACATCAACCCCTTTGGCGATATCAGAGTTGAGGGCCCCTGGACATTCAAAGGGTATCAAGATGTATCCAACGGCCAAGTAATTTGGGCTAATCCTTCCGTTGCTAATTGGCAGTTAACAGATTTTCCGAATATTGCCTGGTAAACTGAAAATAACAACCAACATTATATTCAGATGATTTTGGTTCGGATCAAGGGCAGTCGCAACTGGCCAGATCCGAATCAATTATTTCTCATTTTGCACACAAATACAGAACCCGATCACTATTAGCTTAAACTGGAGAATATGAAAAATATAAAAAAACTATCTGTCTGGTATACTTTAGCTATTCTCACGACAATTGTGTTATTTCTGATACTGTTTCCCTGGGAAAAAACAGCCAAAATAACGTATGAGATGGTCCCACCGGAGGTATCCTTCGACTCGATTGTACAGCCAATTCCTTTTGGCAAGCTAAGTATCATGTCTCCAACACAATTTAATGGCTATGGTTATCGATCAATAAATACAAAAACGGGTAAACCCGGAAACTATTTTTATAATTCGCCCATTCGTTGCATGACAGCGGATATATGTTCCGGTGGGAAAAAAATAGCAGGAATATTTCAACACTATACTGAAGGCAGAGTATTCGGTATAATGCGAATTGATTTACAATGTCAAAACGCTGTAACTATGCCACAGCCATGGAGTTCAGTACAACAGCCGTCATGGAGCTCTGATGGTAAATTTATTACATTTATTATTATTGACTCAACGGTCTCCAATGTACCCCAATTGGGATTGTGGAATATTGAAAAAAACACTGTGGCAGTCTGTACAAAAATTGATGCAGCCGTATATACTCCAAAATGGCAACCAGGTACTTTGCGGATTGGATGTATTGTAAAAACGAATTCAGGGGATGGAATACTGAGCTATAATATCAGTACACACCTGTGGGATACACTCCTTGCACCGACACAGAAACTCTCTTCCATGCAAATTACTTTCAATTCGCGTAATACACAGGCTATTTTTGCGGGAAGCTGGGATGGAAAAAAGGGGCTTTTCTCATTTGATATATACAATTGTAAGGTTCGTTCGCTCTTTATGGGCACATGCCGCGAACCTGCAGTTTCCTTTTCAACAGACACGATTGCATGTATTGCTACTATCGATGCAAAAGATTGGCTGGTTCTGATTGACAGTCAATCCGGAACGATGAAAAAAGTCACTCCGGCAGATTCGGTTTTCTGGCCTCAATGGGTATGGCCGGATTCAGTGAATCAATTAAGGTCTTAGAACACTTAATTCGACGGTGCGGTCTGTTTTTGCGGCAAATTGACGATCATGCGTTACCACAACAACTGTAACCCCTGCTGTTCCTGTTATTTCACGAAAACAGGAACAAACATATTCAGCATTTGCTGGATCAAGATTTCCGGTTGGCTCATCGGCAAGAATAATTTGGGGAGCGCGTATCAGTGTTCTGGCAAGCGCCACCCTCTGTTTTTCTCCCCCCGAAATTTCTGTCGGGTTTTGTCGTAACAAGTGTGGTATTCCAAGCATTTCAGCAACTTCGTGTAATCTGATCTGAGCTTCCTTTTTACAAATGCTGTCATACACAAGAGGAAGAAGAATGTTCTGTTCAACTGTGTAGTTACTCAACAGGGCAAAATCCTGGAAAACAAAACCAAGTACATGTCGACGAAGTTTCGCCCTTGCTGAACCAGATAAGGATGTACATACTATACCATCAATAAAAAGCTCTCCACCTGATGGGATCTGTAGCAATCCAAGAATGGATAGTAGTGTTGATTTTCCACAGCCGGATGGTCCGGTAATCGATACAAATTCTCCGGTCTCGATAGAAAGTGACACGTCATTCAGGACCACACGTTTTGCTCTTCCACGTCCGTAACTTTTCGAAATAGCTTTCGTTTGTATGCAGCTCATGAACTACCTTTCCTTAGTGCATCCCATGGATTAAGTCGTGCTGCCTGCAATGCCGGCAGCAACCCCCCGACTAAACCTATTATTAAAGAAGAACCAGATGCGATAACGATCGGTTCCGGAAGAAAAACCGGAGACGTTTTATTCATAATGCTCAACACGGTTACTGCACCAGCACCTGTTAACATTCCGGCAATGCCGGCTGCCAGGCAAAGAAGTATGGCTTCTCCCAAAAAATGAAAAAATATCAGGGCAGGACTGGCTCCCAATGCACTGCGCACACCCACTTCGAAGGTTTTTTCTTCCACCGATGCAATGAGCGTATTCATGACACCAATGCATCCAACCGCAAGCGATATGGCAGAAATGAGCGCAAGAAGCCGTACAACTGACATGAACACCGACATTGTACCTGCTTCGTCTGCTTCAGCCGGCAGTGTTGTCAGGTTTGCAGAATTTCGGGCTGATATCAAAGCGCGCATCCGTTCCAATTCATGTTCTATCTGGTCTGTTTTACTGTATACCAGGATTCGGTTGACAGCGGTATGCATTTCCGGGACAAAGGGAATCATGATGTCAGGAACACGATTGATCCCTACAGCGTTTTTAACCAGGCCCACGACCTTATAGAGTTTGTTGTCGATAACAATGATTCGTCCAAGAACAGGAAACGGTAATCCCTGGAACCTGCCGTTGTTATCGATTGCAACGACCGCAGTTTGGGTGTCGGTAGGAAGTATAAACCTTCCTGCAACAAGTGCCAGTTTACCTATGAACTCGTAATTACCTGTTACAGCGATAATCCGGCCGCAATTCACCTTATGCCCTTCACAGGTAATTCCATTGGAAGCAACATCACACACGGGAGAAAAAGCTGCTGTGCCGGAATATACATTCCTGAGAAAGAGGATATCTTCTCTGTGTAAATATTTCTGATCCATAACCGGCCCTTTTACAAGGGGGGTACTGTTTGCAGACGGCAGCTGAGAGGATGGACGAATAACAATAGTTCCAACACGAAACGGTAGAAGTAGTGTTCGTGTATACGTTTTACCGGTATCGCCTATAACAAGAATAGCATAAATTGCTCCAATGCCAATGATTACTCCAACGCTGGTGAGAATGGTTCGTAACCGATGAGCTGCAAGGTTGTGCAAGATCTGTATAATCACAACCATTATCAACCTGAAATGGGAAGTCAGCGGTGCACTCCTCTGTCGATACAGAGAGATTCTGGATACTGGTATCTCCGATTCATCAGGTATAGTAATGCTGTTTTTAATCATTGTGTACTGATTCATTGTCGGAATTCGTCGTTGAGAGGTACACTTCGAATAATAGTGTCGTTTTCCGCTACACCAGCAGTGATTTCTGCGAGGCTGTCACTAACTATACCAAGTTGTACAAGGGTAAGTTTCGCATTCGTTTTCTTCAGGTATGCATGCTCTCCCCTGAATAGCAGGAAGCTAACCGGCACACAAAGTACATCGGTCAGTACGGTATCGACATATTTACAGACCACTTCACCCTGAGGGAAAGATACTGCTGCTAATTCTTCTGAGTCAATTGATAGGTACGCGGACGTCATTGAATTGGAGCCGGCTGTTCCCGGGGAGGCATTCATCCCGAAATTGTCAGAAGGATTAGATATAATGGTCGCAACTTTGCAGGTTATCGGACGTTTTAGTACATACCCTTCTACGATTACCGGTTTGCCGCTTGAGATTCGTCTCAGATGGTAATCTGGGATGTTCATTTTGACTCTAATCGTACCCCAGTCTACCCAGGTAAATAAGTTGGTTCCTTCAGAAACTTCAGAACCATCGGGGCTGCCGACCAATGATAGGTGACCTTTGAAGGGCGCGCTGATATGTTGAGTGCTCTTTTTAATATTGGATTTTTGGACTTCCATCCTCTTTCTCGAAAGGGAGATCCGGTTACGTTCCAGTTCGTTTTTAGAGATCTGTCCTTTATTGAATAATTGTTCCTGAAGAGAGAGTTCTTTTTTCAAAAGTGCTAATTCTTTTTGTTGACTGTACAGTTCAGCCTTGGCATCTATCAATTCATCGCCAAACGGAGTAATCGAAGCGATCGTTGTACCCTTACTGTATTCGATGGATTCATCGAGTGGAATACTATAATGGATGTTACCTTTTTTTTCGCACTTGAACTGCTTTGATAGAAGTGGCGTAAGCTGGCCATGACAATACAGGTAAACTGAAAACGTATCCTTTGCGACAGCGTGTTTTTCGTAGACAACCGACGTATTAGAGATGTTACATGAAGATATTCCTATGCCAGCTATCAGTACTGAAGTAACCCATCCTCGTATTATACGTATCACAAATCCTCCTCTTCAATTCCGAAAAACGGTAATAATAGCTTTTGAACCTGTAAAATTTCCAGATGAGCAATGACAAGCTGCGCTTTGGATTCCTCATACTGACGTTCACCGGATTCAAGTTTTGTGATGTAGAGATCCAGATTTGCCCGTGAAATCGCTCCGGCGACAAACTGTTCTCTGGCCAGATCGAGTGATTTCCGAGCCGCTATAACATTTTTTTTCGCAAGGTCTATCTGTATACGTAAATCCATTACTGAACGGTAAAGATCTGTAATCGTACGGGAGACCTGTCGGTGCCCCTGATTGAATAACAATTGCGCCTGCTGAGCTTCGGCTTGGGCTTTTTGCAGTGCTATCCGACCTTCCCGGAGTGAAATCAGGGGAATATCCATTCCTGCAGCAGCAATCTGGTAGGAGGTATTGTACCCCATATCAAACAAACCGTATTTTGGAAACACGGTGTAGCTTAACTTAAGCGATGGAGAAAAAATTGCTGAAAACCTGTTCCGCAATTGAGTCACAGTTACATTGTCCTGTAAGGCTTCTAACAGATCACTCTGAGCAAGTGCTCGGACAAGGATCGAATCTTTCGGCGGCAATTTCAAATCATTCTCGTCAATCCCCGAGAATGTTGCTAACGAGTCGATTGTGGTACCTACCAGATCCTCTATATCCCGTCTGATGGTCAAAAGATTACTCTCTAATGTCAATGTGTTGAGTTCCGATTCCTCCCGCATTGCCTCTATTTCTACCAGTCCTGACTGTGAAATGGCGCCATTTTGAAATTTCAGTTGTGCAATTTCGGCATCAAGTCTGCTTTGCCCGGCGTTTTTCCTTGCTCGCACTAGTTGATTCTGGAGGGAGGAGTATTGATAATACCTGGAAGCAAGCTGCATAATGAATTGCTCCAATTCCGAACGAGTCCTATTTTTTATCCGCCTCGGCACCTCTTTTTCAAGAAAACTCTCGAAACGTTTCTGTTTGATGATTGAGGGTGAGAGTGGTTGTTCGAGTTGCAAGGTCCCAGCCAGTGGGATCTTTGAAGATGGAGTATCAGAAATGAGCATCTGTGAAATCGGCATGCTGATGCCGGTGATCAGTGTCCCTCCTGTTGGAAGGGTGAGGGCCGATTTTAATGAACTGGTCGAGGTCAGGTTGCCATTACTGTTTGGCGACAAGAGTGTGTCATCATTAGAAAAAGGACCGTCGTAATCGTAGGTAATGCTACCAGATGCATCTAAGGTACCGAATGCTGACCTTGAGGCCCTGTAATTGCAAAAAGCAATTTTCTGGCTTACACGTATGAGCGGGACTTCGATCGTATTGTTTTCCAGGCCGAGCGCAACTGCATCGCGAAGTGAAAACTCGTTGGTAGTATCAGAAATACACATTTCCGAAAAAAGGAAAATGAGCACCGGAATGAAAAAAGCTGAATTAATTGTAAGCATTAGTTACTGTCAAAGAATTGAAAAGTTGCTATTGATCCATCTGTCTTTTTGTTTATCCTCAATTTAATGCCTTGAACTGGTATGCTAAAACTCTTTTAACCTTTTTATTCACATAAACTGATTCAACAGAATGAACAGAAAATATTAATTCTTTTAAATGAAAACCTGAAAATGTGTTCGCCTTCCAAGGGGACAAAAACCACTGTTTATTATGACTATGTCAAACTATCAAACCAATTTCCTGAAATAAGTTAAAAACAAAAGGCGTAGACGTCGCTATCTTAATAATAATATGAAATGATTATGAATTCACTTTCTTTACCGGCTCAGATGTGACACGAAAATCACCTCTTTTTGGCTGCATCGGCAGTTTTTTACATTCTGTGAATTCCTGGCTGAGCGTTATATTATGAGCATTTTCGAAAACGAAACAAATTGGAAAATTTTACTAGCGAAATTATGAGGTAAACCTGCTGGATAGGTCTATGCTGTAATATGAAACTTTGAGCGGAACGGTTGTAGATGTTTTCACCTCTTTATCTGCGTTAGTATCAATTTTATGCAGTTTTTCATTCAGGCTATTCATTCGTATGCTTTGTTTGTGTTCCTTGTGAAGTATTGTTTTCAGGTAGTTTTCCAGAGAACGTTTTTCTAACAGTAATGCCTTTTTTTGTGCACTCTGCCCTTGTTTGTCCTCAATGGTTTCGCACAATTTTTCATAGGGTATCGTTGCATAACTGGTAATCTGGTTGATACCATAATGTTTATCAAGATATTGGAAATCATTTTCCTGGATCCTGCGTTTAAAAATAAGCAGGATAACTTCTTGAGCATTTCGTTGTAGATCTGTGCATAAAATACTTACTTCCACTGTCTTTGCTTTAGGATTTGTTGCGACAACAATCAATTTTCGAATCTCAGGATCAAGTTCCCACCGTTTGTACATATAATCAAAGATATACAATTGGTTATCGGTCGTATTGTTACGGAACCTGGAATAGCAAAATTGACCATTGCATTTTTATGGGTCATATTCTCCAGCCTTGTATCCCTTTTCCCAGCTAATCAGATCAAGATTTGGATCGTTTTTTACCTTTTGAAAGGTCTCAATGCTATAAATGCCTCAATCAATTATTATTATTATTTTTTTCTCTGCTGGTAGTGTAACTGTTTGCCGAAAGTCGGCAATGATGGGAAAAAACCGTTCTCGTAAATCCTGATAGTTATCAGCATGGTACATGTAAACGGGCATTCCTTCAACGGTATGGATAAAATCGCTGTGCAGCGCCTTATCTGCCCATCTAATTGCAGAACACCACCCTTTGAGGAGCTTGTGCATCCCTGTATAGTGTTTTGTATGAGGAGTATAGTAAAAATCATCGCAATGAGCAACATCTGCGACCTCTGCGCATTCACTTGTAATATGCTCAGATCGGTATCAGTTGAAGCGATTTGTACGAGTTGAAGTCGCTGTTCAACAGTTCCAGGCAGCACTCTTCCAAAAAACAGTGACAAACACTCTCAGTTCACATATTTACTTTGTTCAATGTTAATCGCTTCAAGCAATACCAGCGCAAGCCACTGTTTCAATAGTGTGCCGCAGTGGAGCAGATCCAGTCGTGAGAGCCATCCAGAAAAAAAGAGTACTCCGGCTTGATCTTGCCTTGCAGGCTGTAAATATTGGACGAAGTGCCTCCGGCGATAGATGTAGTCCAAATGTATCAAAAATATCATTCCGTATCTGGTAACTATAGCTGCTGCGATTATATTTGTAGATCTGTTACGCCTACATACCTGAAGGTATGGGTTGCGTTTGTCTGTTCCAATTATTGATTGAAGTACAGCTTCGTCCATTGCAAACCTCTGGAAAAATTCTTGTATGATCCAGCAAAAGGAATTGGCAAAAGTAAATATGGTTACTTGAAACATAAGGAAATAGTTTCTTGCGAACAACTGGCGCAGATACGAATTGACTCGAGTAAGGAATACATTCCAGATTAGTTATATTGGCTTCTATCGCTCTGTCAAAGGGTGGTGCTAAAATATCAACGGCGGCACACTTATTTTTTGTCCCCTTACGTAGCGGACAGATTTTTCTGAACTTTATATTACCAGAATTTAAATTTAAAAAGCACTGTAAAACCAATAACATCAGTTATAGAAAGGACCTGTTACGATGCATCTTTACAAGAATAAGCTTAAAATAACATTGACGATTTTTATCTCGGCTCTGGCTATAGGTTGCTCAAACTCTACGTCTCCTGTATCCGTATCTCAGGAGAATAATGTCTCGCGGGTAGCAAGTTTGTTTGACCAGACAGCTATTGACCTTTCAATTACAAGCCTGTCTTCCAGCTGGGCATTGAGCTATCAGAGAGTACCGGGTTTAAATGATTTCTATATTTATAAATACATTGAGAGTGGAGATTACTGGGTTAATACTGGCCATTATGGAAAATGTATAGCTTCCGGCTTTACTGAAAAATGTTTCCATGTTAATTCAAGAAACGATATTTGGTGGGGTTCCACAACCGGAAATGGATTTATTCCTAACGGCAGTAATATCACGAATTTTGATGATATTGCCGCTACAGAACGGAATGGAATAACGTATCTGTATTTTATTGGTCAATCAAATGGCTATCAGGTAATGTGGAAATGCACCATATCCAGTAACCAAAATGCAACATGGCAACAAATTTTTTACCCTAACAATGGTATTCCTTCCTGGGATCCTTCATGTATTTCCTGTGATCCTTATAATGGCAACAAAGTAATCGTAGTTTTTGGCGGAGGACCAAATGGCGTCGGGCAGGTGTATACTTCAACCAATGGATGTAACTCCTGGACTTATCAGAATGTTGGCGTTCCCTGCACAAATGCATCCTGGTGTGCAAATAATATCGTTGTAAGGGCACGGTCCGGAGAAATCTGGAAAAAGAAAAGTACCGACGCATCCTATACCCGTGCTGTTTCAGGATATAACGATCCGGTTATTAGCGCAAGTTGCTACAATGCTTATTTCTACACACAGAATGCAATACTGAAATGCAGGAATTTCTGAAAAGTATAGGTAAAATAGCTATTGTATGAACCAATCGTAAGATAGCGTTAAACACTTACGCAAGGTGAAATCAATAGCTTTATTTACACGTATAGGGTTTAACAATATTGCATGCTGAAATCAATTGCAATTGTGCTATTGACCTCTTACAATAAAACCCGAACGCCCTGATAATAATTTCTGTTCAACCCTTTAAGCAAGGTATGGGATATGTTGCCTCGATGCTAAACATTCCAGTACTTTCAGTTTACATATCGGGAGGGTGTGTCATTATGAATGCAAATCAGTTCTTTCCCTGCTCCGGTAATATTACAGTGCATTTCGGTCCTATCATGTATCCCGATAAATCAGATCCGAGAGAATTTACTCTAGATGTCGAATATACGATACGTGACATTCAAAACCGTGTAAGCACTGCATGTTAAGCTGGATTTATGATGAAACAGAAACTTTTTGGTTCGATTCTTCTGATTTTATTATGGGAGGGTATGTACTTTCCAGAGTTCTCGAAAATTATTCGATACCTAACTTGGGTAAAGTGATTCTTGATCGTTCTCCGTTTCAGGAGGAAGTTTCTATCGAGGCTCAGGAAGCTTTTTCAAAACCTGTGGTTAAATTTTTATCAGGACAGGCAGCTGTCGATGTAGGAAACATGAATTATAAGCATATAAATGCAGATACTGTTGGATTACTTATTGAGACTAAACCCGGAATACCTTGCACGTTTCCTTCACATGCGACGAGTTGTACATAAAACAGAAGGAAAAGTTCTTGATTTTAATGCCTCCTCAATTTTATCTGACTATGATGATGCAGGCTTTATTCATCTGTCTCATACATCAATGTACTCTAAAATTGGCAGCTATACAGGATTAATTCAAAACTTCTTCAATACCGGTAAATTTTATACTACCGATACAAAACAATCTGCTCCTGCAGATACCGTGTATTATGGAGTGGGAAGAGGGTGTTACGGTAACTTCGGGTTTAAATTCATTTTTACCCAATCAGCAATAAGGGCTCGGTATTGTTGTGCACTCTGAATCATAAATTTGCCGTTTGTGTTACCGACGTTTTTCAGAAAATCCTGAAATTGAGGTTCATCGTACTCGAATGGGTTAACACAGCAATGATTGATATTAGAAGCATCGTCCCAGTAATCACTGATATGATTTTCAGCCTGAAATACACTATTTGGAATGTTCCTGTGACCTGCGGATTTCAGCCAGAGTTCATCAGGCTTATCTGTTAATCCCAGATAGTGTGTGTAATTAGCCCTGCCATTGAGGACATTATAGTAGTGCTTCGCTTGATCAATAAGTACTCTGCTGTCCTTCCCACCATGTATTTGGAGAACAGGTATTGTTGTTCCCTGAATAAATTGAGGACCATCGAATAGTTCTTTGTCAAAGATAAAATCATTTGGAAAATCCATGCCTGCTGATAGATTGGCAATTTGTGCCGGTGCATCGAGCGCAGATTCGAGTATTAAACCTGCAAATCTGTTTTTGTCAGGAGATGCTCCAGCCAGATAGCTTGCTGTAATTCCACCCATTGAGTACCCGTAGACGACAATCCTGCCAGTATCAACATCACTGCGGTTTCTGATATATTTAGATGCCGCTAATGCATCCTGCTTTACATGGAATCGGGTTGTCTTGCCTTTAGATAAACCGTACCCTCTGTAGGTGAAAATAAATACATTTGATCCCAGGCTCCATAACGATACTGCACGATACCAGTATTTCAGCATGTTTCCACTATTACCATGTGTATAGATAAAAGTAACATTTTTTCCGGCTAACGGAGAGGTATCATTGGAAACATGTTCCGGTGCATGAAGAAAGCAGCCGTGAATATATTCACTATGTGCATTAAGTTGATCGGGAGGAATTACAGTTCCTTCAGGAGTAAGGTAGATCTCCCTTTCTACTGAGCCTGAAGCAATCCAGGAAGGTGGATTGTTTCCAGTATAGAGAGGAAGATCATGATAAGATGCGAAAACGTTGTCTGCTGGTTCATTCTCAAAAAGGAAAGAATCAAGTTTAATACATCCTGAGAGTACTCCGATAAGAAAAAACAACACAATAGTCATTGGTTTCATCTAAATTTACTCTTTTTTTTTAAAGTGTAACCGGCACCTATTGCAATACCAATCGGGGCATATCTTTTCCATTCATCTGATTTGTCTGATATGTAGACCCATTTCATTTGTGATCCTTTATAGTTATACAAGATATCATACGCTGTACATTTAATTCCGAAGGTGAAATTATTTCGGGTAAAAGACTCTAATCCTGCATAGGGTGAAAGCTGAATTACTGGTCCCTGATTGTCTGGTCTGAAAAAATTTAACCCGGTTCCAATTCCCGAGTAAAAGCTGAACCATTTTATCCTGTATCCTTCGGTGATATCGAGTTGTGGTATGACCAAAAGTCCGCTTTTAAAATCGGATATCCATTGAAAACTGATTGTACCTCCAGCGCTCCAGCCGATCTCTTTATTATCTGATTGGGATCTGATACCTGGTTGAACTGGCATCCAGTGCATTGCGGTTATAAGGTCAAGTGGAATTCCTGGGGTAAATGGTGTCAGTAGATTAAAGTTCGCTGAAATATCCAGATCGTTGCGAATGCCATAGCGTCCTCCAATATAAAAATTTGGGATCGGAATGGGAAAACCGAGGTTTTTCATAATTGGCCCGCCAATGGTAACTTCAATGCCTGTATTCCCTTTACCTATCGTTCTGGATTGGTTTATCGCTGTACAGGAAAACAAAATGGTAAGCAAAATCGATAGCAGTGTAAACTGAAATGATGAAATTTTTTGAAGAACTTTTTTTTTCATAACAGAAACTTGTTTTATTAATTTACGTGATTGGTAATCAAAAAGGTATTTCCAAAAAGAGAAAGATACTATATTCCACATACAAAAATATAATTATCAACTGATAAAGGCAGCTCCTTAGTAACATTTTGGTATTGAGAAAGATACGGAAATATTCATAGATATCAGGTGAGTTTCAGGCTGTTGAAGGGTTGATTGTAGAGATTTTTATAGAAAATGCTAGAACCAGATTTTTTTAACAATGCAGATTTTAAACCCATCAAATTCGATGGGTTTAAACCTGAATCGTATGAGGGTACATCATGTTATGAATGCTGATTCAATAGATTTAAATCAAAAAACAGATGGCCCTTCTGAGGGGAAATCAAGCGCTCATTTAAGGGTGCGATCTGCATTTGCGGCTTGCTATTGTTTTTTCATGTCTTTAATAGTAAATTGTGAATCAATTTATAGAAAATTGATTGATACTTCCGACATGCTTTGGCATATAAGAGTGGCTCATATTAATTTTAAATAATATTTATAATATTGATTAAAAGAAGTTTGAAAATTGAATTTCATTGCATATAATCTTTAAGGGTATTACTATGGCTATATTGAAAAAAGTAATTGTATCAGTAATTTTGATAATTTTTGCTGCACGTTTTTCTCCTGCACAATGGATTCAGACTAAAGGACCTTGTGGTGGAAACTGGAGTTCAATTATATCGAAAGATTCAACGCTGTTTGTGAGCTTGTCTGGTACTGGAATATTTCGGTCAAGGGATAAAGGTCAAAGTTGGTCAATCATAAATAATGGTTTAACGGATTTGCGTGTTATGACGCTGCTGTCACTGGAAAATGAGATTTTTGCAGGGACAATCAGTGATGGTTTATTTACTTCTATAAATGATGGAGTTAGCTGGGTACCATATAACTCAAATTGTAATTACAATGATGTGACTGACATGGCAGTATATGGATCAGGGATTTTACTAATAACTGATGATGGTGTCGTTAAACTTATTAAAAAAAATGGAAAATGGACAGATAGTCTACTATATGAAGAATCTTTTTTAGATTTTGTAGCCGCTAAAAGTAACCTCATTCTTATAAGCGATGGGAGCAAAATATTCCGGTCAAAAAATGATGGCTTGAGTTGGGATACTTGTAATATAGGGGTATTCCACCGTGATGTATGTAGTATTTACATACCCAACGATTCTACATGTATTGCTGGAACTGAAAAAGGTGCATTTATTAGTAAAAACCGGGGAGATACATGGGCACTCATCGATACTGCAGGAATACCCTTGGATGATAACATGTATATCAGGGATGTGATAGAACGAAATGATACAACGTTAATGGTTTCATATGACAAAGTATGGATTTCAACAGGTAAAGGAAGTTCCTGGAGCAATTTTAATTCTGCAGTAGTTTTCACACATCCAGAAGCCATTGTCCTGATGGACAATAATATCCTTCTTCTAACATATGCAGGAATATTCATTTCTTCTTTTAGTACAAGGGAATGGAGAGACATATCTTCTGGTATAATTGCAGGGAATGTTACTTCTTTCCTGAGAATCGGGGAAACATTATTTGCTGGTGGTAGTGCAAACAGGAATATTTATAGATCAACCGACAATGGGATAAACTGGGTAGCATCTGATTCTGGTGTTCAATCGCTTTCTAATGTGTTTGCGTTAATAAATGTAGATTCTGTAATATATGCAGGTTGTAACTGGGAGGGATTAGTTCAATCAAATGATAATGGGTTAACTTGGAAAAAGTCAATTTTAGCAGGGGATTTAGTGTACTCATTTCTTAAAGCAAAGGATGGTGCATATTTTGGAACCCGGGAAAAAGGTATACTGTTTCTACCTTCTCATGAAGCAAAGCTAACTGAATTAAATACAGGTTTACCCTTCAATAAATATACAGAACTCTATCCAGCTATAAATGCACTTACCTCTTCAGACAGTCTGGTTTTTGCAGCTGTTGAATACAGAGGAGTCTTTGTTACTAACAATAAAGGTGCTTCCTGGGCTGCTGTGAATAATGGCTTATCGGATAGTAATGTTAATTCGATACAATATAGTAATGGAGTTTTGTTAGCTGCTGCAGCTAAAAAAGTGTTCAGGTCAGTTGACAATGGACTTTCCTGGAAAGAAAGCCAAACCAAACTTGAGGGACGGAAAGTATTAACATTCGCGGAAAATGGAAAGTTTGTTTTCGCTGGAACAGATAAAGGAGTGTTCCTTTCCACAGACGCTGGTTTAAATTGGATGGAAGCAAATACAGGACTTACTGGTGAGGTTCAAAGTATGATTGTCCATGGTGAGTATCTTCTTGCCGGCACAACAACTCAAGGTGTTTGGCGGAGGCCAATCAGTGAATTTCAGAACTCTAACGGAATAGCATTATCGCCAGAAAACGGAAGCAAACAAGTAATTGATATCAAGAGACAAATGAATTCTCTTTTGTTTAAAATAAATATTCCAATAACCTCCGAGTATTCTGTCATGGTGTATGATTTGCAAGGAAGATTTTGCGAATCTACCAATCGCATACTTTTAAACCCTGGAAATTATTCTTTTGAGTGGAGTTTAAACGGCTTCAAATCTGGGAGTTACCTTGTCAGTATTTCCATCGGGGCTAACAAATATTACAGCAAATTTTCAGTTACTAAATAAGAATGAATGCTGATTTAACAAATTTAATTCCAAATACGTTAAAAGCAGATGGTTCTTATGAGGGGAAATCAAGTGCTCATTTAAAGGTGCATCCTTGTAACATGGAAACCCTTTTTAATCTGGAAAATCTTCCTTGCCCTTATTGCGGTAAAAAGATAATACAAAAAATTAGATATGAGGAGCTGGTTCAACAGTTTAAAGAGTGGGAGATCGATTTTTTTTCAGGTATAGTATCAGCCTCAGAATATTCTGCAGGTTTAATAAAAAGGTTAACACCTTTTCAAGAAGATTTTCATCCCATCGAAGCGGTTGTGTTTAAAAGACTTTCAGACGCAAATAGGAAAAGTCCTGGAAAAACGCTTCAGGATTAATAGCGGAAATGAGACCTGAAGCTCTAAAATATTTGCATAAAACAGAATTGGCAATCCTTGATAGCATTGAGGATCTGGGCAGATATTTACCGGAAAGAACCGACCGTAGATTATATCGAATTGTCTCTGAGGGTAGATCGGTTATTATTAATGATAATCCAGTCAGACCATTTAGAAGAAATGGTATTTTTAAGAGAAATAAATTCTTTGCATATAAACACCGAAGATGTCGCGGTCCTGGTCGCGATCAACAAAGCATTAAAATTACCAGCATCATCTGACAACCCTAACGCTTTTATTGTCAAATATTCACAATGTAAAAAAAACAATAACAGTGAAATTATAAAATCTTCAGATATTGCATCAAGATTTATTGTACCATCCAGCCCGACTGTTGACCACGTGCATCCAAGGGCTTTGGGCGGTGCAGATATAGATACAAATAAAGTTGTTACCTGTTTTCACTGTAACAACGGAAAAACAGATATCCCTTTTCCTGTCTGGCTGACAGATAATCCTCAAGCGCTTGTAAATGCTCAAAAATATGCTGACAGAATCATCAAAGATGTTAACGATGGTACATTACATGGCGTAACGTATCTTTAAGAGCTTGATAAAACCCTCGTAGAGCTTTCAAACGGTGCCATCAGGCTGGACCTGTCGGAACTGAAAGCCTGGAGTTGAAAACAAAGAATGTTCTCTGATACCCCATGGTTTTTGTATATCCTTGAATGCTGTGATCATTCCCTTTACACTGGGATCACGAATCGGCTTACTATTCGCATCAAAGCTCATGATGCCGGAACCGGAGCCCGTTACACACGAAGTCGTTTACCGGTGAAGCTTGTATATACTGAAGAGTGTCTGGATCGCAGTAGTGCGTCGAAACGTGAATGGGCGGTAAAAAAAATGTCAAAAAGTCAAAAACTCGAACTGATAAAAACGGGTATTGCTGGATAATAGCCAGAGCAGAAGTCAAAATGGTAAATCATCATTTTCTATATACGTTTTATGTACGGCAGGATTGTTATTTTCTTCTGACTCTTCGGAGAGTAACATTCGGGAAACATACTCTTCATATTCTCTCTCCGATTTTTCCTCTTCTTCTATCATTGGAGTTATAAAATCGTGAATAAAGCCGAGCTCTACCAATTTGTCAAATAACGGTTTTTTGTTATGATACAGCTTCCCGAATCTCTTCTTTTTAGCCGGGTAATATTTTGCTACTTCTGCGATTGTCATCGCTATTTCTGCATCTTTACCCGTAGCGTTTTCACCTATTTGTCGTAATCTCTGAATGTTACCCTTTGAAATGTTAGATTGCTCATAGAAAACATCATAGATGAATTCTGAATCCTCAATCTCCTGGATTTTCTTTTTTCCAAGTCGTTTGCATTTATTACAAATGCCGATCTTGTGTCCATGGCCGCTGAAATTCTCGTTTGGCCTGCTATGTCCGCAAATTCTGCAGTATCTTCCCATTTTTCTTTACGAAGAGATCCTATAATTGCTTTGAAAATGTATTTTAATCATCAGAACCTGAACTGAAGTTCAGGCCACACAGTTCTTAGCTTAGTTTACACAAGCCTTTTGATGACAACCGCGCGTTAGAATTGCTTACCCGGTCGTCGAGCGGTGGTCATTGAGCGGTGTCGAAATGAGTCGAGACGGCCGCTTTTTACGCAAATCACGCTTGTCATTTCGATACCGGCATTTTCGGGACTCAATCACCGGTTGATGCGATTCAGGTAGTTGAACATCAACGTCTGGTTACTAGAATAATACCCGAAAATAACAATTGGATTAAATCAAAGACAAAAACGGCAGGATTCGAAGCAAAACACAAACAGCCAGAAACTACTCGGGGATGATTGCTCATCCCCGAAAAATAGTATATCAACCCAGATCCATAAAAGAAACGCTTAAGGCGAGTTATTTCTTTTTATGTCTGTTAAGGCGTCTTCGTTTTTTACGTTTATGCCGATTGATCTTGGCTTTTCTTTTCTTTTTTACGCTAGACATCCACCCATATCCTTTCAGTGAGGATCTTCCCCTAAAAATACAAGTTTCTAAAAATGCTTTCTGCCTGAGGGGGGGTCAAGAAAAATATTAACAGAATTCTTACAAATTCATGGCATTAGTTATTTTAAAGTCATCCCTGTTTACGACAGTATTGTAGTTGCGATTTTATAACATGTTGATAATTAAAGGATTATGGTAATGGTTGCAAAGAATACACCCTCTCAGAAAGCTGAACTCGAATTTCCAGCTGAATGGATCTATACGATAATTGGTAACGACTCCGGAGCAATGACGGCAGCTGTGGCATCAATTTTTACAACTTCAAGCTACTCGCTCAAAGATTCGAAAAAGAGCAGTGGTGGAAAGTATGTCAGCCTGGAAATCCAGATCCGGGTTGAGAGTAAGGAACAGAAAGATCACTGGTATCATGTGCTTGCTTCAAGTAAGGATATTAAGATGGTTTTGTGAGAACCTATTCTTAAATCATTGACACCAATGAGTTTTGACGATCAATTTCGTTGGATTTTTATAGCGTGATATATTTTATTTTGACCCAAATTATGTTTTTTTTGTTTAGAGGATATCAGAAATGCTTAAACGTGTAGTATTTTCGACCATTCTGGCCGTCAGTTCTCTTGGATTACTGTTTTTTAATTGCCAACTACCTCAGCCTCCTGCCGGACCGGATCAGGCGCGAATCGATATCGTCCTTAGAACTTCTGATGGTAAAACAACAGGAATTGAGATTATTGATACCATCGGTAATCAGCCGCAACTTCGACTTATTTACTCACTCACCCAGTACATCGATTCTGCGAAAATAGTTATTCTGTCAGATTCAGTTATTGAGCAGACTATTCCGTGCAGATACAAAATTGGTTCAGTTGATACAGTCTTTGTTCCGATCTTGTTTACAACTCCGGGAACACGTACAGTAAAAGTAACCGGATATATCGATGGGTATCCGGATATAGTTGCAACAGTGATTGTTCATGTCGCCGCTCGCCCTGTTAAAAATCAAAAACCTGTATTAGCGGTTCCCGGTGCGAAAACTATAAATGTTGGAGAACTGCTTTCGTTTGTCGTATCTGCGACTGATCCGGATGCAGGCCAGCAAAGTTACATTACAGTTTTGAATAATCCGGATAGTGCAACGTTTGCAGCTGATACATTCAGGTGGTTACCATCAATAAGAGATACAGGTGCAACTACAATCGTTTTCGTTGCAACTGATAATGGCTCTCCTGTATTATCAGATACCCAAAAAGTTATAATTACTGTCAATCAAGCAGGCACGAATAATCCTCCGCAATGGAGTACACGGAAAATTCAACGACCTGTTGTGTCAGGTACACCATTTTCATATAATTTAGCAGAAGTTTGCAGTGATCCTGATGGCGACAGTATTGCTTTCACTTTAATTCCGGGGCTTCCTTCCGGCGATACAATTATTGGTAAAGTTTACTCATATGCACCCGTTAGTTCAGATACTGGCAAACAAACGGTATACATCATCGCCAGGGATCAATCTGGTTTTGTTGATACGCTGACAATTGAATTTACAGTCTCAAAAAGTAACAGCTCCGTTCCTGACAGTACTCCACCGGTTATAAAATTTCAGTCCCCATCGAAAGATACTGTTATCAGTGCCGATTCTTTTGAAGTTAAAATAACATGTGTTGATGACAGCAGTATCAGTTCAGTCAAAGGGTATCGTGATGCGACCGCTTTTACTTTGAAAAAATCGGTTTCGGTACCCAATCTCTGGACCGGAATGGTTAAGAGTATTCCCGCAGGAACTTATTCTGTAATAAAAATTGTTGCTGCGGATTCTTCTAAAGCAAAAAACAGGGACTCTGTTACCGTGCGGATAAAGTATGATAATGACACTGACAAGCCGTTACTTTCTCTTTCTGACCCTGTGAAGGATAGCGCACATATAAGCTCCAGCTCATATTCTGTAAAAGTACTCTGCAGTGATCAAAGTGGAATTGCTTTCGTTGCCTGCTCGCTTGGGACCCAGAGTTTTCCTGTAGTTAAAAATGATACGGTATGGTCTGCTAATGTAACAGGTCTGCAGAACGGGCAATTTAACAAAATGACATTCACTGCAACTGACAGTTCTTTAAATGCAAACAGAAATACACTCAGTATCAATTTATTTTATGACCCTACAATGACCGACAATGTTTCTCCAATAGTACAACTGTTAAGCAGCCTGCCTCTAAATATGGTCGTTAAAGATTCGGTAATTACAATTACAGATTCCCTGTATGATGAAAGCGGGGTAGACAGTGTATACTGGACACTCAATGGAAAAAATAAACGTATGTTGATTGCATCAAGGACAACATCCACTGGTGGAATCTATACTCTCACCGATACACTTCGGCGTTATCATCTGGATACGATAGATGTGTATTTTCAGGATAAATCGACCAACCGTAATCGGGATACCCAGCGGATAATCGTTAATTTCAACCTGCCGCCATCCGGACGTGATACCAGTGTGACAACCGTTTTGAACACTGCAAAGAGTATAACGTTAACTGCAGGTTCTCCTGATGGTGATGCGCTTATCTGGGCGAAACTTGGTGATCCATTACACGGGTCAGTTACAGTTACTGGAGCAACTGCAGCTTATACACCGGCAACCGACTGGCTGGGAAAAGACAGCTTCATGGTCAAAGTGTCAGACGCTTTCTGGAGTGATACTGTAAATGTGACAGTTACAACAACCGATAACCGGATCGCACCACACAATGTAAAGATTGCGGTGCAACCGGTTTCCGATACAGTTCTGACTGGACAGTCACTTTCCATGTCTGTAACCATGAATCCTGATGTGACACCCGCACCGACGTATAAATGGTTCAGAAACGGTGTTTCAATTGGTACAGCAGCTACATTGAGTGTGGTATCTGCAGCTGCAGTCGATGGCGGAACGTATAAAGTTGTTGTGTCAAATGCTGTCGGTGCAGATAGCAGTGAAGTGAAAATTACCGTTCTGCCGGTTTACACCCTGACAGTTAACCGGACAGCGACCGGAGGTTCGGTTGTGGTAGTAAAGGATACGGCAGTATATCCTCCGGGAGCCACTGTCCGGCTTACTGCAACAGCAGCTGGTGGTTACCGATTTGTTAACTGGACCGGGGATGCAACTTCAAGTGCAAATCCTTTAACAATCACCATGACGAAAAATATGACTGTTACAGCAAATTATAAAAGGCAATATACTCTGACACTAACCTCTTCTAACCCAACTAAGGGGGCGGTTTCCTCCAGTGCAGGAAACAGCCCGATAGTGGTCGATTCAGGTGTAGCGACAGCAATTACCGCAACGCCTTTAAACGGTTGTAAATTCAAGCAGTGGAGCTCGGCAGCGTCAGGGGTGGTGTTCAGCAGTACTACAG
Source organism: Chitinispirillaceae bacterium (assembly GCA_050301235.1). Classification (GTDB taxonomy): domain Bacteria; phylum Fibrobacterota; class Chitinivibrionia; order Chitinivibrionales; family Chitinispirillaceae; genus JAFGIN01. Next base: position 43,783 of record JBNKZD010000005.1, on the reverse strand, counting down.
CGGCAAGTGCAACGGTGACACTCTCTGCGGCGAATGCGACAGTTCAGGGAGTCTTTGAATCTATGACATTTAAGAAACAGCTGAGTTTTGAACAGTATCCGAGTATGGATTTGCGTGATGCAGTACAAACCAGTGATGGTGGTTATTTATTGGTTGGATCGGCAGGTACCAGTGCTTTGCTTGTCAGACTAACACAATCAGGTGATACAGCATGGACAAAGGTTGACGATTTATTGGATAATGCCAATTCTGTAAGTAAATCTGAAAGCGGTTATTTAGTCTCTGGCACCAGGAATAATTCAGTGGCTGTTTATTGTTATGCGCAAAATGGTAATTCATTATGGAGATATGGGTATGGATCATCAGAAAGCTATTATTATGCTCAAGTGACAAAACCGGCAAAAGATAACGGCTATATCATTGCAGCTGGAACTGGCCACAGCTTTTTAATGGTAAAAATCAACTCTCTACGAAGTGACGAGTGGGATACAACCTTTTCTGGTGGAGCGGGAAGTGTGAAAGATTGTATACCAGCTCGTGATGGCGGGTACATCTTTGTTGGCACTGATATGTATGGTGTTAACCCTATAGCGGTTAAAACAAATAGTACAGGTTTGATTTCATGGAGTATTGATTCAAGATCTACAGGATATGACGCACAATCATTTCTTGCGGTTGATACTGCAAGTGATGGAGGACACATTATTGCTGGTAAAGGAAACCAGAGTGGGCAGGATAGAGGCTTTATCTTAAAAACGACGGCAAATGGCACTGTTAGTAGTACAACTACACTTAGTGACGCCAGTCGCTGCACTGGTATAAAGAGACTGAGCAATGGAGATTTATTGATTGCAGGTGGAACACTTAGTGCTGGAAGCGGAGGGGGAGAAGATATTTATATTGCCCGAACTACTGCAAGTGGTACTGTGATACATCAATCCACATTCGGCGCTGCTGCTGACGAATTTGCCAAATCTTTACAATTGGCCAGTGATGGTGGTGCTGTGGTCGTCGGGGACAAAAACTGGATTATTAAGACCGATGAAAATGGTAAGGCTGATTAATACTCTACCTGCTATCATGAATTGAGGAGTGCCGCTTCACCATAATACTGGCTATCCTCAATACTCAGTGATAAGGCTGCATTTGCCCCGAAAAATGCGTATATTATCAGTATTACAAAAAAGTAACGGAATTTAGTGGCTTTTTAGGGAGAATAAGATGAAATATACATTTGTTTTAAAATATCGTGGAATTGCAATAAGTCTCGCATTGTGTACCTTTTTATTTTTGGTTCCAAAAGGGTTTTCACAAAGCCCGGACCCCAACTTTTATGTCTTCCTGGCATTCGGACAGTCTAATATGGAGGGAAACGCCACTCCCGAAACACAGGATAAATCGAATGTTAACGTACGTTTTCAGCTCCTTCCCGCAGTTAACTGGCCTGATAACAGTCGGAAAAAAGGAACCTGGACTACAGCTGTCCCCCCACTGTGTAGAAACGGTACTGGTTTAAATCCATGTGATTATTTCGGTCGCAGGCTTGTCGATAGTCTGCCACAAAATATAAAGGTGGGTATAATAAATGTATCAGTGGCTGGGTGCCAGATTGAAATGTTTGATAAAGACAAATATCAGAGCTATCTTAATCAATCGGGAACAGCTTCCTGGTTAAAAGATATTGCCAACCAATATAGTGGTAATCCATATGGGCGTTTAGTAGAGATGGGAAAACTTGCACAAAAGGATGGTGTTATCAAAGGCTTCCTTTTGCACCAGGGTGAATCAGGTTCCATGACCAACGATTGGAAAGGTGAGGTCAAGAAGATCTACAATGATCTGATAAAAGATTTGAATCTTGATTCTAATAAAGTTCCCTTACTAGCTGGAGGTCTGGCTAAAGATAATGCAAATTCATCGCTACCCTGGACCCTCGTTAAACCAACAAGGCTTATAACTAATTGTTACATTGTTTCTTCAAAGGGTTGTGAAGCCAATATGAATGATGGTTTTGGTGGTGTGCATTTCAGTGCTGCTGGCTACCGTGAATTTGGAAAACATTATGCCGATACAATGTATGCAATTCTCAAAAAACAGGGTATCACCGGAGTGAATGATCTTACATCCAAATCTGTTATTACGAACACCAGTTCAATGCGATATAATAAAGGAATTGTATCGTTTGAAATCCCCAAAAATGCGTTTGTTTCCCTGAAAGCTTATACTTTAAGTGGAAAAGAAATTGTTGAATTGGGAGGCAAAGAATTTACATCAGGTAAACACACAGTTGAGCTTAGAAACAGAGCAATGCCGGTGGGTACATATATTTTGCAATTAAAAACCAATTCTTTGGCACTGTCCCGAAAAATCGTAGCCAGTTATTGACGTTGAAAAGCGATGCAGGAAGAGGTAGAATGGTAGATATATCATTACTATCTCTTCACACTTCATTTTAGTCTCTAAGTGTAGTGTCTTCTGAATTGGGATATCAAATTCTTTATGCGCTACGATCTGCTTGTAACTCAAATCACTAATGAGAACGCCAGAAAGGTACTGGCTCATCAGCTCGCGCGGGATCCTGGAACTACCTTTCAGGATGCTCTTCTAAAACTTCAAAAACTTCCTGTTGTACTGTTTAAAGATCTGGATGAACAGTCTGTAGCCGTTATGGCTGCACCATATCTGAAATACGGAGTCAGACTCAAATCCGTTCCTGCTCATCAGAAAGCAGAAAGCGAAGAAAAAAATCCTTCTACTCAGCACCATTCAGAAACTCGTAATGCAACTGTTTTTTATCCAAACAACCAGCATGATGATGTCATTAAGACGGTCTTATTATCAAATGCCTCATCTGAACAAAGGGCATCTTCAGGAGCAGGTATGGAGAATACTACAACGAACCAGCTTGAAGAGAGTGAGAAGAAGAAAAGAGCTAAAGAAAGAACAGTATTGATCATTGTTTTACTACTGTTCCTAATCGTTCCACTGATTTTGCTGCTTATTTCATCTGGAAAAAGAGAATACAGACGTCTTCCGGGTTCTGGAAAAGTGGTTTCTATGAAACCCGCCAATGGTACGGAGGTTTCGGGTGTGCACCAGAGCAAAAAAACTGCTGAATCAGCTCTCTCAAAAAGAAAGAGTGTTTCAGCAGCCGATAAGAAAAGCTCTAAAGCCATGTGCGATTCGGCAAAAAACGCAGGAGTTAACACTGCAACATTGATCAATTTTTACAAAATCGCCATTTCATTTAATAAATACAATCTTGATGCCTGGTTCGGGTTGCTTGGTGCATACAACATTGCGGGTATGAGTGATGAGTATCATAAGGCAAGAAGTCAAATGAAAGAATTGTTTGGTGATAAGGTGTTTGACGTTGCATCGCAGGTGAAACGATTCGGGGATATCGAAGATATGTTTGAAAATGAGAATGGAGTCTTAACTATAAAATACAGATCAACAGATCCTACTGATGAGCTTCAGAAGCGGGTATATTCTCTGATAAAAATCCTTCACTCAAATTATAATTACAACTCTATTTCTGTCGAAATTGCAGATGAAAAGACAGAACGAATGGTTGTGCATGTGCGCCCAGGGATGGAGATTGCTACATTTGCGGATTTCAAAAAGAATGCTTCAATGATGATTTTTGGGAAAAAGAAGAAAAATTGAAAAATGGTCAAACAATTCTGAAAATCTGAACTGAAGCGCTGCAGCCATTGTCGAAGTGTTCAGGCCACACAGTCGAGGTTCTTTATTAACCACGAAACACACCAAAATAGAAATGTTTTATGTTCGACAATGGCGCTCCACCATTGTTTCATACCGAACCATGCAGTTATTGAGAATACAATTGTTAAGGAATTAATTCGCTGTTATCAGATTAATGATTTTATCCGTGCCGTTATTGTTTTTGATTGATTCTGACATCTGTTTTGCACGCAGTTGAAATAATGGAGATGTAGTGGCGATGGTAATCGCTTCAGCGAGTTTTATTGCAGTAAGTGATTTTCGATTGATTGGTTTCGGTCCAAGACCAAGTTGATGAATCCTGTTTCCCCAGAAGTATTGGTCAAGCATATGTGGTATAATTACCTGTGGAACGCCACTATGACAGCAGCTATGCATTGTTCCAGCCCCTCCATGGTGAACTGCACATTTTACGAATGGCAGCAATTGAAGGTGCGGTACATGTGCTGTAAAAAAAACATTCTGATTTGTACGTTCTGTTGTTGCGATACCTGCCCAGCCTCTTGAAATTACAGCTCTTACATTAGCAAGCTGAACAGCTTCCAGTAGTGTTTTAAGCGTGGCTTGTGGAGAACTGTCTGTCATGCTGCCAAACCCGATGTACACCGGTGCTTCTCCGGAGAGGAGAAATCGATTGAGGTCATCGGGCAGTTTCTGCGAATCGGTTAATTGAGGGTAACTGGTCTGTGCAGGCAATGGATCAATATCTGAAGGCCATGTTATGATCTCTTTGTCCATTGCAAGAATCATATTTTTCAAATAAAAGGATGACATATCTGTTGCATGAGGTAAGCTGGATGCACGTCTGAATGAGTTTACTGATTTTAAAAGAAGCTGGTTCAGAAATGTGCGATAGAGTAACCAGAGCATCCTGTTTGCAAATTGCGGTAAGTTCATTTGTGATGTGATTGGGGGTGGATATTGTCCCGATGGTGCAATTACAGGTACATGTGCAACATGAAAATATGGTCTGGAGTATTTTTCTGCAACAGTACCTGCAGCAAATTGCAGCCCGGCTCCGATAATCAAGTCTGCCGATGCACAATGCTGTTCGATCGTTGTAAATTGATCATGGACAAGCTGCCTGAACTGGCGGACCATCGGAATCATGACTGTTGCGGTTTTTCCCATCATTGCTTTACTATGCAGCGACAGAAAATCTTTAATTGGGATACTCATAGGGAAGGCAGTAATTCGGTATCTGCTGAAATACTCGAGAAAATCGGGGGGGACGCAGGCTGTAACATCGTGAGAACGGTTCTTAAGGGCAATAGCCAGGGCAAGTATAGGGCGCAAATCCCCTTCTGTGCCTTCGGGTGCTAACAATATTTGCATGATCATCCTCAGAAATAATCGAAAGGAAAAATTTTATCCTGATTTCCTAAGGTAATCAAGAAAAAAAGATACATAAAGATAATTTACATTAATCTGAGTACGGGAAAAGGAAATTTCTGTAAATCTTCTGTTAAAAATGCTTTAAGGAGAATTGAAAAAAGTTAAACAATTCTGAAAATCTGAACAGAAGTTCGGGCTACACAGTCGAGGTTCTTTAATTAACCATGAAATAGACGAAAATTAGAATGTATTATGTGTTTTCTAAATATATAAAAAAACAGAAGATATATAATAACACACCATTTCACTTTAGTAAAATGCACTTCATGCTTAGACGCGTTAGTTCGGACGGCGGGAAATGCCCGAAATGGTAATGTAGGGCATTTGTGTTTTTAGACCAAGGTGTACTCACCGCGGGGATAAAAACACCGAAACGAAGTGTAGTCCAGAGGAGGAACGACCCGTTAGGGAAACGCCCAAAATCATTTTTTATTTTCAGAGATAGGCAGGTCATTTGAAAATATATTTATTGAATTATCAAAAAAATGAGCGATCAGATATAAATAGCGTGTCATAACAGATGAAACGAATATGATGAACGAACAAGAAATACAGCAACTTTATCAGAAATATGGATTTATGATCCATGGGAGGTGTTTGCGCATTCTGGGGTCTCAAGAGGATGCACGGGATGCAATGCAGGTGGTGTTTATGCAGTTACTTCAAAAGTATGGCACAATAAGGGACAAAACACAGGTGGTGTCCTGGATTTTTCGTACCGCGCAGAACCATTGTTTTAACATCCTGCGCAGTCGCAAAAATATTGTTGAATCAGTCGAGGCTGATGAGGTTGGAATATCGGATGAGATCGAGGAACAGGTCCAGAAAAAGCAGATTATGAAAATGATAATGGAGAGGGTGGGGAAGAAGATTCGTGATGTGGTGCACTATACCTATATAGAGGAGCTGGATCAGCAATCGATCGAGAAACTTACCGGGCAATCACCAGCAACGATCAGGCGGAATTTGAAGCGTTTCAGAGAGCTTCTTCCGGTGGCACGAAGGGAGATGGGGATATAATGAGATGCAGTGAATTTGACAAATTGACATTGTTTTCCTATGTTGCGGAAGACCTTGATGATATAACACGAAAAAAAGTGACAGAACATCTGAAATTGTGCGTTGAATGTGATTCAACCGTGAAAAAAATAGAGCAGGAAAAAGCTGACTTTTTGAATAAGTACCCGATTCCTCAGATTGTTAGTGTCAAGAAGGCTCCCCTAAAATTGTCTGTTAAGCATACTTTTTCGTTGTATGCGTTTGCAGCAACGCTTGTTCTGATGGTTTCTGCTGGTCTGGTCTTTTATACTAAGAATAACGGACCGGATTACAGAATTAAAGGGACGACTGGAGTTACGCTTTACGTTCAGGATGAGAATGGAAACCCGGTGAAACGAGAGGATAACAGGTTTTTTCCGGGGGAAAAGATCCAGTTTACTTACTCCTGTGGCAAGGAACGGTATTTCATGCTTCTCAGTGCTGATAGTAATCATTCTATTTCCGTGTATTATCCTTCAAAGGGGACTAAATCGATAGAACTTGAACCGGGGCGGGATCTGCCCCTGCCAAATAGTATCAGACTCGATTCTTATATAGGGCCGGAGCTTTACCTTGCAGTGTTTTCGGCGTCTCCGCTTGACGTCACCCATGTAACCAGGCAACTGACAGGCTTTCTTGAGCAGGCTGGGAGCCTGTCAGAGTTGCGTCCTGGTATTGAGGATGCTGTGGTACAAAGTATATTGATTGAAAAGAAGGAGCATTCACGATGAGAATCATACATAATATACTGCTTATTACTTCATTACTATGTACGATACCAGCATCGATTGACGCTGCCCGGTTTGCGGTGCTGGTGGGGAACTGCAAAGGTGGAACTGATGTCAGTGAGTTACGGTATGTAAAAAATGATCTTGTCTCATTGTCAAAAATATTAAAAGAGTTCTGCGGCTTTGACAGTGATCACACAATACTGCTTCAGGACAAATCTCCTGCTGAGCTTGCAGCTGCACTTACTGAGTTGAAGAAGAAGCTTCCAACTTCTGAGGATAATCTTTTGCTTTTCTATTACACCGGACATGCAGATCAGGAAAATTTGAAAATGGGAAGCAGCCGGTTCCCACTTCAATCGCTCAAAGAAAGCTTCACATCATTTCCGGTAGCGATTCGTATCGGTGTTTTTGATGCATGCCAGAGCGGGAGCTTTACACGATTAAAAGGTGGATCTCTTTCCGAGCCGTTTCTCTTTAAAGAGGATAGTAAAATAAAGGGGCAGGTCATTCTGAGTTCATCATCGGCAACTGAAAATGCACAGGAGTCGGATGCCCTTAAAAATTCAGTGTTTACATTTCACCTCGTTAATGCGCTTCGCGGCAGTGCTGATATGTCAGGAGATCGGAAAGTGACTCTCTCAGAAGCCTACCAGTATGCATATAACCATACAGTGTCATCAACAGCTTCAACCTGGGGAGGAGCACAACATCCCGGGTATCAGTTCCAGATTCAGGGTGAAGGGGATATCGTTCTTGCAGATTTAAACATGAGATCTCTGGGGGTATTGCTTAAGAACGGGTTAAGTGGTGGTATCACTATTGAGGATGAGAAAGGAAATGTCGTTGCTGATCTGGATAAAGATCGCATGTCATCAGTAATGATCGCTCTCGATCCGGGTACCTACATGATCTATAAAAATGAAAATGGAAGCATGTGGAGATCGAAAGTGGCTGTTTCATCTGCGATAGTGTCACTTGGTTCAGGTGATTTTGAAGAGACAACCATGTTGCAATCGCGCAAAAAAGGTGGACCTCCGAGGTATACAAATTTGAAAATCGCTTTAACCGGTGGTGTCCGCAGGATGGTGATGAAAGATCTTAATAAACAGACTCTGGAACGTTTCAGCCCGTACAGCATGTTTGGGATTAATCCGGACTGCAGTTTCCGCTATGAAACCTGGTCTGCCGGTGTAATGGGAGAATATGCACAACATGAGAACTACCTTTTTGTGTTGTCATATGAAAGGTCGAAATGGAAGGAGAGTTCTTTGTATACCGGCAGGTCTGGTATAGATGGAACTAAGAGCGCCGGTGTTTCACTTCAGATTGACCGGACATTTGAAATGGGTACATTTGATATCGGAACAGGGTATCGCTGGACAAAAGGTTTTCTGAACGGGGTGGCTGGAACTGTCGGTTTATCGTTTGTCGGAGCAAGTTATGGAATAACATCGTCGTTTAAAGATTCTCTTTTTGATGTTACTGAGCAGAGGGATTTCAGGGATGACGGATTGAAACTGCTTCCTTTTGTGGCAGTTTCTTATATGTATAAGGTTACCCCGATTATCGCTATAGGCACTCTGGTACGAATGAGATATCATCTCAAACCAGGAAGTTTTGAACCGGTTTTCAAGTTTGGAGATTATGGACCCTATCAGGATCACAGTATGGATGATGAGGCTTTCAGATACAATTTAACAAGTGCGGAAATACATCTTAATCTGATCTTTACACTTAGGTTAAGTGAGGTGGAAGAATGAGAATATTTATTACAACAATTATGTATTTTGCTGCGTATGTCATTGTCGGCTGTTCAAGTCCGAATGCATCGGGTGTTAGTGAAATCGATCAACCACCCATTCCATCAACCGAAAGTATTGTTCCATTAAATATCGGAAGTTACTGGGAATACTGGACCAGCTGGTATGATACAACAGGTGAAAAATTTCAGTTGAGTGACCGGACACTGAAAAGGTCGATTCCCGGAGGATTTATCCTGGAAAATGATTCGGTACTTGTTGATCCAAATACAATTAATTATTACACTACTGGTGAAAGTTCTGGAAAATACGTGTACAAATTGGAGTGGGAGGATGTTGACAGCGGGTTGCTTGTCCGACATATTGGCACTGGCGATATGGACAAGCGGGGTTTATATATTGCAGGGACCTATAAACATTCCACACCGTTACTGTATAATGCACCTGTGCTATGGTTGGCATACCCTGCAAAAAAAGGGACTATCTATACTGTTGCATTTCCCGGAGAAGATTCTTCAGAAATTATAACGATGCAGGTAATGGAAACTGCTGCAACATTTTATGCTCCGATTCGAAACAGGGAAGGAGCATCACCAGTATTTTTCAAAGATTCATGTTATCTATACAAAGAAACGGTTAAATCGACAGAGTCGTATTATTATTATCATCCGGGCATCGGCTGTTTGGGATATCTGAAATACGTTAATGGCAAGCTTATCACTTCGTATATAATGACTTCCTATACAAGTGGCAGGTATTATTATTGAGCAAAGGGAGTACTCTGTGTTTGCATATCGCCTCACCCCCTCAGTCCCCCTCTCCATTGAAAATGTAGAGGGGGAAGAAAAACAAATTGCAGTTTCTTGCTCCCTTTCTCCACGAGTGGAGAGAGGGCTGGGGTGAGAGGCGAATGCGTATTTTGCGAAAATGAAGTCATTGGTCACTAATGTTATTTGCACCAATCAAGTACGCATGCATTTACTTTAATAATTATATCATGGACAACATTGTTGATCTTTAATCCGGAAAATGTAGCCATAACCTTCTCTAACCTGAACTAAAGTTCAGGGTACTCATCCTTTTTATCTTTACATGGATTTTGCATTTTATCCCTCCGTCCCGATTCGGAATCGGACCACTTCCCCTATCATGGGAGGTCTTGGCTGCACATTTGACTGAGTATTTTGCATGCAAGCCAATAAATATTTCATCCCTACGGGACTTTTGGGGTCTTTTTTGAATTGGTTTACTACAAACATTTTGTCCCTAACGGGACATCGAAGTGTAGTAAATTGCATTTGTCGCATTGCTTGCTGCATTTGTTTACATCGTTTAGTCAATGCGTTCGTCTGGTACTCTGGACGAATTGGGAGGAAACGGATGCGAATTATACCAACACCGCGATATCTCCCCTCCGACGACGCCAGAGGCCACTGGGTGAGGGCACACAGAAATTGACCGCCGCAATGAAGTGTAGGCCCCACCAAATCGCCTGGCGTCCAGAAAAAAATAATCTGTAAATATTACCGAAAAAAATATAATGCAGGGATTGTTACTTTTTTGCCTGAACCAGAAGTGGTAGTCCTGCAATGTCAAGGATCAGGCTGATTAATCCTAAAAAAAGTATTTTCCCCCAGGTTTGAACAAATGAACCCTGAATTCTGGAACTTTTGGGATCTTTCCCGGGAATATATCGTACCGGAACTCTCTGGCCAATACGGTACTTGCCTGCTTCTGAAGCCGCAAGTTCGAACTCCTTTGTTCCACCTTTTTTATCGTTGTATTGAATTACAGGGTAAGCGGTCTGTACTGATGTACCATCGGGATTATTTGAAGAGCGCATCACCATATCGGAAACTTTCCCAGTAGTTTTTTCTGATTGAGTAATAAAAAGGGTTGTCTGGATAACAAGTATCGAGAATATGAGTGTGGAGATAAGACCAGTAACTGAGACAACTAAACCGGGAATTAACGATTTTTTCATCGAGAATTATTCCTTCCTGTAGTGATAACTGAATAGATCAATAAAATAATTTATTATTTAACAATATGTTACTGTTTTAAATGGTGGGTTTCTCACTAGAAATTGTCACGAGCCCTTAGACTTAAGTTTTGGGAAAAACTATATTTTGAGGTGTTTTGAAATTCAGCACCTTTCGATTACATGGAGTTGTAATGCAAAAAGATTCATCAATTTTTGTGGCTGGCCATCGGGGACTGGTGGGGTCGGCACTGGTCAGAACATTGCAATATCAGGGTTTTACTAATATAATCACACGGACTCATGCAGAACTTGATCTTGAAAACCAGGCTGCAGTCGAGGTTTTTTTTGAGAAAGAGCGTCCGGAGTATGTTTTCCTCTCTGCTGCTAAAGTTGGTGGGATTTATGCCAATAACACCTATCCGGCGGAATTCGCGTACAGTAATATGCAGATCCAATGCAATATTGTCCACAGTTCGTATAAAAACAACGTGAAAAAGTTACTCTTTCTTGGATCATCATGTATCTATCCAAAATTTGCTCCGCAACCGATGAATGAAAGTTCTCTTCTGAGTGGCCCCCTTGAAGAGACCAATAAAGCGTATGCTCTCGCAAAAATCGGCGGAATTATAATGTGTCAAAGTTATAACCGTCAGTATGGTACAAATTATATAAGTGTAATGCCGACAAATCTGTTTGGCCCTTCAGATAATTATCAGGGTCAGAACTCCCATGTTCTTCCTGCGTTGATACGGCGGTTTCATGAAGCAAAAATTAATAAGGCACCCAGTGTTGCAATCTGGGGAACCGGATCTGCATTTCGCGAATTTTTGTATTCTGATGATCTGGCTGATGCATGTATTTACCTGATGCTGCATTACAATGATAGCGAAATTGTCAATATCGGTTCGGGTGAAGAGATCTCGATAAAGAATCTTGCTTACCTTGTGAAAGATGTTGTCGGGTATACCGGAGAGCTTACATTTGATACATCAAAGCCTGATGGTACACCACGTAAGTTACTGGATTGCACAAAAATTCATAACCTTGGATGGAAACACCGGGTTACCATGCGTGAAGGCCTGGAGAAGGCATACAGTGACTTTGTGAAGCGCTGGGATGCTGGCGAAATTAAATAATCCTTATGAAGTATTGTTTACTGGAGGCTACTGATGTCGCTGTTTACCACCTGCCTGATCACTGTTTCGACTGAATCCCGTGCTCAGGAATACAGAACGCTCATCGAGCGGCGTAAAAGTCATGGCCTCTATCCGGCCGAGATAGAATTCAGAGTATATAACGATCCTCACACAGGAAAGATTGGCAGCGGTGGAGCTGTCCTGAATGCACTGTATAAGTTCATAAATGAAAAACGTGGTCTTGATGGTAAAGGTCTGGTGTCTTCAGATATCGGGAGAGTATTACTGCTCAATGCCGGAGGTGACTCTGATGCACTCACTACCTTTTCATCTGAGGGTATACCGTTTATTCCAGTTCCTATTGACAGCAGCAGCACAGTTCAACCGGTCATGCTGGATCTGCAACTGGACCTCTTTTTAAAATATCCCTGGAAAGAGAATGAGGTTGTCATTGCGCCTGCGGATATGTATATGGTGTGTGATCCAACCCAATTTTCTGTAAAGCGCGGGGATATTCACGGATATGCATTTGCTGCTTCCTTTGAAAAAGGTGCTTCACATGGAGTATTCAGTTTTGATCCATATATGCATTCTGTAACCGGCTACTACCAGAAACGTGATGCAGCGTTTCTTAAAAAGAGTGTGGCGATTGAGGGTACAGATACCTGTGCTGTGGATACAGGAATTCTGTCATTGAGCCCATCGTTTGTTGATGCTCTTTTTGCACTGTCAACGGATAATCAGGATGGTACAAGGTTTATTGATAGAGTGATGGCTGGGGAGACTGGATTTGATCTGTATCGCGAGCTGATAATTGCGGCACTTGGAAAAAATTCTCATGAGTCAGACACTACAGTTGATCCTGCGATGCAGGGCTCTTTATATCAGAAAATCTCCTCGTATATTAAATCCTTTACATTGACAGCAACTCTTTTGAGGAATATCGAGTTTTTCCACCTCGATACACTTAAAGATTATCTTGAACTGTGCAGTGGTATTCAGTCCAGACAGATTTCGCTCTGGTACACGGGACAATTCGCTGAGTTACGTGTCAGGAATATGTCCGGATGGATCGTGTTCAGTTGCAGCCAGGTACAGATGCCACTTCGTAAGGGACCGCTCTCACTTATTGAGGGGTCTGCGGGGTGTACTATCGAAAATGCACTTGGTGGCAATATCTTTTCCGGTTTAACCGACTGGCAGACCGACATTTCCATTCCGGAGGGGTTCTGCATCGATTGCAGGGTTGTCGACAGTTACAATGTGTTTCTGATTTACAATACATCAGATCACTTTTCAAAAATGGGGACTGCAGATACCATTACGTTTTGCGGAGTATCCTTAAAAAAATGGTTGTCACAAAGATTTCTGACACTGGCAGACATTGGAATTGTACAGGAACCGTTCAAATTAGCAGATGCAAAACTTTTCAGAGCAGACACTTCAGATGATTTTCTCAGCGGCTACTGGAATGTGCCATCAGGAACGCAGTGGAAAGAGAAATTCTGTTCCTCACTTCGTTTTTCGCTTGCGGAATGCTCAACTTCCGGCAGTGCGCTCGGTCGTGATGCTCGGCGGCAACAGCTTCGGACAGTTGTGCTTCGCTCGTTAATTCTGCAGGGGCGGGGATGGGTGGGGGTAAGTTCCAGCGATTTTATGGAAGCATTCAAGAATGATTCCATAAATCCCAAACTCGAGACGATGTACGAAATGACAGGTGATGTTTTAACAAAAAATTATCGCGGTCGTTTGCTTGACTGTATTCAGGGGGGGAGAGCGCACGGTAGTTCTATCGGATTTTATCAAAAAAGCAGATCTGCTCCGATAGTGGGTTCATCGTATGTAATAAGTAAAGACCAGACGGTGGTGGTACGCTGTCCTGTGCGGATCGATTTCGCTGGTGGATGGAGCGATATGCCGCCATTTACTTTAAAGCATGGTGGTGCGGTAGTTAACATGTCGGTTAACCTGCGGGAAATTGAACCGGTAAATGTATGTCTGCGTCTAATCGATGAGAACATTATCAGAATTCATTCGATTGATAAAGGAATTCTGTATACCTGTTCAGAATTTTCTCATCTTGAAAACGCTCCATCAGGATGTGACCTGATTGCCAATGCTTTACACTATATCGGGTTTAACAGGCAGGTTGGTCAGTCCCTTGAAACCATACTGAAAAATGCAGGTGGTGGTATCGAGATAACAACACTATGTGCCGTACCTCGTAATAGCGGTCTGGGGGGATCTTCAATTCTGACTGCGTCAGTTCTCGGTTCGCTTAATGCACTTTTTGGTAAAGAACTATCCTGGGAACAATTGCTTAATGATACAATACTTGTCGAACAGCAGGCGGGGGCAGGTAGTGGATGGCAGGACATTCTTGGGGGGATTTATGGCGGGTTGAAATTGATGCAAAGTGTTCCGGGACATTTTCCACAACTGAAAATTTCACGTCTCAATGCAGATCTTCTTACCAGGCCTGACATGAAATCATGTTTTACGCTTGTTAATACCGGAATAAAGCGTCCTTCAGTTATGGTAAGTCAGCTCGTATCCGACCTGATGAACGAAAATACACCTTCTTATGAATACTCTTTGCAGCAGCTTAAAACGCTTGCACTTGATGCAGCTGAGGCGGTATCTTCATCGGATCTGGTCGGGTTATCCTCTGTTTTAAACAAAGCCAATAGCACTAATACGAGGATTCATCCATTTTTATCAAGCGGTGAAGTGGAGCTCTTTTTCAGGAAGGTTTTTTCACTTTATCGCGGGGTGAAATTTGCGGGTGCCGGAGGTGGAGGATATGCACTGTTTATTTCCGAAACGCCAGCTTCTGCGGAAAAGTTGCGGCAGGAGATTGAGGGTTTACGCAATCCCGAAGTGTCAGTTGTTGATTTTTCTTTGAATTCTAACGGCATTTCAGTTACTATTCTATAGGTATACTGCGAACGATGATATGAATGCTTTTGTGCTAATTGCGAATTTGTCCATATTCTGCGGCCCCTATCCCATCCATCCCCCGTTAAGGGAGGCCACGCATTAGAGGCGAAGCCAACTGCCAAAGGCGAATGGGGGAACGCGAGAAATGCAAAAAATGCGATGACTGAAATGTTAATTCACAATCGCATTTACAATAACAGGACCTTGTTTTTCAATATCAAACAGGTCCGCGCAACGATTCCTTGCCCTGGATCCCATTTTAGCAATCTCTTCAGGGTGCTTGATAAAGTAACCCATTAAATCACAGAAAGAATCTGCGGTACGCTCTTTTGTAAGGAGTCCAGTTTCTTTATCTTTTACCACTTCGGGAAGACCACCTGAAAGGAATCCAATAACCGGTAAACCAAATGCCATCGCTTCAGCGGCAACCCTTCCAAATGGCTCGTTATCAGATGGGACACATAGAATGGTGTGTTGAAAAAACAGCTCGGTAATGTCTGAAGTATGGTCAGAGAGCGAAATGTGCTGTTTCAGTTTAAGAAGATGGATTTTTTCTTTTAGTGACTCCCTGTATGAACTATCCCAGTAATAGGTTCCGCCGACAATTGATAAATGTCCTGCTTTTTCAGTGTATTTTGAAAACAGCCTGCTGAATGCATCAATAAGAAGATCACAACCTTTCCAGGGAACAACTCTTCCAAGGTAGAGAAATGCAGGTGGCTGAACGTTTACTTTTACCGCAGGAATTGTTGCAGGAATCGAAATACCATTATAAATAACTATTCCATTTTTTTTCATTGAACCGGGAAGAGCATCGAAGACGGCATGCGATATTGCAATAACCGATGCTTTGTTAATGCGAAAAAGCAGTGAATAAAGAAAATAGACAGGCGTATTTTTTCTAAAGATCTCCCTTTGGTGAAAAACAGCTTTTCCCTTGAATCCGGATATGATGAGAAAATGGAGTAAAATATGTGATTTTGGTACGTTCGCATGAATGATGTCAGGTTTCTCTGAAATAACTTTTTTACGGACTGAGAAACAATAACCCAAAAAAGATAAGAGCGTACCAAAATGTATAAAGGCATTTACAATAAGATGTTGTCTCTTAAATGATGAGAGGCTTTTTTTGAATGGCAGAATTATACTTTCGCACCCTGCACGAGTTACATTTTCGGTGAGAAATCCGGGTTCTGATGTGATCAGCTGTACCTTATGTAAATGACTGGCAAGTCGGATAATATCGATAAGTGAGTGCTCTGCACCACCAGGCATTGATGCCCAGAAATTTAGAAATAGTATTTTCATGTGGCTAATTCCAGGAGAATCTGTTTTTGACCCGTTCAAAGGCATTGTTCGTAAGTTGACTTCGTAATTGTGGTTGTTCATATAATGATATAATAGCTTGTTTAATTGCTGTCGGATCACCGGGAGGAACCATAATTGCACAGTCATTACTGACAACATCGTTGATTCCTCCACTTTGCGACGCAATAACAGGAATCTTAAAAGTCATTGCCTCAAGCAGCACAATTCCAAACCCTTCGACACTGTCTGGTAATTCCAGAGAGGGGAAAATAAAAAGATCTGCATTCTGATATAGTGAAATAAGTTCGGTGCGAAGCGGATTTTTGACAATAGAAATCCTGTTTACAAATCGATCCTGTGCACTCGTTTGTAATAGTGTCTGATATAATGGTCCGTCTCCGGCAATAGTCAATTTCCATGGAATAGAATGTGTCAGGTCTGATACTGCATCCATAAGTACTGAGTGCCCCTTGTGTTTGACAAGCCTTCCTACGGAGAGAATGTTGAAAGAATTGCTGATCGTTTGCGGCTGTTCTTTTTTATATAAAGAAAGGTCAATTTTTGGAGGTTGCAGACTGTATGATCCTTTGATACCGGCTTTTTCAAGGAGTGTATAGGTAAAATTGGATATGACCAGTCGTTGTGATGCTTTTCGGATAACCGTTTTTAACAGTATAGATTTCAGGGAGTGATGTTGTAACTGCAGAAGTTCTGAACCGTAGCAATATACTGCATAGGTGAATCTTTTTGAAAATAGTGATAGGAAAAAAACAGGAATAGCGCTGTAAACGTTTCCAGCTTCAACAAAAATGGTTTTGCTGGTGAAAAGTTGCTTAAAAAGCAGAAAAAAAATCGGAACAAGGTTGAGCTTTTTATAAAAAAAGGAGAACCATGAAATAGTATATACTTTGCAAGGTAAGTGATTAAATCGTTGTTTTAATGTTTTACTGCTGCCGTTAATGACTATATCTTCATGGGTATAATGATGGAGTACCCGATCATACAGATACTGTTGTATACCACCTGTTTCGGGTGGGAAATCAATTGTCGTTAGAATTTTCATGAATGTCCGGATGAATAGATTTACGGGTACAGAATTCCTGACGTATCAACATCCCATTGAAAAACCAGAAAAATGCATCACCGGGAAATGAGTGTATATGCGTGCCTGTCAGGTTGATAACAGCAAATGTAATATTCATAATCGTAATCCCCTGCGCAAGTGCGCGGACATTCCCACTGGAACGTTCTGCCAGTGATAGGCCTCTGAAAATAAAAATGATGATCAGGCCGATGATAAAGAAAAATCCTGGATATCCCAGTTCTGCAAGATAGGTGAAATAGAGAGAGTCTGCATTGAGCGTGCCTATGCCTCTGCCAATAAGACCCATAAACGGGTCAAACGAAAGATCAAAAATCATTTTCCAGAGAGCGAATCTTGATAAAAGTGAGTGCTCCTCAAAAGGATTGGTAATCGCATCTGCTCTGTTGGTGATCAACATGTCAAGTTGTTTTTGGTTGAAAGTCTTCTGTGTAATTGAATTTACTGGAGTGAATGGGGTACTGCTTCCGCCAAAATCTAAAAATTGTGAAGCTGCATAGAGTATAACTGTAGAAATCAGGACAGCAATTCTGAGTTGTTTGTTTTTAAGGAATACAAAGAATATCCATAGAACAAGGGAGACTATAATACCTAACCAGTTTGAACGCACTGATGTGATCAGTGTAGCATAGAAGTAGATCGGGAGGAGAAGATAAAAAAGAATTTTGATGTACTTACTTTCATTCCATGAGAAAAGAATCATAAGGGAAATAATTGATAGTTGCATGAAATCTGCAAATGATGCAGGCGATTGAAAAAAGGAGAATGGTCGCGCAAGACCCTCAATAAAAAGTGTAGTAAAAGAGATTGAAGAAAACCAGAGCTCTTCAGCACGTGAATACCCGAAAATCAACTGGTTGAATCCGTAAAATGCTGCAAGTATCCCTATTCCTGCGGTAATGTAAAGTATTTGAACGATCAGCGCACGGTTAAACGCGAAAATCGAACCGGTAAAAAAGAGGAACACGGCAGGACCATACATTCTGAATTTAAGTATGGCATCAGAGGTCGGGGAAATGTTAAATACAAATGTGCGAAGGAGTACATAAAAAAAATAGATAATAATAGCATAATTGATGCGGCTTCTGGATTCATTGATTTTATCTTTGATTTCAAAAAACAATCCGGTCATTATTAAAAAAATAGTAAGATCACCTACGATTATAAGGGGATCTGATGCTGGACGGGCATATTGAAGATAGTAAAGACGACGAAGAAATGGTATAAAGGGAAGAATTGAAAATAGTAAAAAGATACCAAACTGAGGGTGCCGCAGTACTGGATAGAAAATGAGAATTGCAAACAGCACAACCATTTCAAGTTGTGCTGGAACATGGACGATTTTATACGCAAGCAGGTGTCCTGCTATAGCTATTGCTAAAAGGGAAAAAAGGGGACCTTTTTTAATTGTCTGAAATGAAATTAAAATTGAGTTGAACATCATCCATGCCGTTACATTATAAAACAAGCCTGCAGACAGAATTACCTATCAATAGCAATTTCAACGCTTTATTAAAGCCGATTCTTACACTTATGTAATGAGTCTAATATTCCGGCAAGAAATAGTCAAAAATGGTAACCCATCATCCAGGTTATCTCCTGTTTTTCTTCAATGCATGTTTGGAAATAGGGTTCAAATGAGAACGTGTTTTTATTTGTCCAAACAGGCATTTTGGCAACAGGAAAATCGGCTGTTACTGTGACTTTGCCGATTTCAGGGTGGAATTGATCGATAGATATACTTTTGCCGGAGGGAATATCCAACAGGGTAAAACTACTTTTTGAATAATCGAACGATGGTTGTATCTGAAGAATCCGGCTGTTTCCATCAAGAAAAAATGCATCATTTGAGAGATGGCCAGCAGGTAGTGATAATCGACAGCATCTGAAATCCGGATTTAAAGGAAAAAAGGGATGTGCAAACCAGCTGAGATTATAGGAACTTGTACCGGCAAAAGTGAAAGAGGTTTTTGATTGTATCTCAAGGTCGTTCAATATGACTTCGCGGATGATAGCACATTGGAACTGATCGAGCACCTGAGATGTTTTCATGATTATCGAAGTAGGTGAAATAGTTGTTTCCCAGGAGCAAAAATGGATAACTTCCGGATTGTTCCTGGCATGAAACGGGAGTATCGACGAACTTTTTTTAACTAATCCGACTCCGGGAACCAAGACAGAAGAACCAGCTTCCTTAAGGTCTGCATCAGGAGCAACCGACTCAAAAACTTCCGGAAACCCCTGCCCATCAAAGACTGGTGGTATTTCCTGCGGGTAGAAGGGACCACTCAACAACGCTCCATGAGTTTTATGTAACACCTGCCAGATATACCCACCAGTGCAATAACGGGAACCAAGAAGATGCTGGTCTTTAATCGGATCGAGAATTTCAACGGTGAGGGTGTTATTTTTGAGTTGATACATAAACAGAAGCTGCCTGGTTAACGTGTGAAAGAATTATTTTTAAAAATATATGAAATAATTTCTGAATTGAGCAATGTGATAGGTCGAAGGGAATTTAACGCAAACATATTATACTCTGCATATAAAAAGGATGGTAATTACTATTTAAAACTGTACATACATTCGCTGGTTAAACGCTGAGCTCTGGTATGGTATAGTTGAAATAATAAACCAAAATATACATCATTTGCAGAGTCCGCTTATCGCCTCTCTCCACGTGTGGAGAAAGGGAGCATGGCAAACTGCTATCTGTTTTTCTTCCTCCCCCTCTCCATCATAAATGGAGAGGGGGCCAGGCGGTGCACTGAGCCTGGTCGAAGTGGGGTGAGGCGATCTGCGATTATTGCGTGGTATCAATTCATTCACAATGTATAGGAGATAATAAATCCATGAAAATCCGTTATAATGCACCGGTAATATTGACCTTTTCCATGATATGTGCTGCAGTTTTGATAATAAGCGGAATGATTGGGGGTTCTTTTATGAAGACATTTTTTCTGTGTCTTCCACACATGTCATTTACCGGTCCGCTGACCTATATTCGCATATTCTCACATGCTTTAGGACACAGCTCCTGGGCACACCTGATCAGTAATCTGTCGTTCATTTTGCTTATCGGGCCGGTTTTAGAGGAAAAGTATGGTTCAAAACGTCTTCTTATAATGATGGTAATAGCTGCTGGAATAACAGGTATACTCAACACGCTTCTTTTTCAAACCGGACTTCTGGGTGCTAGCGGGATTGTATTCATGTTTATCATTCTTGGATCATTTACCAATATTAAAGCCGGGGAGATCCCGCTGACTTTTATACTGGTAGTGATTTTATTTCTGGCGAAGGAGTTCACAGATGCTTTTCAGAAGGACTCGGTATCCCAATTCGCACATATCGCGGGGGGAATCTGCGGAAGTGTTTTTGGGTTCCGAGGTACCCGCTAAATCAATACAACGTTCCAGTATTCGCCTTTTTCCCTAAGATATCAATAAGCTCGATATCAAAAATCAGCACTGATTCCGGAGGAATTGCAGGTGGTGCCCCCATAGAACCATAGGCAAGTTCCGGTGGAATAAAGAATCGGTATTTTGAACCAATTGACATAAGTTGAATTCCTTCTGTTAATCCAGGGATTGTCTTTGACAGGTCTAGTGTTGCCGGCTGGGATGATGTTGTACTATCAATAACAGCTCCATCAATGAGGCTACCTTTATATAAAACAGTAACCGAATCGGTGGCTGAGGGAGATGCTCCTTTTGCTTTTTTAAGAATTTCATACTGGAGTCCGCTTGAGGTCGTTTTTACATTTTCGCGTTTTTTGTTATCTTCAAGGAATTTCTGTGAGGCTTCTCTGTTACTATTGGCGAGTTTCTGCTCCTTTTGAGTCATCTGTTCTTTGATATATTCAGCAAATCGTCTCCGGATTGAATCTGTTGATGGTGAGTCGATAATTGCAGATTCTCCCTGAAGTGCCTGGCGGATTCCCTCGTTGAATGCCGGTAGTTTGACTGTTGCACCAATCTCTTTCAGTTGGGAACCAATATCCCGGCCAAGAACATAACTCAAACTGTCAAAATAATCATTAAGTGTCAGAACATCATTTTGACTGGAAGCGTATAGTGAACATGCAGCACAAAGAGTAACAAATACCGTTTTTATTGAATGACTCAAAATATCCTCCAAGTAAAAGTAAATAGAACTGGCTCTTTTCGGACGCACCTCCGGGTGTGAGAGGTACATGGTTTTGGTTGAAGTCGGATTTTTGCTCAGAACTCCCTTTGCCGGGTTCAGGTAATAATAAAAGCAAATTATTTGCCGTTTAGGATTGCACATATTTGAATCAGGTGATATATTTTTCAGGTGTGAAATACACCAATGTAACAATCGGTAAATCTTGTCAAGGAGTTATTATGCCAGGTATCAAAGGAACACAAACGGAAAAAAATCTTTTAAAAGCATTCGCAGGTGAATCACAGGCACGGAACAGGTATACCTATGCAGCTAGTGTCGCAAAAAAGGAAGGGTACGAGCAGATCGCAGCTCTCTTCCTGGAAACAGCGGATCAGGAAAAACATCATGCAAAGAGATTTTTTAGATTTCTTGAAGGGGGAATGGTTGAGATAACCGCATCATATCCAGCTGGAGTTGTAGGGACTACCATCGAAAATCTTCGCGCAGCCGCTGAAGGTGAACATGAAGAGTGGTCGATTCTCTACCCGGAATTCGCAAAAATTGCCAAGGAGGAAGGTTTCCCTCAGGTTGCAGCCCAATTTACTACAACTTCAAAAGCCGAAGCTTTTCATGAACAGCGTTACAGGGCACTTCTCAATGATGTTGAAAATGGGCTGGTATTTAAAAAAGAACAGCCTGTCAAGTGGATGTGCAGAGAGTGCGGGTATATTCATGAGGGTACCGATGCGCCAAATATGTGTCCCTGTTGTGAACATCCCAAAGCATTTTTTCAACAGGTTTAAACTACTTCTGAGCTTGCTATTTACAACCGTTAAGCCAGTTTATCAGGGTTGGGAAATAATTGAGTTTGGAGAGTTGTAAAAAAAAATTAAAAAAACTAAAAAAAAGTTGAAATGCTGAGATAACCATAGTATATTAATTGTACCTCTTTTTTTTAAGCAAGGATCCTCTACCTTGCACTACAATTTGGGTGAAGCGGAAGCGCCGGGATTTATTCCCGGCGGTTCTTTTTTTTAGACCCTTTTTTACAAAAAAATCAAAATTCCTTTTACAAAGTTGCTCATTGTCTCTTACTTCAATTTTTTTAAACTGGTAAATATACCAGGAAATAAGCAGTATGTAACACATACTTCACATGTTGTATTAGTTTGAATTTTGGCAGCTCATTACCAATCTGGAAATTTTTGTTGTGCAACGGAAACATATATAATATTGTATAAATGTTTTAAAAGATCATTCAAAAATAAAAAATAAAAATGCAATTTAAAATTCAAATCATTATATTTGTAATTTATAAATACATGGTCCAGTTAATTCGAAGCGCTTAAGTTGAATCGGAGGTAGTATTATTGGAGTGTATCCAATATGAATACATCATTCATGAACCTTTGGAAAATACCAGGCCACTAACATTTAACGAAAATAACCCATTGCGGTAATTATTCTGGAACAAATAAAGGAGTAGATCCGTATGATCTCGATCAAGAGCGGAAAAGTTTTTACTGCCATACTGTTATTTCTCGCGGTTTGTGCGTTAAATGCAGCGACTCTTCGTGTTTCGAAGCTGGAAGGTCCTTACACTAAGGTCATGGATGCTATTAACGATGCCAAACCTGGTGACATCGTTATGATCACCGATGCTGAAGTGTATAACGAACTTGTCACGATCGACAGCACTAAAAATGGACTGACTCTCACTGCGGAGAATCCTCTGATCTTAAAATCCAGGCCAACAATTAAGTATCAGAATATAGAAGCTGTTAATCCTAAAAGTTGTGCAGATGCACAGGATGAAGCAAAATCTGCAGGATTTGAAAAGGCGGGGACCTATTTTGATCAGAGTGGTGCTCTTCGTGTATTACGTGCACGAAGTGTAGTCATCGACGGTATTATCATTGATGGAGGTGGTGCTGCTCCCTTTGTAAATAAAGGTGTTTGGTCTGGCCCCGGTTGCGCAGGACAGTCGTTTGATCTGTTTCATGGTAATGCAGCCCTTGATTTGTGGATCGCCGGTGATATCATTGTCAGAAACTGCGATATACAAAACGGCTATTTTGGTATTAATGTGAAAGACCGAAACGTGCGCGGTATTTTTGCAAGTCCCAACCCTTCCGATATCGCACGACAAAACATCGTTCCACTCTCCGGATTCGGAAAAACAGGAAATCACATTTTTGAGAATAACAGAATTCATAACAACTCCTGGGGAATGTTCTTTGAATCTGCATGGGACCTTGGTTCTGTAATCCGCTACAATCTGTTTTACGAAAATCATCATGCAACCGGTGATCTGGCTAAAAAAGTACAAGGTATGGGTAGCGAAGGTGCAAATCAGGTCGGTGGTGGTATTCTGTTTAAAGATGTGGCATTGTCACCAATCGCCATTTACAATAATACATTCTGGCATAATGCTGTCAACATTGCAGGGCAGTGGCAGGCTGGTGCTTCACATGTCGTTTTTAATAATATTTTTGCACAGCCAATTGCAATGTGGCAGACTACATGGAAAACAAACCCGGTTACATCACCATTTAATGAACCCAGCATATTTTCTATGGAGACCGTTTATATAAAACAATTGAAACATAATACTTTTGCTGCGAATTTACAGATGGATTCAGCGAATGTGTATATCGGGTTTCAGGTGCGGGACCCGGAAACTGGTCAGAATATTCAGAGTGATCCACAACACGTTCCTGTTAAACTTCCTGTAATTAGTAATGATTTACGGGCGATGGAACCTGGTGGCTATTTCACCGTCAAGTTGGAGTATTCTACAGGAACCGTAGATTCTGTAATCTATACCACAAATAACCAGGTTTTCTCGCCGGGTGCTAAGATTCTTGGCCCTAATAATGATAAATTCCCGGCTGACGCAAACAATCGCTGGCTTGAGCCAACGTTTAAATCAATCGATCCGAAAGACGCAGACTTTCTTGTACCCGATTGGGATGATTCTGTCATGAAAGCAATCATTGTTGATCAAGGCTGGCCGGCTGCCGGTATCAGGGATGCTGATGGTACCATTGCGGATCTGGGAGCAATTCCATTTAATCAGCAGGCGTTTAAAGATGTTATTGTGATTAAGCCTACAAAGCCGGTAGTTATTAATGCTGGTACGGCTACAGCAAGTTTTAATATTTACGCACAACTAGGAACTATGACTGATCCGGTTATTAAATATGTCCGGTGGATGCAGGATCTGCCACGTGATACAACCGGATGGGGAAAACAGGTTAATTCCGGGACTGCTCTTAATGTTACTAAACCCGGAGTTTTGGTAACGCCAACTCTTACATCGACCAAGGTAAGTATGGGCTTGAATACTATCACCTTTCCTATTACGCAAACAGGTGAGTATGCATATCTGGAGCTGATAATCGAAGGAAAAGGATCCAGTGGGGAAACGGTAACAAGTTCTGTTGGCTTTTTGCCTTACCGGAAATTGCAGAATCTTTTCAGTGTAAAGCTGTATCCTCCTGATGGACCGATGAACTCATCAACCGAACTTACTTCCGTACAGGTTGGAGAAGCGTATCGGTTACAGATCATTCCCCAGGATGTTAAGGGTACTGCTCTCACCTTTGGGGAAGTAAAAGAAACTCAATTGAGCATGGTTTCGCCCTTCGATCTTCTTGATCCTGAAGGGAAAAAGATTGTTATTACCGGTGTACCTATTCCCGGAGGTTTAACTACACCTGTCATGTTTACCAAAATGCCGGAATCAGGTTGGGATATTATAACTGCCAATGGTATTTACTACCCGGTTGCTTCCGAAGCTGGTCGGGCAATTATGGGAACTTCGGCACAGATTAATATCAAACCAGGTCTTCCTGCAAAAATTCTTTTCGATGCACCTCCATCCAAAGGACTTGACATTATTTATCCAGGATCCCCTTATGATGTAAAACTTCAGGTATATGATAAGTATGATAACAAAGTAAAAGTGAAGACTGCTGTTAAACTGGAAAGTACAAAACCGGCTATCGGTGATGTAGACGGTAGCGCACAGGTCGATACCGATACTAATGGAGTTGCATCTTTGAAGATGAAAGTCACTGATGGAGAAATCTGGGACACGATTCCTATCGTTGGCACACTTATATCTGTTCCAGGAGCAACTGATAATGCAAAGCTGATCGTTGGAAAACCAAAGAACCGTTACTACATATTCTACAGTGATACGACTATGTATGACCCCAAAGTGATTATCCCGGAAAATACCTGCACAGGATTGAGAGTTCCTGTTCAGATCCGGGCATCAACCAACGGTCTTGATACATTGACAGATGTCGTTAATGAGTTCTCAATTGATTTTAATCCAACTCAGATTGTTGCGTATGCAACTGATTCTGAAAGCGATACTGTAAAAATTACGACAGCTAAACTGAAAAAAGGTATCGCAAAAATTTATATCCAGGCATTGGTTGCAGGTTCCATTCGTGATGGTATGATTACAATTACGAACGTTCCCGGTAGTGCAGTACGCGTACTTCCTCAATCCCGTAAAGGAATAAATTTTACATCATGTATTACGACGATCAAAACTGCCAGCTATACCGCTAATAATGGTAATGGTGCTGTAGATCAGCTTGATATTTATTATGTAAAGGCACTGAAAGAAACGGAGATACCTGATTCTGTTGAAATTTATTGGCCAACCAGAAACGATACAAAGAAAATGGTAATGAAAGCCAATATGAAACTTGATCCGCAGGATTCCACACATGTAATAGTAACCTTGCCCGAGACATTTCCTGCAGGGATAACAAGCAGTGCAAAACAGGATCTCGGAACTTCTTACTGGAAGAACCCAACATTGACGGAGACGGTTACTGCCAATTTTAATATCACTGACAATGTTGGACCACTCATTAAAGGTGCCTGGTTGATTGAGCGTCTTGTCACCGGAAAGACCGATACACTGATAGTTGCATTCAGTGAATTTATTCAGAGTGATAAAGCCATTGGTGAAGCACTTCAGTTAACAACCAAAGGTGGGGTCATTTTAAATGTACTTTCAGCAACTCCAATGTCTGATAACAGATGGAAGATTGCGGTTGAGAATAAAGGCGAGGATAAGGCGCCAAAAGAGGGAGATTCACTTAAGATTTATGTCGATGCAGATGGTGTATCTAAGATTGTTGACGCAAATGGAAACAATGCACATAAAGATAATCGACCGGTTGAACTTATTATTCAGGAAATCGCTCCTTCAATTGATACTGCCGGTTATTATGACAGGAATGGAGACGGTACAGTCGATCAGGTAACCCTTAAATTTAATAAGAAAGTGAAGATTGGCGATCAGAAATATCTTGCATTCTTTGGAGCCACACTCATGACAGATACGATAAGGAGTGAAAATGCTTCATATTTACTTACATCTGACGGCAAAATAGATAGTACCAGTATTACGCTCAATCTCACGGGCAAATTTGACGGTAATGCAGACTGTAAAACCAGCGGTGATTTGAATATTACCGTTTCGAGCAAACGTTTTTCGGAAATTATTAAAAAGAGAGCAGAGGATTTCGCTGCACCAGTAATTATCGATACCGTTTTTTATTCCCAGGGTAAAATAAACGATGATGAAACCAGGGATCCGGATACATTACGTGTTAAGTTCTCTGAACAGCTCAAAACTCAGACAATCAATGCAATGACACCGTTTACCTTTTTCACCAGCAGCGGTCAGGAATATACGGTTGATCTTGCATATATGAGTCAGTCTGCATCAGCCTACGAATTTAAAGTTAATAGTGTTACCGGTACTGCCATGGTAATGAGTGGTGATAAGATTATGATAAAGGTTAATAACGACACAAGTCCTTTTTCAGATATTAATGGAAACGCTCAGGGAGTTAATCCTAATCGTAAAGCTTTAATTGTCGTTAGGGAAGCAAAGATCAAACCGGTAATAAAAGTGGGGCCGTCTCCATATATTGCTAAACGCGATAATTATTTGAATATCATGGTTACAACTACTCTTGTCAATAAAGACAAACCTGTTGATCTGGATGCGAAGGTAATGATACTGGATAATATGGGAAATTCTATCTTTGTATCTCAGCAGAAGATTTCTGATGCAGATAAAAAAGTTGGTACCAACAAGGTGTATAAAGAGTTGAAATGGAATGGAAGAAATAAAAAAGGCCGACTGGTTGGGACCGGAACATATCTTCTCTATGTAGATATTACTGCTGAGGGTGGCGCAGCGAAATATCTGACGGACACCAGAAAAATTGCAGTTAAAAGAGAATAGTACTGCAGTGAACTATTACTACCAATAGAAAAGGGCACAGCAATGTGCCCTTTTTTTTAAATAGAAAGACCTGTCTATCATGAAAAATGAAGCAATTGCTGTTTCTCAGTTTAATGGCAATAGTTGGCCTGGTATTCTTGGCACTTGCCGCGTACTATAATGCAGAGGGAACAAAACATCAGAGTACAGGAGAGATAGCGGCAGCGGTTAAGAAATTTGAATCTGCAGTAGCGGTGTATCCTCACTCGGTTGAATTGCAGATTAATTTTGGAAACGTTCTGGTGATGTCAAAAAGCATAGATGAAGTAATAGAACATTTTACTGCAGCAGTAAGGCTGGATTCGACAAATCCCCGATCATATGCTATTCTTGCAGGTGCTTTGGCGCACAGGTAACAGTGTTGCGATCAATTTCAAATGTGAAATAGTTGAAAATTGAGGTGCTTTTTTCATGAACTGACGTTATCGATTTTTGTGCCGGTTATTGAGTTGTATTAGAATTGTCTGAACCAGTTCAGTGTTCTTCTGTTGATTTGCCAATGCAAGTGCCCGATTCTGCAGAGCCGCAGCATCCTCAGCCCGTCCGAGTTCATCATAGACGCACCCCAGAAGAAAGAGTGCGAATGGGTCCTTTCCATCGGTAAGTCGGACTGCTTCACCAAGCTGAATGCTCGCTTCCTGAAATTGACCCTTTTCCGCATACAGGTGCCCAAGATTTCTACGTGCATCCGGCTGGTCGGGGTCTTCTTTGATGACAATTTTAAGATGGAAGATAGCTTCATCTGACAAGCCACTCTGAATCATTGCCAGTCCAAGGTTGGCTCGTGCGACCGTAAAGTTCGGATTGAGTTGTACTGCTTTTTCAAACTGCCGGACAGCATCTTTAAAGTCGCTTTTTTGTGATAATGCTTCACCAAGATTGTTGTATGCTTCCCAATATTCTGGATTGATACGGATAGCTTTTCGATAGTGGGCAATTGCCGTGTCCACCTGATCGGTTTCCATCAGGGCAACGCCAAAGTTGTTGTGCACCCAGGAGTCTGATGAATCAATTTTTATTGCGTTTTTCCACTCCTGAACCGCACGTTCAAACAACCGGTTTTTCATAGCTTCAACAGCAAGATCGCAGTATTTTGCATAATCCGCCGCAGGAGTTTCAATCTTCTGTAATCTATTCGGAGGAATATTTACAAACTCGGGAATATTAACAGCCCGGTTAGCTGCAGTGGCATTTTCAATCAGAATTGGCGGGCTGTCTTCGCCGGCGGAATCAATATGTGTAAGAAACATTTGTGTATATGGTGAACGACTCTTTGATGAAAAAACCAGCCAGCGGCCGTTCGGAGAAAAACTGTGCCAGGAGTTCATCAGTGCAGTATTGCATTTCATCAGGCGGGCAGTACCACCCTCAGAAGGAACAATATACAGCTTCCCATCCGGACGCATGAGAAGACCGTTGCGGGCCTGAACAAAAACAATCCATCTGCCATCAGGTGAAATTTTGGGGAAGGAGTTGCTCATTCCGTTATGTGATGCACCCGGGATTGGTTCAGGTTTTCCACCTTTACCGTTATTAAATGGGATACGGTACAGATCGAACTGAATCTGAGTTTCGTTAGAGTCATTTGCAAACTGAGCCATCTGCTTTCCCTGTGGATAAGCGTCCTGTGCCTTTGCCCGAACAAACACCAGATATTTACCATCGGGACTCCACACCGCGTTTGCATGTACAAAGTTTGTATCATCAGCTCCGGGGAGATAGTTGAGGAACCCCGTTGAAGGATTGTACCATGCAAGGATGCCATGAGTAGGGTAAAAAACCTGCAAAAAGTTATACTGCTTGAAATTAGCGACATAATAGGTGTGTTGAAGATCTCTGGGGTTCTTGCGACGTTCATAATCACTCTGGGTGAAACCGGGATCGTTGACTGATGTGATAACATAGCGCCCATCTGGGGATACCTGCGACATGAATCCTACACGCAATCTGTTTCCCAGTCTGCCTTTAAATGTACTCCATGCAATCTGATCTTCACTACGGATTGTAATCCGAGGCTGTACTTTGACCAATGTGTATAATCCTTTGTCATTGAGGGGACCATCCATATCCATGCCAAGTGTTTTTCCATCAGATGAAAACGAGTGGCAATTCGCACAGGAGTGTAATCCTTTCATCATTAAGCGGCTATGCTGTGAACTTACATCACGGAGTCGCCAGGCAATGAGAGGTATCGCCTGCGGTGCCAGAGGTTTTATCACACCTTTTTCACTTTCAGATGGCATCAGTGGTACATCACGATAAAAAATCGGGGCACCAACCGAATCAATTGAGGTTTGGATAGTTATCTTTCCCCGGGAAAGAACAGCTTTTGGTTTTTTACGGCTGTGTCCGGTAATAACAATGGTAGCAGGTTTGTCAATGGAATTCATCTTAATTGTATTCCAGAAAGCACTATCGGGTCGCCAGGAATGGGCTGCAGCCTGTTGTGGGGAAAATGATGGAACTTCGTTAGTAGGTGCAATGCAACTCGAGTCAATTTCACCGATTTTTAAAAGTGCGCCAGGAGATTCTGTGCTGACTGAATCTGATCCATCGGAAAAGGTAACAGCTATTTTCCAGAATGTGGAATTGCTGTCCGGGTCTCGCCATATTATTGATGGGGCAGCAAATTCGGGTGGAAAAATTGATTCCTGAAGAGGATAGTCGATAATAATTTGCGTTGGTTCACCCGTGGATTGGATTTCATTATTTGTGGTAGTCTGACAACTAATAAAGGTAATAGCTGATGTTAAAAAAATAAATTTGGTTATTTTCTCGATAGTGTGATTTAATGTTATTGCCTGCATGTCCAACCCTGAATATTTTTATCTCTGAACACCTGATGTATATCTTATAATATATATAATGTGATGAAGATTTCTTCTGAACGATTATACTGTGGTGAATTGCTGTCAGCAGTTATATATTTTCATATTGTTTCTGATATTCATAATTAAACGGTGTAAGTTCTGGCTTATTCCTGCTATCGTTACGCTATTATTGCTGGGAGCTGTTTTAGTGTTGTCAAGTGGTAGCGCTATTGCTCCGTTTATCTATTCGATTTTTTGAGACGATTTGAAAGCAGTACTTGGTATCTCAGATTTTTATCATGATAGTGCTGCTGCGATTGTTGTCGATGGGACAATTGTTGCGGCTGCACAGGAAGAACGATTGACACGAAAGAAGCAGACTCATCTTTTCCGCAGCACGCATTAAAATATGTGTTGAAGGAGTCTGATGTTACCCCGGATTGTGTTTCGGCAGTTGCTTTTTATGAAAAACCTTTTTTAAGGTTTGAACGGTTGCTCGAAACGTATCAGCTTTTGCTCCATCAGGGATAGCGAGTTTTCTTACTGCAATGCCGGTCTGGATAAAAGATAAACTCTTTTTAATGGATGAGCTTAAAAATAGAGAAATTCATACAACGAGTTTTCTCTTTCGCGCATGGTTGATGATAAGAAGTGGGAGAAACTGCTTGGAATACCCTGCCGGCAGCCTGAGAGCAAATTAACTTATTGGTGGATTTTGTTAAAATGTGGAAAACTTATAGCAGTCAGTTAAATTGTTGTGAACATAAATTAAGGAAAGCACTGTAAAATATGAGAAAAACAATTGTTTCAAATGTGCACAGTTCCTGAAATTTGTAAGAAAAGATTTCACCAAATTCAGCCGATTAGTGTGAAGAATGAACAGTTTGTTATTATTTTAATAATGTATTGAAGGAACAGGGCATAAAAAATCAACAATTTATAGAGGGAGCCAAGATCGGTATGAGATGTTTAAAAATTTCGAGGTGTCAGCCACTCAAAAAAAAGTTTTTGGGACTGATGATGGTACAACTGGGGGTTTCTCTGGCTGTCGGTCAGATTGGAGAATATGCTTCACATGCAGAATCCGGGAGCAGTATTGTGATCACAGGAGGGAGTGGCGAAAAAATTCGGATTACTCCTTACGGTGACTATATGGTCAGGGTTCAGGCTGTTAAAAATAACGAAAATTTTTATCCGGACACCCAGTATGAAATGGTCGAACGGCATGATTGGAAAGGAGTGCTGGCAGTTGAGGACAAGTCATCCGAACTTCAGATCTCTACAAAAGCGGCTGATGGTGTCATGCTTACGCTGGCAAAAAAACCGATGCGAATCTCTTTTTCATTGAAGAATGGTTCCGGAGCATTACTTAAAGAGAAGGATGGTGTTGTCTGGAGTGGCAATAATGTTACAGAATCATTTGAAGCCACAACCGATGAGCATTTTGCAGGATTGGGGCATGAAAAATACGGACGTATCCCGAAACTTGACAGAACCGGCACAAGTCTTAAGGTTTCTGCCGGGGCTGAGGGAGCCTGCATCGTACCGTTTTTTCTTTCGTCAAAAGGATATGGTGTTTTCCTGAATACTACATTTACACACACGATAACGCTCTGCCAGAACAATGAGTATTCACTATCGATAAATGGTGAAGGGTACGGCGGTAAAATGGATTATTTTTTCATTGCAGGACCGCAACTTACGCAGGTAGTTGATCGTTACACACAACTGACCGGCCGTCCACGTTTACCACAGAAATCTATTTTCGGTCTCCACCTTTCGGATAAATCTGATCCCACCAATCCCGGGGAAAGCTGGTGGAAAGACATGATTACCAAGCATCGTAATGCCGGATTTGCAATTGATCATCAGGTAAACGATAATGCATGGCGGGCATCAAATGAAGCGGTCTCGACACAGCAGAACTCCTGGTTTGAATTCAACAACAAATACAACCCGCCGGAGTATAAAAAGTGGTGTGATGCAAATGGGATAACGGTAACACTTGATCTCAACCGTCCGAATATCCCGAAATGCTGGGGGTGGGATCAGGCAAAATATGGAATACCCAATTCCACCGCCTGTCCGGATTTTACCAATCCGGCTGCACGGAAATGGATCTGGGATCTGTTTTTCAATAAGGCATTCAACCCTGCCATTGCATATCCGGGTGATGCAGTCTGGCTTGACGAATTTGATTATCCGGATCACAACCACTCAACAACCCTTAAAAGTGGTAAACGATGGGCTGAAGAAGCTATCAACTATCATTTTGACCTGCTAAAAGCATGCGTAAAGGAAGGCTGGGATTCGGCTATTGGTGAATCGAAACGTTCCTATTTCTGGAGCCGCGGTATTACTGCCGGTGCACAGCGGTTCGGATTTTACTGGAGTGGTGATATCAATGGTAATTACAACGATATGAAATATCAGGTGAAAGCGATGCAGTCTGCAGGTTTATGCGGTTTTCCATTTTTCAACCATGATGCTGGTGGACATGTCAATCTGACCAATAATGGTGATAACAGCTATCGTCAATGGGACATGGGTTTTGGCAGTTTTACTCCGATCTGGAAACCTCACGGTCCTTCTCACCGGCGATGGCCGCTGCAGCGCAATACAACATGCCAGGCTACCGCAAAAACATTTATAACCACCAGATATCAAATGATTCCTTATATCTATACTTATGCGTACAAAGCCTTTTCAACCGGAGTACCGATGGTGCGTTCGATGTTTCTTGAAGATCAGAGCAACGCAACTGCCTGGCAGAAAGAGATGCAGTATTATTGGGGCAGGGAGATGCTGATTGCTCCCAATTGTTCCGATGGCAACAATAATGTGTCGGTCTGGTTCCCCAAAGGAAACTGGTATGATTTCTGGAATGACAAAAAGTATACCGGTGATCAGACTGTAAATTATTCTGCTGCAACCGGTGTACTTCCGGCATTCGTACGTGAAGGTGCGGTGATTCCGATGGTGCCTTTTGCAAAATCAACCTTTTTTATTCCGAAGGATACTCTGATTGTTCATGTATATACCGGTGCAGATGGTACATTTCAACTGTATGAAGATGACGGCGTGACTGAAAAATACAGGACCAAAAAGGAGTACAGGCTTACCGATATCAAGTACAAAGAGAGTTCACTTCGTGTTGATATTGGTGCTGTTGAAGGACAGTTCACAAATGCACCATCAAAGAGAACATTTCAGATTGTCTATCACGGTTTATCAGCAGCCCAGAAGATCTATTTAAGTAAGGAAGAAATTAAATCCTATACAAAATTGTCTGATATCCCGGCTAACCAGAATGGTACGATATGGGATTCTGAAAAGAAGTTGCTGTCAGTAAGGCTGTCTGCTGTGCCGGTCAATGAAGGCGTCACGATCTCCAATGATCCCACAGTAAAGGTTATCCGTGATAAGAAATCAGGGAATCAGCATGTCGTAACCATTGCAAATGACAGGATATCGGTCAGGTTATCTCAGGCCGCTCCGGTCAGTATCTCAATTTACAAGTTGAATGGGTGCAGATTGTTTTCGTATTCTCAAAAAGCTGGTAATGGCCGGATGCATTATGAATTACCTTTACACTCGACCGGGTTGAGTAATGGTATATATATGGTAAAGATTAAAACGGGTGACCAGCTGATGGTGCAGCAGATAGCTCTGCGGTGATAACAAAAACGGAATGTAACCAGTAGTTACCATTATCGCGATCAGATCTGGTAACTGCTGTACTCATTCTAATGTATGAAGAAGGTTTTAATGTTTTTATAGGAGAAGAGACAGATTAGTTCTATGAACTAATGCCGAAATATTGTATAAAATGTAAATAATAAAAAAATTGTACGTTCCCCAGGTGGGTCGGCTCCAATGCCATTGCATTAAGGTTTCTTACTGTTCGTTACAGCAGCCGCTGATAGCCGTCGACTTTGCAGAATCGTAAATGAAAACCTGATATCGATAGCGTGTGTCACTCATATCATCAGAACAGGTTCCTTCCGAAAGGTAGATTGCAAGTTTTTCTCCATTCGAGGCGATACCTTCAATAAACCATTTCACTGTTGAATTCATGGATTGCTCCATTTTAGTGATCGTATAGGTTCGCATGTGATCAATTGGATTGTTTAGAATGATCTGGTTACTGTTAATGGACAGATTCCAGAATGGTTCAGTGCCAAGACAGGATAGTTTTTTGTTGAATCCACTATCTATTTTCTGTATCAGAAAGGATCGGTTAACATATCCGGTATTCCCCATATATCTGATTTTCCACCATTTTTTACTCTTTACGGTATCGATTACCTCGATGCCAGTGGTGGTTGCCGCAAGTCGACAGACGACCGGAGCTGATGCATCCGGTTCCTGACGTACATTGAGGCTGTCATCTTTATTGACATTAATTACCTTGAAAGCAGTTCTTACATTCTGGTCTGGTACAGTTTTGCTGTGGCTGCTCCCGGCCAGAAGTAATAACAGGATAAGGAGACGTCCTTCAATAGTGCTCATTTCTGCATGTTTCCTTGACTGTCAAGGTTAAGAAGTGCTTTATAATCAAAAACCGGACATGCTTTGTTGGCCACTTCCTTGTGCCCTCTGAATCGCAACGTCCAGCCGTAAGCATTGTTTATTTCTGTACAAAGTGATTTCACCGCTGCAAGTTGTACATCGGTAAAATTCTCCTTTTTTAATCCATGTGCACAGATAGCGATAGTTCCGGGATTGAAGGAACTCTGTGCAGCGGGTATTTTTTCGATATCCCGTCCAGTTTCGATGGTTCCATCTTTCCGGATGAAAAAGTGGTACCCGATACCGGCCCATCCATTAGCTTTGTGCCAGCTGTCAATAACTGCTGCTGAATCATGTTCCGGACGATCGGATGCAGAGCAGTGCAGAAAGACGGTGTGGACTTCACGTGCAGGTTTTTTGAAGCCACTGGCACTTGAGCTGGAACTGGAACTGCTTCCTGACGGTGTCGACGGCACACTGCCACCAGATGACGATGAGGAACTGTCTTCATCGAGTATAACATCTTTTTTGGCAGCTTCCAGCCATTTCGCGTACTCGCTGCACCCACTATCCGGACAGTTTGCTACAGGCGAGGGTGAGATCGATTCAGGAAAGAAAAAGACCTCTACACGGCGGTTTGCAGCTGCAGCTACACCATCACCGGTTTTTTGAATCGGGTGGCTCTCTCCACACCCATGAATCTGTAACTCTGCGTTTGAGGGGAGTGTAGTACCATCGATACTCATATATTCCTTTATAAGTTTCTCTCTGGTTTTGGGACCAGCATCACCATCCACAGAGAGGCCACGCGTACGTTGATACCAGCGAATTTCATCTTCATTTGAACTGCGACTCCCATAATCTGTCATGCTTTTAATCATAAGCCGGTCTTCATGGTCTCCCCATCGTTTCTCTGATGCAACAGTATTTCCATAAAAAGTGTACCAGGTCTGCCAGTCATCAGTGAGATAGGCCTTGAGGGCTTTTGCACGTTCAACAGAAAGAGTACGGTTATACTCTGGCTTTCCTGCGGTATCCGTATGCCCCACAATCAGCAGGTGTACTTTTGTATAGTAATCATAGATATCGTTAATTTTTTTAAGGGATGGTAGCGCAGATGGAAGCAGGAAGCATTTAGAGGTATCAAAAAGCATACCTTTCATGAGAGCCTTGATCGCTCCTTCGTTATCATCTTCAGCCGGTGGAGGCGGGTCGACTGGTGCGTCACCATTACCGGGTTCAGGAATTGGTGGTTTGGATACATCCTCCAGGGTTACCTCTTCACCGTCAATCCATGCGTTTGTCAGTTTGTATACAGCATTGGCTCCTGTTTCAAAGAGCAGCACGATTACATTGACACCGACAACCTTGACTTTTTTAAGGTTGGAAAGATCATTTTCAGTAAACGTTTTCCCATTCATCAGGTCGTTGTAGCCTGATCCCGATTTCGTTAGTGAATATATGGCCATCGCGATGTCTTCGGCCGGATAGAGGTTTTTGTAGGTTTCAAGTGCGGTATCAGGTTCAAAATTTCCGGAATCGCATGGATGGAATATCCACTTTCTGGCAGTTGACACCTTGACAAAACGGGGCAGAGGCCGTGTTCCCATCTTAACACTAAGCTTCCCGCCGGCATCAGATGGTGTTTTGGCTGTTCCACCAGAAAATTTGCTTGTATAAATTTTACCGGCACGGCCTGCCGAGGTCTGGTCCTTTATGGTCGCAAATGACGAGGTGAAATCTTCAATGCAATCATCTTTTTTAAGACCATAGAGGTTATCTGCTTTGGTTTCGCTTGCTCCGGCAATAAAAGTACTGTCATCATAGGCTTTGTCATTTCCCAGAAGCCATGCACTTATCTCCTCGGCGCTATCTCCAGAGTAAAAACATGTGTTTGGTACTCTGATACCAACTGATGCTGCTGCGTTAAGAATGATCTGTTTCTTTTCTCCCGATTTCATTTTGATTGAGAGTGGGGCAGTTTTTTTCATATTATCAGCCAGTTCTGGTACGCCATCCCACTCCTTTTTTCTTGATGCAGGCAGAGAATTCCAGTCTTTTATTTGTGGAATCTTCCAATTGGAAAGTGATGGATCATCGAGGACACTGATAATGTCGATCAGGGCGCCGGGAGTCGTTTTCCCCTCATCACCAGGGATGGAACGCTTGATCCGGAGTGCCATACCAGTATCAAGATTCCAGAATCGCAGTGAATCAAGATGGGCGGTTTTGCCATCGGTAAGATAGGCAACTGCTCGATCAATAAAGCTTTTCGCTATAGGAATGGCACCCTGAATGAAATGACCAAATGCTTCAGGACGATAAAATTTCAGGGTGTTTTTATTAACTTTTTTAAGATCAGGAATAACCGTGTGAAGATAGTAGTATTGCGTGTCAATTTCATCATTGAGATCGTTCCAGTAGATATCATCAATGATACTGAAGAATTTAAGCTTTACCCATTCCTGGGGTCTTTTGGAATCGTTAAAGTTGTCCGGATGCAGTGTTTTTTCGTTATTCGAACGCAGCCAGTTGTCTGCATTTGTATAAGCATCCCAGAAATAGTTGCGGATAAAAGGTGTGACAAGCTCTCCGGATTCTTTGTTTTTATATCGATGTGCAAATGCTCCTGCAAGTGAGGTGGAGAGGTCCAGTATGTACTTGTCGTCTCCACTAAGATTGATATCGGCATCATCAAGCTTTTTCTTCCAGTAGCTGCGAAAATTGGGGAAATGCCAGCAGCTGCTCTGTCCGAAGTGGCTGGTACGGGTAGTAACATAGTTAATAGAATCGGGGTGGTACCCTTCGAAGCAGAAAAAACGGACATAGGCATCAAGATAGTGTTCGACTTTATTATGATTATTGAAGATGTTGAACTTCTCCTTGATATTCCCCTGCTCAGTTTCCCACACATCTTGTACCTGACTGTGGTAGGCACCCGCAAAAACATTGACTTTGAGGTGAGCAAGAATGTCCAGTGCAATGTGTGAGAGATAGCCCAGAATGTATGCTTTCTGATAGTGCATCTGTGAATTTGAAAGCTTTGCCGGGTTTTCCTTAATCATCTTGAGGGTGTATTCCGGAAACCGGTGGGAAAGATTATAGTGGCCCAGATCGAAATACCAGGATCCCGTAATTTTCTTATTTAAAGTATCAGTCGTCGAATTAGGGATAGTCCAGAGGTCGGGTCCAACAGCACCGGCACAAAATGCGCTGAACAGTGCAATATTGTTTGATGAAACGAGTGATTTGCGATACGTTTGTACCGCTTTTACTGCAGCAGTTTCGTCTTTATCTTTAATAGCTGCTTCAAAGGAGGCTTTCAGTACCAGGTTTGCTGCGAGTATCTCCTTAAAACCTGAATTGATGGCTTTGAGTGTGGAATCCTTTGATGATTGATACATTTCGGCAACGCGTGAAGCCAGATAAAAATGAGTAATTTGTCCAGGCACTTATAAGTCTCCTTGAATTTGAAGGTTCAAGTGTTCGTGTTCAGAAAAAGGTTTCAACAAAAAAGATAACATATTTTTGATATCAGAAGCTGAATAATTCTACGTTTCCTGGTAACACTGTTGTTTCGACATAAATTCGAAAATTTTAAAACTTATTAATTTTCAGTACAATTGGTTGATTGCAGAACTATGAACTTAAGATACGTTAAGACACAAAACTTATCAAGTCGGGAATGGATTTTTTGATACGTTTTTTTGATCTTTAATTACGACAACTGAACACAGTAACAAAGTATTGTAACTTTTCACTCAAGTGGAAGATTGCTACTAAAAATCTTCCGATCAGGTTTACTATGGTGATTTCCTGCCGGCATAAATAATAGGGAGACGACGTAAGGAGATAAACACTGGATGGTGGGGATATGGAGGAAAACCAGGTATATGCCTTTAGAAATGGAAGAATAGCCAATGTCTTTAATTTCAATGGTGATCATATCACAATGATGAAAGGTGATATCTCTATTAAAGGGGAAGATGACAATTTTAATGCAACGGTAAAAATTTTGTGCAATGAAGATGATTGCATGATTTATAAGTATCATGTCAGCTGGGATGGAGACCGATATGTCTCCGATGAAGTTGACGATTAGTGTTCTTGCCGCAATTTTTTACCGCTAATCTTTGTGGGCGTGGGGAAAATAGTTACTTGTCAGTAATCCGTGACTGGTGGAATTGAGAGCATTGTGCTAAACAGTTTGCGACCACCAATCTCCATGGGTATGGGGACACTGCACTATGGCGTAAAGATATATTCCCGGCCCCCTACCCGCTGTCAGGTCCATAAGATTTGATTTCATTTTCACTATTAATGAACACACCAAAAAAAAATGAAAAATACTCAGGAGCTATTTAATCAAAGGTATTCAGTGATGAAAAAACGAATTTTGTCTGAGGTGGTGCCATATAATATAGTAATAATACTCAAAAGCCTATTTCCAACGCTTCTCATAAAAACTAGTTTCCTCTTTTACAGGTTATTCAGCTGAAACCCGATTTTAAAGGATGCAATGAAATGTTAGCTTATTTAATGGCTATATTCTTTTTATACAATGGAATCAAACGATACAAAAATGGGGTTCGTAGTTTTAGTAGTAAACAGCTTTTTGAAAAGGTATCTTTGGATAATTCATCAGGAACACTTCTGATTGTTGAAGGTTTAACAGGACTTGTTCTGACAATATTAATGGATGTTATTTGGTTGACTTACCTATTTAAAAAATGATATGTACCTATACCGCAGTTGGTAACCGACTTGGTGACAGGAGAGTTCACAACAAGTTGAACCAGTTAACTGAAGATGATTCCTGCTGGTATTCTTACGATGCTGATGGTAATATGACAGAGAAGATAGGTAAAGCAGCAGGTGATACAACCCGCTTTGTCTGGGGTATCGAGAACACACTTGTCGAGGTTAGAAAACCTGGTATGCAGGTTAGATATGATTACGACGCTCTTGGGAGAAGAATGAGTAAAGAGGTAAATGGGGAAGTTACCCAGTTCCGGTATGATGGATGAATATTATCAATCCATTTATGTATACGAGTCGCGAATATGATCCGGAAACGGGGAATTATTTCTATAGGGCGAGATATTATGATGCAAGGATTGGGAGGTTTTTGGGTGAGGATCCGATTGGATTTGGTGGTGAAGATATTAACCTTTACAGATATGTCTATGATAACCCTACCAATTTTACAGATCCTGAAGGTTTATGGATAGCACAAGTAATCGGAACTGGACTTGGTGCGGGGTTTGCCGCATGGCAGAATTATGCTGATTATAAATCAGGTAAAATATCTGGAAAAACTTATGCTGCACGTATAGGCTTTGGTGGATTAACAGGTTTAGCAAGTATATTTGGAATAGGTTTATGGGGCAATGTTGCTGCTGGTGGTTTAACTTCTGCTGCAAATGAAATGTTTAACCAAGCAACTGACCCCTGTTCTGGTGATTTAAATTTCAATCATACCCGGGCGTAAATGGCCTGTTTTTTAGTCAATATGTTTTAATTGCTGAGACAGCAGCTTTTTCGTTTGTCGTTTCAGCTCTGAAAATATATACACCTTTTGCCACCGGTGCATTTCGCAAATCACAAAAGGTGAAATTCCCATTTTGCACTGAAGGAAACGAGAATAGTAAACGGCCATTTAAAGAATAGAGTGAATTTTTTACAGGCTGACGGCTCGGATTATAAACAGTTACATTTCCGTTCCTTTTAATCAACCACAACTTTCCCGGTTCTGATGATCCTGTAAATCGCACATTTAAATCTCTTATAACATCTTTGATAATGCTGGTTTGCGGCAGTTTACCAGTCTCGACACCGGTTGGATTGTCCGGATCAACATCAAGTTCAGGCCACACAAGCTCGCCATCCCTCTGTTGTGCAATAGCTGCATCGCTTGTATTATACGACCCCAGCTCCAGTGAGTTTGCATCAAGCCAGAGAATAATTCTTCGCAATTCATCTTTGGTCAGTTGAACATTATGATGTGCAGAGCTCAGATAACCATCCTTAAATAATTTTGAAAATCGTGCACCAAATTTTCCTGCAATGGTTCTTGAGCCGCCGTGAAGCCAGCTGACATGGTTACAGTATCTGTCTGCATGAAAATAAAACGCATAAGGTTCAAGGCTTTCGTAAGAAAAATCAGGTTTGATATTTTTTTCATTATGACACGGATAACATTTGTTTTTAAATACCGGAGAAGCTAAGCGGTGAAAATTAACAGGTTCGACTCCACCGACTTCGTGTTTGATTTTTGAAGGAGCCCTTTTTAATGCAGCAGGGGTTGGCATTGATGGAATCGTTTCCCACTTATCTTCATGACAGCCGATACATGATAATTGCTCACCGCGATGCACATACGTTCCCGAGCGCATGGATTGAACCGCACACCCCAGCGAATCGAGTGCCTGGAAGTAAATCTCTTTTTCGATTGGCGCTTCAAAATATGCACTTCCGTCAGATTCAACCGGTACAGTACCGATAATTAATCGGGCATCCGGACTTGCTGCATACCCCAGTTTCGGCAAATCTAAAGCCGGGCTTGACCATGGCTTTGGAAGTACCTGAATAATACGCAACTCTTTGATGGCTGTTCCCTGCGGCCAGTTGAAATCAGATCTGTATACATCAAGAACCGATATAGTTGCCATGGAAGCTGTTCTTGATGCACGCTCACCCTGCCAGGTTGCAGTTGACAGTGTCGGAGGCTGTGTACGGGGTGAAAGTGGTCGAGGACAGATGACCGGTAAACCACTGACGCCGTTAATGGCAAAACCGGAATAGAGGATATCCCTGTTTCCAAATTTGTCTATCAGGAAAATCCGGTCCATGTGACCATTACCTTCAGCGACGATGTAGAAATCCTCACTGAGAGGCCAGGGATGACTATACCGAAGCGAACCAGAGCAGTTATTTACCGGCGTTGCATCATTAATAGTTGTTCGCCCTTCCCATGGATTTGAGGTGCACAATTCATCTGGTGTGCATGTCGATTCGGTGAGACGAATAACCTGCGCCATTTTATTATCATCTTTGATGTTTATATCAATCAGAACAGGAAGTCCCTTTTGCTCATCTGTTGAGTGATGACTTGAAGCTATCGCAATATATTTTGATGAACCTGGAATAGCGCGGATATAGGATTCAGCCCATGGCCGGAGAGCCCTTCCATCAGTAAATATGGTGCCAATGTTTCCCTCCAACGTTGTGTGTGGTAGAGGGTAATTACCGTGAGGACCACGTGGATCTCTTCCGTCAGGATAACAAATCCACAGGTGATGTGCTTCACTGAAATCCCTGTCGATATAATCCCACCTCGTGTAAACGATCATACCCTCGTTATTGACACTTGGAGTCCACTCCTCGACATCATGCCAGCTTAATTGGATGATATCGGTGCCATCTGCATTCATGGAAAACATCGTGGATGTTGGCTGCAATTTACCCCCGCAACGGGCAACGGTATTCCGACGTTCCGACATAAAAAGAATCCGTCCGTTGGGAAGCCAGATCGGGGAGTGGTCGCCTCTGTTTCCAAAGGTAAGTTGTCTGAGATCAGTACCGTCAATATTCATCGTAAAAATATGATATACGATGGAATCATTCCAGCATTCAGGCTCGGTCGGGTTTCCGTTCCAGTTATAATCTGAACGAAGTGTGGCACGACGGCTCCAGGCAAACACTATTTGTCTGGCATCGAAGGATAGATCAAATGATTGAAACGCCCCGTTTAACGTACTGATATCATTGCCAGCCCAGGGACCATTTTTGATTATTTTCCCCTCAAGGAAATTTGTTCCTGATGGTTGATTCGAGGTACTATTTTTAACAACCCCTATTCCACCACCAGCTCGTGCACTGTAAGCATGATCACGTTCATGGATTAAACTATAATTTTCCCCCATTTGTCCGGCAGTTGCAAAAATGAGTTCTGAAAAATCTAACAGTGGATTTGCTAATGCGATTTCACGACGGACAGCTCGGGTTTCCATATACAGTGCTTTACGATTGGTATCTGCTCCGGTTACTACAGGTTGTAAATTACTGGCGATTTGAGAAATTTCGGAGAGATGCCTTTTCTGGGTTGAAAGATCAGTCGCACCAGTCATGTTCTGGATACACTTAAGAAGGGCTTCTGTTCTGCGCAACTCTACATCGAGAGGATCTCTGTCACTGCTTTGTATCAGAGCCTGTTCATCTTTGATCCGGGCGCTGGAAAGAAATGTGGATTCAGAGTGAAGCAACCCTTTTTGAACGATCAGATCTGTAATGTAAATGTATTCTTCTTCCCATGATTTGGCAAGATCCTGTTGAAGGTCTGCATTAATAGAAACTGCGGAGATCGTAAACAGGTAAATGATTATTGGTACTGATCGCATAATTATCTCTCCGCAGATGATACTATCTTAAGGTTTACACGTTACCTTAAAATCAAGTTTAATATCACTGGCAGGTAGCCCCCCGCGAACTCCCCAGTTTTCAAGAGGTTGTTCGTTCAGGAAAATGAAAACCGCTTCTTTTGGTATATTCATTTTCTCAAACAACCGGCTAACGATTGTTGTATAAAGAAGTGCCTTGGTTTCTTTTGTACGTCCACTGAAAAGTGAGATTGTAATTAAGATGGAATAGGGCTTTTTCATTAGAAACAGCTCTTTTTCATGCTCTATCACTCTGATATTGCGGTCATCATCAGGCAGCTTTAGTGATTCGATTACTGAAGAGATAACATGTTCCTGCAACTGTTTGAGATAGGTTATATCATTCCCTTTTAATAATTCGATTGAAACTAATGGCACAGTGAACTCCTGAATAGATGTGGTTGAGTCAAATATTTGGCACGTCATGAT
>JBNKZD010000004.1:0-8431 GCA_050301235.1 Chitinispirillaceae bacterium | reverse complement strand
GGTTCAAACTAAAAAGATTACACATGCGGATACATTTTACTTAGATTCCACGCATATTCAGCTCCTGGCCAATTCTGCAGGTACAACCAGCATGTGTCTGATTGCATTTGATAGAGAAGGACGGACTGATACCTCTTCGTTATTAATTGTTTCAAATGTCAAAGGGAAGACTGGAAATCTGGTTCCGCCCGTTATAGAAAAGATTAATATTCAGAGGCCGGGAACCGATTCGAGCTTTATCTGTTTCAATTCGGACTTGACCGTTTACAATGGTGATGTTGACAGTGTCCGGTATACCTGGTCCTTTGGAGGAGATGACTTATCAACAGGTTACCAAAATAATTACTGCAAAAAATTTTCATCACCTGGAACTCACAAAGTTGTCCTTACCGTAGAAGATCAGGAGGGCGCAACTGCAACAGATTCTGTTGAAGTCTTCATCCCGATACTTCAAAAAAAACCGTTTAAAATTTATAAACTCAGTGCGACTCCCGAATCCGGTTGTTTTCCTCTAAAAGTCGATTTTCAGGTAGTTCTTCCTCCGGGAGCAGAT
Source organism: Chitinispirillaceae bacterium (assembly GCA_050301235.1). GTDB lineage: Bacteria > Fibrobacterota > Chitinivibrionia > Chitinivibrionales > Chitinispirillaceae > JAFGIN01. The sequence continues at coordinate 7,878 of JBNKZD010000004.1, read as the reverse complement.
CCAAGAGATGTCTCAACGGTGATATGGAGATTTGGTGATGGACCTTCAAAGACAGGGTGGGAATTGCACGCAAACCACACCTATGAATGGCCAGATACGTACACTGTAACGGTCGTACTGTCATCGAATGGTGGCAACGACACAATACGTGATACTATTCAAGTCTTTTCTTATATACAATTTAATTATATGAACCCTGTTTTGCCTGGGCTGAAAACAGCTTTCTGGCTCACGGGTGTTAACAAACAGAATGTAAAACTTTTCTGGACATTCCCGGATACCAATTTTTTTACAAGGTTGAAAGATACCTGCTATGTCGCGTTTCGTCAAAATGGTGATTATTCAATAATGGTTGATGTCTATTCTGATGGGGGAGTGTTGTTTGCACCTTACAGGCTTCAATCGATGCTTATCAGGGTTGGCAGATGGTGGTAGGTTCAGAGTTGTAACGTTAGAATTACGTCCCGTTTGTTGAGTGGAGTCGAAACGTACTTATTTTTGCGAATCTTGCATGCTCACTTCGACTCCGCTACTCAGTGAGCGTTATTAACTTGTTTTGGTATTTTAACGTTGTAAAATAGATAGTAGTAACGCAAAATTTTCAGCTAAAAATCATACTTGTTTAAATCTTCAAATGACATAAAGTGTTCATATTTATCGCTTCATCGGTATAATCAAATCAGTTCTATACAAATTCCGCAAATCAACATATAATGGTTAGTGATGAAACATGCCGTTTCATCAAATAGTTCAAAATTGATACAAAGGTTGAAAAATCTCTACAAAAATGTTATGAAAACAATTGTAAGTAGTTGATTTTTAATGGTTATTAATTTTTTCTCATTTTACTTGTCTCACTTGAAATAATTACATATTTTGTTGCGGATATTCAATAAGTTGAGTAGTTGTCAAAGACTTCTTATCGCAGTAGAGTCAGGGAAGGTGTCCTGAGAGATAGGAAGTTGGGTTAAAATCTGATCGTTGGTAATGAAGTTCCGGAGAGATTTTCATTTTTCAATAATTTTCAGCGGAGGATTTGATGGAGAACCTGATGTTCATTGTTCCGATTGCAGCGTTAACTGCACTCATCTCAGCCTATTTCTTTTATAATTCCATGATGCGTTCTGAAAAGGGGAGCGCCAAGATGGAAGAGATTGCCGGTTATGTAAGGGAAGGTGCTTATGCCTATCTATACAGACAGTACAGTGCAGTACTTAAGGTGTTCATTGTACTTTGCATTGTCCTTTTTATACTGGCGTTATTCGGGATTCAGAATCCTTTTGTTCCGGTAGCATTTATCACCGGTGGTTTATTTTCGGGACTTTGTGGATTTCTGGGAATGAAAACTGCCACAAACGCATCAAGTCGTACTGCTCAGGGGGCTTCACATTCTCTTAATCGCGGGTTGAAAGTTGCATTTCGTTCCGGCGCTGTCATGGGACTTGTCGTCGTCGGCTTTGGTCTTCTGGATATTGCGATATGGTATTTCTTTCTTGATAAAGTTATTTATTCTCCGGAAAATCTGGTAAAGGGTCTTAAGTTTCTTGGTATGGTTCTGGTAGAACAGGATTCTACTGAACATATGAAACTTCTGGCAATTACAACCACTATGCTTACCTTTGGAATGGGTGCATCAACACAGGCACTCTTTGCCAGAGTCGGTGGTGGTATTTACACGAAGGCAGCTGATGTCGGTGCAGATCTGGTTGGAAAAGTGGAGGCTGGCATTCCTGAGGATGATCCTCGTAACCCGGCGACAATTGCAGATAACGTTGGTGATAATGTAGGTGATGTTGCAGGTATGGGTGCGGATCTGTACGAATCGTATGTCGGATCGATTCTGGCAACTGCTGCTCTGGGAGCTGCTTTACCAACGACTGCTAAATTCAGTGGGGTCAGCGCAGTTACTGCTCCAATAATTATTGCAGCATTAGGAATATTCTTCTCCATCGCCGGTATCTTTGCTGTGAGAACAAAAGAAGATGCCAGTATGAGAAGTTTACTGAATTCAATTAACTCCGGAATCTGGGGATCATCTACTCTTATTCTGGTAGCCCTGGCTGTAATGGCATTTATAGGTTTTATTCCCTGGGGAATATTTGGTGCTGTTGTGACCGGGTTATTATCCGGTCTTATAATCGGTAAATCAACAGAGTACTACACTTCCGATGAAAACAAGCCGACAAAGGGTATTGCAGCTCAAACACAAATGGGAACAGCAACTACCATTATTGAAGGGCTTGCGGTTGGTATGTATTCATCAATGATTCCTGTTATCACTATTGTTTTTGGAATCATTGCTGCGTTCACATTTTCAGGTGGTTTCAAGTCAATTAATATGGGATTATACGGGATTGGTTTTGCGGCTGTTGGGATGCTCTCGACTCTTGGTATTACCCTCGCTACTGATGCCTATGGTCCAATAGCAGACAATGCAGGTGGAAATGCTGAAATGAGTGGTCTGGGCCACTCTGTTCGTCAGAGAACCGATGCTCTTGACATGCTTGGAAATACGACTGCTGCAACTGGTAAGGGCTTTGCAATTGGTTCTGCTGCACTGACAGCAATGGCACTGCTTTCTGCATACCTGGAAGAAATCAAAATCTGGCTCGCAAAATTTGCATCAACCAGTGCGGATGGTTTTTTCGCAATTGAAAAATTCAGGTTTTACGCAAAAGAAGTTCCACATAATGTGGTCGTATCGTTACGCGAGCAGGGAATTACTGCTCTGTCTGCTTATCATGCAACACTTCAGGATCTTACAACTGCATTCAATGTCACTCTGATGAATCCGCTGGTAATCGCAGGACTTTTTATCGGTGGTATGATGGCATTCCTTTTTTGTGCGATGACTATGAAAGCTGTCGGAAGGGCTGCTGGTGCCATGGTTGAAGAAGTACGCAGACAATTTAAAGAGAAGCCGGGTATTCTTGAAAATAAGGATAAACCGGAATATGGAAAATGTGTTGAGATATCTACAATTGGCGCTCAAAAAGAGATGGTACTTCCGTCAATAATTGCCATCGTTGTACCGGTTATTACTGGTATACTTTTTGGCGTTGGTGGTGTACTTGGGCTTCTGGTTGGTGGATTGACAACAGGTTTTTCACTTGCCTGTATGCTCAATAACGCAGGTGGTGCATGGGATAATGCCAAAAAGTTTATCGAAAAAGGAAATTATAACGGAAAAGGCTCACCAAGCCATAAAGCTGCAGTGGTTGGTGATACTGTTGGAGATCCATTCAAGGACACATCCGGTCCATCACTGAATATCCTTATCAAACTGATGTCGATGGTATCGGTCGTGTTTGCCGGGGTGATCGTTTTTGTTTATCCGAAAGTTTCGGCGATTATTGTATTGCTGAGCAAATAATTATTATCCGGAAATTTTTTTAAACGCAGGTGGGTAAGTATACACACCTGCGTTTTTTTTTAAGGAGGGGATAAATTTAAATGTACGCTTCGTTTCTTTCGAAAAAAATCATTTGGTCATAATCTTCACTATCGCTGTAACTGTTTTCCACTTCTGTATCGTAAAATCTAATTTTTTATGAATAATCTGATAGATAGACTTCCGGGCATCTGCTCCAAATAATTTTTCAATTACATCACCTAAAGAACTTTTTTCCTTTTCCCCGGAAGTTCTGAACCAGTAATCGATCTCCGGTGGTCTGATTGTACGATCGGAAAACTCTTCATGGGTAGTAATTTTCGTTTTATAGTTTTCAATAGACTGAAGAGTTTCGTTAAGTGATGAACTGTTCCAGTTAACTGCAGGATTTGCCGGATCATTATAGATTTCATGTTCGACGGTGATAAGTTGATTGATTATTGCTGGGTCTGCAATACTGATAAGAAGATCCGAAATGCGCTGTCCTTCAGATGGAATCGATTCTGAAAGGACTATTCTACCATCGTTTTCAAGATACTGGGTGAAAAGTGACACAGCACCTTTTTTATCTGCAATTTTCTGGATTACATTCCTCCCGATTATCGCATTAAATTTCAATTTTGTATCCAGCATACCTGGTAATTCAAGCGGAAACCGGGTTTCGGGGCACAATATGATTTGTGGACGTATAAGAATATCCATCTGTTCGGATGTGTTTCTCAGAGTGTCATATGCGCTATTATCGTGTGCAAGAGCGAAAACCCCTCCCTGTTCAACATGGCGTAGCGCTTCAAAGGTGAGCAGGCCGGTTCGGGCATTCAGATCCAGAACTAAATCTGATTTTCTGAGTTCAGCAAGAGATATAATCTGTTTCCTTATTATGTCAAGTTCACGCCCACGAATGCCCAGTGATCTTTCATACCAGGCTGTTTGTGATGTACTACTTTCACCTGTATTGGCTAAAAACAGAGGTGATGATGTATCGGTGTCAACCATTGCTTCAAGTTGTGCTTCACGCTGTCGGGTAACCCTCTCAGCAATCTCCTTTTCGTATCCCTGACCGGTAGGCTGATAGAAGAGTTTTCCCTGAAGAGTTGAAGGGAGATATTGCTGGGCAACCCAGTGATCGCGGTATGCGTGGGGGTAAAGATATCCGGCTCCATGACCAAAACCCTCTTTATCGCGGCTGCTGTCCCTAAGATGATCCGGCACATCATCGGTTGCTTCCTGAGAGATCGTGTTGAGTGCATCAAAAAACGCCATTGATGAATTACTTTTCGGTGCGGTTGCCAGGTACAGGCACGCATGTGCCAGATGGTAACGCCCCTCCGGGAGGCCAACATAATCAAATGCCTGAGCTGAGCTGATAACAACCGAAAGCGCATGCGGGTCTGCCAGTCCGATATCTTCACAAGCCAGAATCAGCATACGACGAAAGATAAAACGGGGATCTTCACCTGCGTAGAGCATTTTTGACATCCAGTATAATGCAGCATCGGGGTCGGACCCTCTCACCGATTTGATAAATGCACTGATTGTATCGTAATGAGCATCGCCATCCTTATCGTAAAGTATCGCCCGCTGCTGAATCGATTCTTCCGCGATGGAGCGTGTGATAGTTATCACACCAGTATTATCAGGCTTTGTCGTTTCAACTGCAAGTTCAAGTGCGTTCAGCACACCACGGGCGTCACCATTTGAGACTTTTACAAGATGGGCAAGTGCATCTTCTTCAATAACAATGTTTCTGGCACCATATCCCCGTTCTTTATCGTTGATTGCCATAAGAGCAACATCTTTGAGATCATTATCGGTCAGCTGTGTCAGTTGAAAAATACGGGATCGTGATACCAGTGCTTTATTAACTTCAAAATAGGGGTTCTCGGTTGTTGCACCTATCAATATAATCACTCCATTTTCGACATGGGGAAGAAGCGCATCCTGTTGAGCTTTATTAAAGCGGTGAACTTCATCGATAAAAAGTATGGTCTTTCTACCATAGAGTGACAATGTTTTCTGAGCGGTATCGATCGATTCGCGAATCTCTTTGACACCAGCAAGTACGGCATTGATTGATAAAAACTGTGCCTTTGTTGTATTGGCAATGATACGGGCTAACGTAGTTTTTCCCGTACCCGGGGGACCGTAAAAAATTATACTGGAGAGCTGGTCGATCTGAATCGCTCTTCTGAGCAGACGACCTTCACCAATGATATGCTGCTGCCCGATATATTCATCGAGTGTCCTCGGACGCATTCGATCTGCAAGCGGAGCTGATTTTTTAAGCAGTTCGGTCCGGTGCTGATCGAAGAGGTCTGAATTTTGCGAAAGGTTCCTTTTTAGCATCTCGTACAACTCTTTCGGAGGCAAATGGTACAACAGACTGAAAATATATCTCAGCCCTTCAAAAAAATACGAATACTGTGGGTAGTTGTTATCATAATTCTCAATGTGATGATCATTTCAGGTACTCTGTTTGCAGGATTATGGCCATTTAATTTTTTGCCTGCGAATGGATGCAGGGCTGATTCGAAAACAGGTACTCTGCTGTTTGAAAAAACCGGTATCGCATACAGGAAAATGATTAGTTCGGCCCGCCAGTCTCTTATTAACGGGAACACCTTTTCTCTGGCATTCAGAGTACAACCATTCAGTGTACCAGTACATTGCCCGACGATTCTCGGATTATACAATAGCAAAGAAATGATTGCAACGATCAATCAATGGAAATCGACACTTATTGTACAGTCCGGGAGTGGTAAAGTCGTTTTCGGGAATGTAATGAACGATCAGCAGCCAGTATCCGTAATAATGACAATTGCTGACACAATATTAACTGTGACATGTAATGGTATGACACGAAATCTTTCGATATTGTATTCTGATATGAAAAGCAGAATGTTGCACCATATTGTTTTTGGCAACAATGAATCATTACATAGCCCATGGAAAGGTGAACTCTCTTCAATCCGTTTTAATAAAAATGTGGATGCTTTTGAATTTATCGTTGTACCAAAACAACTGGTTCCGCTTAAAGCGAAAATGTTAACTCCACCCTGGGATGATTTCAGGATGGAATGGAGATATGCACTTGATATGATAGTTAACCTTTTAGGATTTATACCACTTGGGATATCATTGAGTCTGTTGCTGAGTTGTGTATTTTCATTCCGTCGGTACAGATATCTGGTTTGCATACTATGTTTTTTGACAAGTTTATTGATAGAAACATCTCAGGCATACCTGATCACAAGAACTTCGCAAATGTCCGATCTGATTTTAAACAGCTGGGGAGGGGTTCTGGGAGTTGTTGTGTACGTAATTCTACGAAGGTTAATTCTTTACTTAAAAGTCATCGATCGCGGCGATACCTCTAAACCTTGAACTTTTACCGCTCACGCATATACTTCACTAAAAATTTCCCGAAAAACATATCTCCGTACAGCATTTGAAACAGTCCAGTAAGTATCAGAACGATTCCCGGCACCAGAAATGGCACGGGTTGTTCTTTTCCGATGGCCAGGCCAAGTATGACAGCGATCATCGGATTAACAAATGCATAGCTGACAACACGAATAGCTGGCTCATTATGAATGAGAAATGTATATGCCAAAAATCCCAGCGAACCTATAAAACTTAACATCGCTACTGCATAGAGAGAATTAAGTGAAAAGGTAGGAAAAATTTCCTGTATTGATGGTTTTTTAAAAAGGAGTATAAGCATGCAGATGGTACCGACTGAGAGCATCTGGATGCAGCTGTTGACAATGCTGTCTGATGGCGTTTTCATTATATGTCCAAGGCTTGTTGCGAACGACCATGACGTAAGCGCTATGATAATAAGAATCACTTCTGGTGAAAAACTCTTTGGAATTGAGTGCCCATTGTAAAGTAGTAATCCAACACCAAGAATTCCTGTAACAATTCCGCTTATCGAAATTATGGAGAGACGTTTTTTCAGGAGTATCCGATCAAAAAATGCAACCGCAACAGGGGTTGTAGAGATTATCAGTGCTGCAATGTAACTGTCAACTTTTTTCTCTGCGGTGGTTACAAGGCCTGTTCCACCCAGAAGCAGAAGCCCGCCTAACAGCATGGATGTAAGTATTTGCTTCATTGTTGGCAATGTTTTGAAGCGTCCAGAGGCCAGTGCAATCAAAAAGAAAAAGAGGCCTCCGCAAAAAAAACGCAACCCGATTACGTGAAATGGTGGAATGGTGGTTACTGCAATCTTTATGAAAAAGTATGTTGATCCCCAGATCACATAGACCAGAAGATAGTTTAAAATAATAAGTGCTGTATTTTTGTCTTTTTTCATAGTAGTTGCCATTTTTTGAGAAAGAATGTACGAATATACTTCTGAGGTTTATCTGATAACCAGCATTTCATTTTTAAAATACGGATTTTATTGACATCTATTTTTACGGGAAATATATTATTACTTTCATTATCTGGTAGTAGGATAATAGTATTATTGGTTAACAAAA
>JBNKZD010000003.1:0-8364 GCA_050301235.1 Chitinispirillaceae bacterium | reverse complement strand
GAAAGGCCTCATGTCCTGGGCAAGGGCAATACCAGGGGCAAAAAAGAAATGGTTCATCAATCACGGTGAAGAGCAGCAGGCCTGTTGTCTGGCTGAAGTGATCAGGGATGAGTTTAGTGAGGATGCATGGGCGGTGGAGCGTGGGGTTGTATATTATGTTTAGTCAGAAAGACAATACAATGACTCATCTCCAATTACGACAACTTGTGGTATCTGATAAAGATCTCCTCGACACAGCTATAGATGAATTTCAGGAATCAGAGCCGGATTTTGAATTTGTATTCCATTACGATACATCGTCTCCATTTCAAGATTATATAGAGATGGTAAACGGGTGGCCTGATGGAAAAAATCTGCCGGATGTATTCGTTCCGAATACATTTTTAGTCGGTATTGTTGATAACAAAATTGTTGGCAGAGTCTCATTGAGACATCAATTGACTGAATACCTGGAAAATTTTGGTGGTCATGTCGGTTATGGGGTCGTTCCATCTGAACGCAATCGTGGATATGCTACCATAATGTTAAAAAGTGTTCTGCCGTTAGCATTAAAACTCGGGATTGAACGAGTATTGGTTACCTGTGATGAGGATAATAACGCATCTATGAAAGTAATAGAAAAATCAGGTGGGATCCTTGAAAATATTGTAGAAGAACCTGGCAAATCTATAAGAAAAAAAAGATATTGGATCAATTGTGGATCAAGGTGATTCCTTTCACCCTATCCAGTATTCTCACAGAAATATTCTGTCCCTACGGGACTTTAGAGTTCTTTTTTGTATTTTTTTGTTGAAACATATTGTCCCTGACGGGACATAGAAGACAATTTGTTTGTATCTATTAGTAAATAGATGAATTTCCACGGTGGTTGATATCCTTGGAAGGCATGGCTCATACAAGGACTATACCACGCTGTTATTTACAGAAATTCACGTTTTATAATGTTCCCCCTCCAGGGAAAAACTCTTATTCTTCTCTATTTGCAACAATAATTAATGGCTCTACAAGCCAGAGTACGGTAGACAGAAGAAAAAAAACGTGAAATATCAGAAACACCCTTTCTCATCGGAATGGAAAGTGGCGAACGTGAACTATGTAAAAAAAATGTTTTACTTTGAAATGCTACACGTACAATAACAGTTTCTCTTTAGCAACCACAGCTCACTCTAAACCGCGTTAGTTCGGACGGCGGGAAATGCCCGAAATGGTAATGAAGGGCATTTGTGTTTTTAGACCCAGGTGGTTCCTCCACCGCAGGGATAAAAATACCGAAACGAAGTGTAGTCCAGAGGAGGAACGGCCTGAAGGGAAACGCCCAAATTATTTCTAATAAATTCTAATAATTAATTTCAACTAATTTGCCCTCCACCTCCCAATTGTGTAATTTCAAAGAAAGACTGAAAGAGCGAGCACGAAAGCCAAAAGTATGTCCGGATTCAATTTAATCACCTCTAACCGTCTCGAACACCTGATCGCAATTCTTGCAGAATCGGTGTCGCAACCGTTGAATTCTCCACTTTCACAGGAGATTATTATTGTACAGAACCGCGGGATGGAACGGGTACTTTCGCTGAGGCTTGCTGAAAAACTGGGGATTTGGGCGAACTGTGTCTATCCATTCCCATCGCAATTCATACAGTCACTTTTTAAATCGGTATTTACCGAATTACCGGATCGACTCCCGTTTGATCCACTCTACCTTCCATTTCGTATATATAATCAATTGCCCCATTGTTTGAGTATTACAGAGTATCACGAAATTGCATCATATCTGAAAAATGCTCCACCAGGTGGATTGTTTGACCTGGCGCTCAAAATCGCCGATCAGTTTGACCGGTATTCAGTCTATCGCTCATCCCTTGTTGATCGATGGAGCATTGGTGAGGAAACGCACTGGCAAGCCGACCTCTGGCGTCGCTTGAATATTGGTGAGTTGGATAATCGCGTTCAGGTTAAGCATCGGTTTTTAAAACTGCTGGTTGAAAAAACAATTGCACCGGAAAAACTGCCTGAACGGCTATCGATTTTTGGTGTCTCTACCCTGCCTCCATTTCATTTTGAGGTGTTCAGCGCTCTGACCAGTATAGTGCCTATCGATTATTATCTGCTCAATCCCAGCGCTGAATTCTGGGATGATATTCTCCCGGAAAAGCAGATTGCAAAAAAACTCAGCAGGTTGAAAAAACGAAAACATACCGCATCACTTGAAAATCAGCACTTTGATACTGGAAATCCGCTGCTGGCATCACTGGGGAAATATGGTCAGGAGTTCATCGGGAGACTTCATGCAGCAGAAACTGAAGAGTATCCCGTGATGAGTGATCCGGGAAACGATTCACATCTTCATTGTGTGCAGGCTGACATACTCTATCTTCGAAACCGACCAGAAACAGAAAACCCGAAGGTCCCTTTTAACAAAACCGATCGCTCGATTCAACTTCATAGCGTCCACAGTGTAACGCGGGAAATTGAGGTTCTGCATGATCAGTTGCTCGATATGTTTCGGACAGTTCCGAATCTCAAACCATCAGATATTGTAGTGATGGCACCTGATATCAATGAGTACGCATCTGCGATCGATGCAGTTTTTGGCAGTGGTGATTCATCTGAGATCAAAATTCCTTATAGCATGGCTGATCGAGCAGGAAAATCGTTAAGCAGAATACGTACAATCTGTAAACTACTACTTGGAGTTCCACAGTCACGTTTCAGTGTCGATATGGTAACTGAGCTCCTTGATTTTGAAGAGATACGGCAAGCATTTGGTCTTACAGATGTTGATTGCGAAACGATTTCACAATGGATTGCGGCTACAGGGATCAAGTGGGGTATTGATGGCTCCATGAAAAAAGAGTTTGACTGCCCGCCCTATGAGGAGAATACCTGGAAGCGCGGCCTTGATCAGCTTTTTCTGGGATATGCACTTCCATCCGATCAGTTTCAGTCGTTCAATGGAATTTTCGGGTATGAACACATTGAAGGGATGATGGGTGCTGTACTTGGCAATTTTATCACTTTTTTTACTACCCTTGTGGAATTTGATCAGGTCAGCCGAACCGATCACACTTTAAGTGACTGGTCTTCACTACTTTGCACAGCTATTGACCGTTGTATTAAGCCTGATAGTGCGAAAGTGCAGGAACTCACACAAATTCATAATTTTATCAGGCAATTTATTGAAATTCAGACTGCAGTGCATTTTGAATCTCCGGTTTCATTTGATATTGTGAAACGGTTGTTTCTGGATTTCCTTGATGCACAGAGTGGTGATCAGGCATTTTTCAATGGCGGAGTGACATTCTGTTCGATGCTTCCGATGCGTGGAATTCCTTTCAGGGTGGTGTGTTGTATCGGGATGGAGGATGCTGATTTTCCACGAAAATCATCAGCAACCACATGGGATTTGATTGCCAGTGATCCCCAGCCTGGTGATCGCAGTATTGAAAAGGAGGACCGGTTTCTGTTCCTTGAAGCGATCCTGTCGGCACGTGATGTTTTCTATATTAGTTTTATTAAAGATCCACGAGAAAAAAGTTCAGGACAACGCCAGTCGGTGCTTGTAGATGAATTACTCGATTATTGTGAACATGCATTTGAAATTGGTGAAGAAGATACTTCTGATGAGTTCAATGTGTTACAAAAGGTTGATCAAGCTTCAGTTTCTGATTTCTTAGTCACCCGACATCGTCTTCAGGGATTTCATCCGGCTTATTTTGATACAACTGATTCCCGACTTTTTTCCTACTCAAAAGAAAACCTTACCGCTGCAACAGCACTTATTTCTCCACCAGCGAAACCTCGTTTAATGATCGAGACACCACTTTCGTCTCCTGAAAATGATACTAAAATTATTGAAATATCTGATCTTATCCGCTTCTTTTCCGGTCCGGCAGCATTTCTTCTGACACAGAGACTCGGTGTATATCCAGGATTGAAACAGATGGATGTTGATGATATGGAACCATTTGATATTCAAGGACTTGAACGGTATCATCTCACAAATGATCTGATCACCTCATCACTGACAGGTATCTCTATTGACCAGCATTTGAAAAAGGAGGCGTTCCGTGGGAAGCTTCCGCATGGATCATCAGGTGAATACCACTCGTTCAGTATTACCGATGAGGTTGAGCCATTTGTCAGTAAACTGCAAGAGAGGACTGAATGGTATACCACAGATGAGCGTTCGGTGACTGTTACAACAGGTGCATACACCCTGACAGGTTCACTCAGCGGGGTTTGCGATCGAGGGGTGTTTCATTACTACTACGCAAACACCAAAGCAACTCATCATCTGAAAATCTGGATTACCCATTGTATCTGGTCACTTTGCAATAATGGTGAATCCCGGGAAAGTCTGTTGATCTGCAAGGATCGATCATGGCAATACGGGCCGGTCAAAAATCCTGTGACTATTCTTGAAGAGCTCTGCAAGCTTTACGATCAGGGATTACGACAGCCTCTTCACTTTTTTCCGGAATCATCATGGGCATTCATGCAATCGTTACGCATTAAAAATAAGCTGCTTGAAGAAGCTCTCAGTGTAGCTCAGAAGGTTTGGTCTGGGAATGATTTCAGTAAGGTGACACCTGAAAGTGAACAAGTGGGTAATGCTACGTTTTTCAGTAGGATAGATCCATTTGGGCAAAAGTTTGTCGATGTCTCGATGATGGTACTGGATCCGCTCGTTGGAGTTTTGAAATGGAATTAACTTCAACCGCACCTGCCGCTGAACCGATACAAACCAGAAAAGAACTGGACCTTCTTAGTGCTCCACTGAGTGGCCACTCGCTCATTGAAGCCAACGCAGGAACCGGTAAAACATTCACAATCAGCCGCCTATATCTCCGATTCCTGCTGGAAAAACGCCTCCATGTTGCAAAAATCCTGGTTGTAACATTCACCGAAGCTGCCACGGTTGAACTTAAAGAGCGGATTCACAACCTTTTACGAGAGTTCAGAGATGCAGTTGAACTCGGATCATCAACAGATCCCTTTTTCAGTAGCCTCCTCAAGCGAATAGACCCCGCTACTGCAACAGACCTGCTCAATGAAGCCCTCCATTCGTTCGATAACGCCTCTATTTTCACGATCCACGGGTTCTGCCGTACAATCCTGACCCGACACCCGTTTGAGTGCCAGATGCCTTTTAAAGCGGAAATAATCACGAACCAGACAGAGTTGGTTGAAGAAGTTATTGCGGATTTCTGGCGAACTACCGTTGATCGCTACTCTGCCGGATTTGCAGGCTACCTGTCACTTAATGGATATAACCCATTGAAATTAAAAAAATTATGGGATAGCATCTCAAGTACCATTTCAGAAGTAAGTATCACCCCAAATGTCCCTTTTCTTCCAGTTGATCAGATTGAAGCAACGTGGAACACCACATTCGACGCACTCAAACAACTCTGGAATGAATACCGTGATGAGATCAGTACGTTGTTGAATTCAGGTGCATTGAATGCGACTTCATATAAGACCTCCACTATCGCAGCCCTCCTTGAAGAAACAAACCAGTTTCTAACTGCCCCTGCCCAGTTTGCACAACTTCCCAAAAAGTTTGATCGTTTAACCCCTTCAATACTGGAAAAATACACCAAAAAAAATTGTGCAACTCCTGTACATCCATTTTTTTCAGCATGCCAGGAAGCATCAGAAATATTTCAAACTCGTCTGGAAATCTATAAAAACAATCTGTTACATTTCCTGAAACAGTTTTTTATATTCGTACGAAAAGAGTGCGCAGTCCGGAAAGATTCTCAATCAAAACTTTACTTTGATGATCTGCTACTCAAAGTCGAAAGTGCTTTAAAGGACCATCATAACAGCAATTTAATCAATACATTACGTAATAATTACCAGGCTGCACTCATTGATGAGTTCCAGGATACCGACCAGATTCAGTACAATATCTTTGCAACCGTATTTGCACACTCTCCCCTGTTCTTAATTGGCGACCCTAAACAATCTATCTACCGGTTTCGTGGCGCAGATATTTTTACCTATCTTAAGGCATCACAAAATGTTAATCACATGTTCACGCTCTCCCGAAACTACCGCTCACATCCGAACCTTGTTCAAAGTGTGAACACGCTCTTCTGTCGCTCCCCACACCTGTTCCTGCTTGATCAGATATCCGCTCAACCATCAGCTAGCGGACTCAGTGGTGAGAATTGCACGCTTACAATGGATGGAGTCAAAGAGCCACCGCTCACCTGGATCTGTTTTAATTCCTTGAGACCAGATGAGATATACACCAGGGTTGTCGACACGGTCAGCAGCCGGATCGCATTTCTGGTTGCCAAAGGTTCCGGCAATGAAGCATTTATCGGATCCAGACCTGTTTCAGCCAAAGATATTGCCATCCTTGTTCGGAAAAACAATGAGGCAAGTATACTGCATAAGGCACTGATAAATAAAGGAATACCAGCTATCATTGAAAGTGGATGTTCGGTGTTTTCCACCTGCGAATCGCAAGAACTTCTATCTATTCTCAGGGCAATAGTCACTCCGCACCGATCAGATTTCATACGTTCAGCACTGATTACCACACTGATGGGATTCAACGTAAATGATCTTGATCACCTCTCCACAACACCATCAGAATGGGACGCTATCACTACCCGATTTTACACGTATCATGATCTCTGGAAACAGCATGGTATTGCAAGTGTTATGCGCACATTTCTCACTGATGAAAACGTCCGGCAACGTCTGCTCTCACAACCAGCCGGCGAGCGAAAACTCACGAACATAACCCATCTGGTCGAACTGCTTCTCCGTGAAGAACACAATGAGCGCAAGGGGTTGCGTCCCCTACTGGACTGGTTTACGGAAAAGGTACTTCAGGAGTCAGATCATGTTCCGGATGAAGAGGTTATGCGTCTGGAAAGTGATGCAGATGCGGTCTCAATAATCACCGTCCACCGGAGTAAGGGCCTCCAATTCCCTATCGTTTTCTGCCCGTTTATCTGGGATGGTATCTCACCTGGCAGCAAAATAGATAAACCATATATTGTTCACTCCAGTAACAGTGCAAAACCACTTCTGGTAATCGGCGAACCGGAAAGCTCCAATCAGTTTAATGCATACGAAACAGAGACACTCGCTGAAGAGATGCGCCTGCTCTATGTTGCACTTACCCGTGCAGAATCATGCTGTTATGCGGCGATCGCGTATAAACCCAACAGTGATGCAATTAACGCTGCTGCATATCTCCTGTTAAGTGATGGTACCGAGCAACCACCTGCAGCAACATTCAGATCTGACATGAAATCACGTGGCGATTTTGATATATATCAATTACTTACATCATCATTCCGTCATCAAAACTCAATCGTCTTTGAAAATGCAGATGTAAAAAGCTACGAGGATATTTCGAGCACACCTCCCACACCCAAAACACTGACAATGCGAACCTTGGAACAACGACTTCCCGATCCATGGCGAATCACCAGCTTTTCATCACTGAGCAAAACCCACAACGAAAATGATCGTATCAATGATGATCCAGGTGTTGCCCAAAACACTCACTCAAACGAAACCGCTCAAAATGATTTCTCAAGTGTGAGTACGTTTCCACGTGGAGAGATTGCAGGACTATTTCTTCATGAGCTACTCGAAACCACAGATCTCAGTAACCTCGATATTAATAAAGATATCGCACTCATTCGGGATTTGCTTTCGAGGTATAATTTTGATTCTCAATGGGATAACGCAATTTATAAACTGCTTACACAAATTGCCGGAATTACTCTTTCACCAAATGGTATAACACTACATGGTGTCAAAAAATCAGATTGTATAAAGGAGTTGCAGTTCCATTTTCCGATAGAAAATCTCGATTCGAAAGAACTTCAGGACCTCCTTGGACATGAGCAACCAGACCTGTTCTCCCCCGCTCCCTACCTTGCCGAAGGTATTGATTTTAAACAGTTTTCGGGATACATGAAAGGATTCATCGATCTGATATTTACTTCTGGTGACAGGTTCTACATTATCGACTGGAAATCCAATTATCTCGGCAGTTCCCCGGAGATGTATACGGTCGATGCGATGGACAGGGAGATGAATGCAAAGCATTATAAATTACAGTATTACATCTATACCATCGCCACTCATCGCTACCTGTCGCTTCGCAAAAAGGACTATTCGTATGCTACACATTTTGGAGGGGTATACTACCTGTTTCTCCGGGGACTTTCCCAAGGAAAAACTACCGGGATCTATTATGACAGGCCGGGGGTTGAGCTTATTCAGAATTTGGATAGGTTGTTTTCCTGAGCGATTCCGCCCCTTCTACAACACCAAATGCTTCAAGGGGCGGGCATGAAAAAGCTTTTAGCTATTTGCCATTGGCTA
>JBNKZD010000002.1:0-5746 GCA_050301235.1 Chitinispirillaceae bacterium | reverse complement strand
TTTCCTGTGCTGAGATTACGACCACCTGGATGGATGTATCATATTCCTTGATGGCACGCAGGACTTGTTCACCGGCCATATCAGGCAAACTGTAATCAAGTGTGATCAAATCCGGCTTCTGATAAAGTTCCTGCAGGCATTCTTTAGCTGAGCTGAAACATGTGACTTCAAAATCCGGATTTAAATCAAGCACATACTGTAAAAATCGCGTGTAAGCCGGGTCATCTTCAACCACAAAAATTTTAACTGGACTGGTATCCGACATAGTTCAAAAAATTTAATATGGTGAAAAGTACAATGAATGCGCTTAACTTACTTTCAAGAAACACCTGCCTTCTTTTTCGTGTAAGAAAGTGAGTAACATCTCACAAAAAATCTGCTGGTCAACAAGACTATTTTTCTGAAATTATTTCAATAACTTACCCTCGAAAACAAAGAAGAATTCTATGAACGTATTTCCATCGCACCTGACAGCGGATGAAAAAGAGACGTTGTTTAACATGCCGATTTATGTAACGCTTTTAATAGCCGGTGCGGATAACAAAATTGATAATGCAGAAATCTCGAAGGCCATTGAACTCGCGAGGTTAAATAAAAAGTTTTCCAGACAGGAACTGACAGACTACTACAATATTGCCTCTGAGGATTTCGCTGACAAGCTTAAATCCGTTATGGATGAATTGCCTCAATCCAACGAATCCCGGTCAAATTACCTTGTGAGTGAACTTAAAAAGCTGAATGATATTTTGCCCAAGCTTGACCGACGGTTTGCGATTGATTTTTATGAAAGTGCCAAGGCTCTTGCTGAAAAAATTGCAAAATCTTCCGGAGGAATTCTGGGATACTGGACTGTAGGTTATGAAGAATCTCAATTAATTGGCCTGGATATGATCAATGACCCATCAGATTATTGATCTATGGGGGAATCAGACCGGTCCATAATCGGGAGCAGTATAGTTCCGTTTCGTTTAGTTTTTCTGATGTGGTTATCTTACTTTCTGACGAATGTATACCACATCGGACTTAATTTGCCTGGGATTTATCCGCGCACGCTGAAAGGGATACTTGGAATATTGTCGAGCCCGCTTGTTCATGCAAACTACGTGCATCTCCTGTCAAACACTATTCCGGTGTTGTTCCTGGGCGCTATGTTGTTTTTCTATTATCCACGAATAGCCCAATGGGTGTTTCTGCGAAGCTATTTTGTTACGAATGTGCTTGTTTGGCTTCTGGGCCGCAGCAATACCTCCCATATCGGGGCCAGTGGCATCGTTTATGGACTGGCATTTTTCCTTATATTTTTTGGGATATTCAGGCGGGACAGGCTGTCAATAATCATATCGATTGTTGTACTTTTGTTTTACGGCACGATGTTCTGGGGACTGTTGCCGAATGACTCCCGTATTTCATGGGAATCTCATTTATTCGGCGCTATGGTAGGAGCGTGGACAGCCCGGGACTTCAGAAAAGCACGAATTGAGTAGAACGAACTGCGAGTTATGAATGAGGCCACACAAATTCTGAATGAACTGAAAAAGGGTTCCTATGCTCCTGTATACTTTTTGCAGGGAGATGAATCCTATTTTATCGATCTCATTAGCCGTTATATCGAGGTTAATGTAATACCGAAAGAACAGCAAGGGTTTAACCTTACCATTCTATATGGTAACGATGTTACCGTAAGTGATGTACTCAATAATGCCAGGCGGTACCCGATGATGGCAGAGCGCCAGGTAGTTCTCGTTAAAGAAGCACAGAATATTTCGGATCTGAACCGCGAAAATGGCCAGGAACAGATGATACATTATCTAGAACACCCTGTGCCCAGCACGGTACTCGTATTCTGTCATAAAAACAAGACGCTGGATGGAAGAAAGGCGCTGGCTAAAATCATGAAGAAAAAGGCGGTGTTTCTCGACAGCAAGAAAATTTATGATAATCAGGTGCCCGCATGGATTGAACAATATGTCCAGCAGCGCGGCTTCAAAGTATCGCCAGCCGCCAGGATGATGCTTTCAGAATCCATCGGAAATAATCTTGAACGGCTGACAAACGAAATTGAAAAAATTCTGATCAACTATATCGACCCGGTAGAAATTGATGCGGATATGGTCGATAAATATGTCGGTATCAGTAAAGAATATAATTCTTTTGCACTTCAGGATGCCATCCTGAAAAAGGATATCGTCAAGGCATTTAAAATTGTCGCATATTTTGCCGCAAATACGAGGCAAAATCCGGTGATACCTACTATTGCGGTATTATACAGCCTGTTTTCAAAGCTGCTCGTGGTTCATGCGCAAATGCGAAGAAAGGAAAAAGTGGATTTGGGTTCTTTTGGCGTCAGGGGCTATTTTGTGCGTGATTATCAGGAAGCTGCCCAGCGTTATTCGCTGAATCATGTGGTGCGGAATCTCCACTATATTCGGATGGCGGATCTTCATTGCAAGGGTGTGGGAAGCCAGACAAATGATGGTGAGGAATTGAAGGAGCTTGTAGCCAAACTTTTATACTGATTTCTCTGCACGGAAAAGTGTTTTTTTTATTGTATTTTTGATAGTAGTGATTTTTTATATGCCGGCTTTATAAGATTTGGCGATTTGAACGTTTATATACCAGTATTATTTTTAACGGAATCTTCTCTATGCGATTTGTTCATTTTTTGATCATTACGCTGTTATGCGCAGTTACTTCCTTACATGGCCAAACATCCTTTTACCATACGGATGAAGATGTTCTGTACAGAAAGGGACTGGACCTTTTAGAAAAATCAGATTATGCCGCGGCTCGTGAGACATTCGAAAGATATGTAAGGCAATCCAATGATGGGATGAAGAAAGCGGACGCCGAATACTACATAGCGTTTTCAGCACTCAGTCTCTTTCACCAGGATGGAGAAAAACTAATAGAGAATTTCATACGCGATAATGAAAGTCATCCAAAAGCAAGCCTGGCGTACTTTGAACTCGGTGATTTCTATTTCAAACAGAAATCTTACAATAAAGCCATTGAATACCTCGCAAAAGTGAATTATTCGGCGTTGTCAAATGAGGAACGAAACACGGCGCAGTTCCAGCTGGCGTATTCCTATTTTGCTTTAAGAAAATTTGATGATGCCCTTCCGCAATTTGATGCGTTAAAAAGAAGGAAATCAGCCTACCAGGCACCTGCAAGCTATTACGCAGGTTATATCAATTACGAAAATGGATCCTATGATGAAGCTGTTGAAGACCTCAAGCGGGCTGGTGAAAATGACTCGTACGTTTCGGTCGTACCCGGGATGATTGCCAGTATATATTATAATCAGAGGCGCTATGATGAATTGATAAAATACTCCGAAGAAGTTCTTTCCGGCTCCAAACGCGTTAATGAACGTGAGTTTTATCTGCTTACAGCCGACGCATATCTCTACAAGCAAAATTTTGAGAAGGCTTCACAGTATTATGAACTGTACGAAGAAAATGTTAAAAACCCGGGCAGAGATGTACGTTACCGTATAGGTTATGTGGCGTATCGTGCCGGAAATACAGAGAAGGCGGTAGATGAATTCAAACGAGCGGCGAGTGACAAGGATAGTGTTGGTATATATGCTTCCTACTATCTTGGAATTTTGTACCTGAAACAGGGGAACAAGCTCTATGCGCAAAATGCGTTTGATAATGCCCGCAAGAGCGGAATAACGCCTGAACTTGTGGAAGAAAGTTCCTACCAGTACGCCAAGGTAACCTATGACCTGGAACAGACTGAACTGGCAATCAATGCTATGAATGCCTTTGCCGAAGAATATCCCGACAGTGAACATATTGAAGAGATCAATGATCTGCTCTCCGAGGCATATTTGAATACGAACAATTATAACCTTGCAATAAGCCATGTCGAAAAGGCAGGGACCGTCAACAGAAACCTGCAGGGTATCTACCAGAAGGCAACTTTTTTGAAGGGAGCCGAATATTTCAATAATGAGGATTATGCCGAAGCCATTGGAATGTTCAGTAAATCATTGAAATATCCTATTGATCCTGAATATCAGCAACTGGCCAATGTTTGGATGGGAGAGGCCTATTCTGTTCAGCGTGATTTTGAAAAGTCGATCCCATATTACCAGGCAGCATTGTCACGTTCAGAGGATCGGGTAAAAGCGAACGGTTTGAAAGCCCGGTACGGATTGGGATATGCATTTTACAATACAAAGCAATATGATAAGGCGCTCATTCACTTTAAGGAATTTGTAGATAACTCCAAAACCGCTGGTAATTCAGGATATTATGAGGATGGAGTGTTGCGTCTGGCTGATTGCTACTATGTGGAGAAACGGTATAGCGATGCCCTTCGCTATTATCGGCAGGCAATCCAGAATAATAAGGTCGATAATGACTATGCACATCTGCAGGCAGGTGTGGTCAATGGTATTAATGGGGATATGGCAGGTGCAAACAGGGAATATGATTATATCATAGAAAATTATCCGACCTCAAGATATTACGATGATGCATTGTTTCAAAAAGCGCAACTGAACTTTGAAAACGGCAATTATGAGGCGGCCGTCGAAGGTTTCAGCAAACTGATCAGGCAGAAACCAAGCTCACAATATGTGCCCTATGCGTATCTCAGGAGGGCAACGGCAAACTATAACCTTCAGAAATACGATAACTCAATTGCCGACTACCAGGTGATACTGAGCGATTATTCGACCCATTCGGTTGCATCAGAGGCGTTGCTGCCATTACAGGAAGTGCTGAATGTACAAGGGCGTTCCGCTGAATTTTCGACCTACCTGAATCAATTCAAGGCGGCTAATCCGGAGTCTCAGAATGTGGAAAGCCTGGAATTTGAGACCGCGAAGAATTTTTATTACAACCTGGAATACAATAAGACCATCGATGCTTTCCGGGGCTATATATCTGCCTATCCGGAGAATCCGAAAGTACCCGAAGCCCGGTATTATATGGCAGAATCGTATTATCGGCTGAATGAATACGAGCCGGCAAAGCAGCTTTATCAAAGCCTGGCCGAAATGAAAAACCTCGAGCAATATAATCGTGTGATCGCCCGGCTTGCAGATATCCAGACCATTACCGGAAATCGTGAGGCTGCGCTGAGCCGGTATTATCAATTGGCATCTGTGGCACATAATAAAAAAGAACAGTACAACGCATGGTCTGGGCTGATGGAAAATTATTATGAACTCAGGAAGTATGATTCGGCCACGCACTATGCGAGGCTGATACTTGAGCGTGCAAATGTGAACGTCGCCTCACAGAATAAGGCTAGTCTTTATATTGGAAAATCGGCTTATGCGCAAGGAGATTACAATACCGCGAGGGATGAGTTTTTAGCAACACTGAATACCGCAAGAGATCAATATGGTGCCGAAGCGCAATACCTCCTGGGGGATATCTTTTACCGTGATGGAAAATATCAGCAGTCGATCGAAACATTGATTTCACTCAATAAGAATTTCGAAATGTACGAACAATGGGTAGGGGAGTCTTACCTCCTTCTGGCGGATAATTATATCGCAATGGATGATATCTTCCAGGCGAAGGGAACCCTTAAATCAATCATAGATAACTTTCCGGATGCGGGAATTAAGGATCGTGCACAGACAAAACTTAGTGAAATTCAGGCCAGGGAAGAAGTTGAGGAGACCGAGGTAATTATAGAGAGTGATACTTTAAATTAAGTGGTATAAATATTTGATTGACAGAGGTTAATTTTTGATGATAGATAAAATCTATGAAGAATA
>JBNKZD010000001.1:0-5726 GCA_050301235.1 Chitinispirillaceae bacterium | reverse complement strand
GTCAGATCGTATATTGACAGTACAAAAAGTGATTTCCCTGTTGGTACTACAATCAATTACGCCTACGACGGATCTGATGACATCAGAAAAATAATAGCCGACCTTGAAAACAACATGTTTTCGGGATTTATTCTGGTGATGCTGGTGACAATCATTTTTCTTGGATTTGTGAACTCATTGTTTGTGTCACTTGCAATACCCTTTTCTATGCTGTTATCGTTCTCGATACTCCAGTTCATGCATATTACTCTCAATATGGTGGTGCTTTTCAGCCTTATTCTTGCACTGGGGATGCTTGTTGACAATGGTATAGTCATTGTCGAAAATATCTTCAGACACGGGTCAATGGGAAAATCGCAGAAAGAAGCGGCTATTGACGGTACCTCAGAAGTTGCCTGGCCAATTATAACTTCTACAATTACCACATGCCTTGCATTCTTTCCTATCATTTTTATGCCTGATGTCATTGGGGATTTCATGGCGTATATACCGATAACAGTTATCGTGGTATTACTCTCATCGTTATGCGTAGCATTGACAATCAATCCGGTATTCTGTTCCCGCTTTTTGAAAGTCAGGGACAATAAAAGCTCCGGCAGGATGACAGGTGGAGGGAGATTTTATACCTGGATGCTCAGTGGTTATGTTCACTGGCTCAATCTTTCTTTAAAACATATAAAAAAAGTTTTGTTTACCGCATTTGCGATTGTCATTGCCGGTTTTATTCTGTATGGACTATTTGGTAAAGAAACCGTTTTCTTCCCTTCACAGGACCCGTCAGAATTGACAATAACCATTAAAATGCCTCCCGGAACTCCTCTGAAAACAACCGATACCGTTGTCAGAAGCATTGAACATATTGTTAAGAATGTACCGGCATCACTAAAAAATATCCAGGCGACATCGGGAAAATCGGGATCTGATGATGTCTTTTCCGGTATTGGTGAAGAATACAATCAAGGTTTCGTGAGGATATCCTTACGACCATATAAAGAACGGAAAATCAGAGGTATCACTACGGAAGAAGCGCTTAAAAAGCGACTTAACGGTTTCAGTATTGCTACAATCGATATTCATGAACAGGAAAACGGACCACCATCAGGACACGATATCTCTTATAGCATCATCGGTGATGACTATGCAGTGCTGGGGATGTTTGCGGATTCGATTCTTGAGATATTGCACCAGTACCCGCAGTTAAAGTTGATAGATACGGATTTTGAAGCTGCAAAACCCGAATTACGCATTTCGATCGACCGGAAAAAAGCTGCATTTTACAACCTTGGCGTTGAACAGATTGCATCACTGATACGAAGTTCAATAAATGGATCTGTCATAGGAAGCTATCGAACCGGTGAAGATGAATATGATATTATAGTGCGTTTTATTCCACCATACCGTAACTCTGTTGCGGATGTTAAAAATCTTTATATTGTTGACAAAGATGGCATTAGAATCCCGTTGACATCAGTATCATCAGTTGCAACCAGCTCCTCAGTAGGTACTATCAGAAGGAGAGAATTCCAACGTTCGACAGATGTCTGGGCTGATTTTTTTCCTGATATTCAAAGCAAACGTACCCTACAGCATCAGGTTGACAGTGCGGTCTACAGTATGAATTTACCTGTCGGCTATAAAGTGACATCCGGCCAGGGGCTTGAAATGCGTAAAGAGGCTTCAAGCTTTCTGGTACAGGCATTTTTGATAGCCCTCTTTCTGATCGCAATTGTGCTGGTTGCGCAATTCAACTCAATTGGGCAACCTTTTATTATCATGATATCGGTATTTCTCTCATTAGGTGGAGTTTTCTGGGGTTATTTTTTGACACGCCAGGTGTTTGTCGTAATAATGTCGGGAATAGGGTGTATCTCTCTGGCCGGGGTTGCGGTCAACAATTGTATCGTTCTTGTTGACTATACCAATAAGCTGATTGCAGCCGGAGAGCCCATATACGATGCTGTTGTAAACGCAGGTAAAACCAGACTGCGTCCGGTCATTTTGACCGCCGCAACTACTGTACTTGGCCTTCTTCCTATGGCATTAGGTGTCAGTCTGGACGTCCACACTTCATCTTTCGGAGTACAGACAGGATCAGAAATGACTGAATTCTGGACCGCATTTGCATGGGCAATGATTTACGGTTTAACCTTTGCTACAGTAATGACTTTGATCATGGTTCCCTGTATGCTTGCATTGTATTTCAAATGGTTTCCTCCCCAAAAAGTTATTGAGGAACATTAGTGACATTTGAGATTAACATTGCATGATACTGCTCAATTTTTCGCTTTCGCCTCACCCCCTCGGTCCCCCTCTCCATTGGAATGGAGAGGGGGAAGCGGGAGAGTTGTTTAAAAATTAATTACCCTGGTAGCATGTATGAAAAAACTTATGCGGAAAGACTTGAAGTACTTCATTATTAGTTTCCTGTACGTCCTTTTGTTTATTGATTCGCCCTGCCTTGCACAGACATTCGGTAGAAATAAAATTCAATATCAGACATTTAAATTTAAACAAATAAAGACAGATCATTTTACGATTTTTTTCTACCCTGGAGAATCTACATCTGTACATATTTCTGCAGGAATGCTGGAAAACTGGTATGCTCGATATACAAAAATCTTTGGTATCAAACTTCCAAAGAGCCAACCTGTCATTCTTTATGCAAACCAGGCAGATTTTCAACAGACAAATGCAATTCCTGATATCATATCCCAGGGGACAGGTGGTGTTACTGAAGGAACCATGAACCGTATGATTCTCCCGCTAACCGGTATTCTTAGCGAAAACAACCATGTTCTTGGCCATGAATTGACTCATGCATTCCAGTATGCGCAGATACAGAACCTGAGTAACCTTTTCAACAGTTACCAAATCCCATTGTGGTTCATTGAAGGAATGGCAGAGTATCTCTCACTTGGTTCAATCTCCCCATTGACATCAATCTGGATGCGTGATGCGGTCCTGAGAAAAGATGTCCCTTCTATCTCAAAAATTGGCAGAGATATGCGTTATTTCCCTTACCGATATGGCCATTCGATCTGGGCATATATTGCCGGTAGATGGGGAGATGAAATTGTGGGCCCATTATTCTCAGCCGTAGTAAGTCTCGGTCTGGAATCAGGGTTCTCAAGTACTCTTGGAATGAGTGTTGATTCTCTTTCACGATCCTGGCAAAATGCAATCCGAACATCATTTAACTCAAAAACGCTTTATACGGGAGATACTTCACACCACATAAAAACGATTCAAAGCAGCAGGGACATAAATCTTTCTCCCTCAATAAGCCCTGATGGAAAATACGTCGCATTTTTATCATCACGAGGCCTGTTTTCCATTGACCTGTATCTTGCGGATGCAAAAAGTGGTAAGATCATTAAAAAACTTGTCAGCAGCGAAAACGATGAACGCTTTGAAACAATCCGGTTTATTAACTTTTCCGGGAGCTGGTCACCGGATGGAAAATATTTTGCATTCGTTGTTTTCGACGAAGGCAATAATGCAATAGCAATCGAAGATGTTGCACACGGATATACAAAAAAAATAATCTCTATCAGTGGTACCGAAGAGGTAAACCATATTTCCTGGTCACCGGATGGTCGAAGACTGGTTCTTTCTGCAAGTGAAGGAGCTGTCAGCAACCTATACTTTTACGATTTGAAAGAAAGGAAAGCAGAAAAACTTACTGATGATCTCTATGCTGAAATTCAGCCTGTATGGTCTCCGGATGGTAAAACTATTGCATTTGTTACCGATCGCATACCTCCTGAAAACCGTGATTCCATTTTTCCCGGAAGAATGAGAATCGGGCTCATGAATTATGATAATGATTCCGTATGGTATCTTTCAATTGCCAACTGGGCAAACCATATCAACCCTCAGTTTTCTCCGGATGGCAACTATCTGTATTTTATCTCCGACCCTGATGGAATTCCTCAAATTTATCGGTATACATTTGCAGATTCTGATTTTTTTAGAATCACCAGTGTTACTACCGGAGTGAGTGGATTAACCAGCCAATCTCCTGCCATGAGCGTTTCATCAAAAAGTGGTGCCATCGTTTTCAACGTTTTTAATAACTTTAATTATACGATTCAGTCCATAGATTCAACACAAATGCATCCGGACACATTTTCATACACGTATTCCGATTACCTTTCAAATGCATCACTTCCGCCCAAAAGCAGATCATACTCATTTGTTAATAATTACCTGTCCCAACCGGATACTGGTTTTTGCACCACTAAATTCAGTAATGCAACCTTATACAAACCCAAATTGAGATTGTGGTATATTGGCCAGATATTCGGGGGTATTACAGCCAGCCCCTTCGGTGTTTCAGCGGGAGGGCAGGTCAGTCTGTTATTCAGTGATATCCTTGGCAACCACATTCTTGGAGTTGGTTTGCAAAGTACCGGAGGCTGGAACAGCATTGGCGGATCTCTTGTATATCTAAATCAAAAAAGCCGTTTTAACTGGGGATACATTTTCAGCCACTTTCCTTATGTCACATCGCGAGTTCTTGACGAGTCTGATTCGATAGAAATTAATGGTATGCAAACCCCTGTACTGGGAACGACCGTTATCAATGAGCGGGTGTATGAAGATCAGATTAATGTTTTTGGGAGCTATCCATTATCTATCCATCGCCGGTTTGAATTTAGTGGTGGATATCATCGGATCGGGTATTCAAAAGATGCAGTGATCATTCAGGGGCCGGACCTGTTTTCCCTGTTTGATGAGGTTTCTGTTCTCCCACCACCTGCAATCAACCAGTTCGAAGTAAATGGTGCATATGTCGGTGATTTTTCCTACAATGGATTTACTGGACCGATTAAAGGACGGCGATTCAGATTAGAAATACAACCATCAATCGGTTCCCTGTTTTTTACCGATATAACAGGAGATATTCGCTTTTATAAATTTCTCAAACCTCTGACGTTCGCATTCCGTACTTTTACCTGGGGAAGGTACTTTGGTCAATCTGATCACTATAGTCTTCCGGAAGCGTTTCTGGGTTACGAAGATTGGGTACGTGGTTATAGTATGGGAAGTTTCGACCTCAACAGTGATGCAACAGATAATGATGAGGGGCCCGAATTCGAGCGGCTGCTTGGAACCCGCGTCGCTGTTGCGAATTTTGAACTCAGAATTCCCCTTTTAGGGAATGAGCAACTTGGATTAATCAATTTCCAATATATTCCCCTTGACCTGGTCGGCTTTTTTGACAGTGGAGTCGCATGGAGTGCATCAAGTCCTATCGTTTGGAGAATTCAACGGGATTCTGATCTTCGTACTCCAGTGTTCAGTGCTGGATCAGCAATCAGATTTAATCTTCTGGGAGCTTTTGTTTTTCAGATCTATCTTGCTTACCCGTTTCAGAGAGCTGAAGAAGGGTGGAAATGGGGATTTTTTATTGCCCCTGGGTGGTAGAAACAAACACTATTAACCAATAACCATTCTCGCAGAATACTCAATCGCCTCTCTCACTTCGACCCAGCTCAGTGACCACCCCGACCCTCTCTCCACTCGTGGAGAAAGGGAACAAAAACTGTAATTTGTTCTTCATCCCCCTCTCCATTTTCATGGCTGATCTTTACCCACACATATCTCCGTCCCTGTGTTCATTTTTTTTGAATAACGACCAGTACATTTTCCATAGTAGTTGCCTAACTACAAAAAATTTTAAAACGCAGAGGACACAGAGGTGCGCAGAGAATTAAAAAAAT